>CALDLG010000210.1 GCA_937910785.1 uncultured Lachnospiraceae bacterium | reverse complement strand
ATATAGAGCTTATCACATATATTATGGATAATGCCGAACCGGATTATAATTTTAGAGATATAGCATCGGTTAAGGAGATTATTGATGCGGGTATTGATGATATTATAGAAAGTGGAATGGACTCAAAAATCGGACTTCAAATGATAGAAAAACGCATTAGAAGTTTTTTAAGTCAGTAAACAATCTGGTCTTATTCTTTGCCCGGTTATGAGGATGCGGCAAAATATTAAGTATATATAAAAGCGGTTTGCAAGTGACATTTGTCATATGCAGGCCGCTTTAATAATTTGACGAATGTCACCATAAAACATATGACATCCGGCAATAGAAATTACTATAAAATTTTTTTAAAATGAGAACAGTTAAAGATTACTGAAGAAAACACAACATTATAAAAAGCAGGAAGGGGGTAAAGGATTAAATGGGAAATGGTCATATTTTGCAGATGAAAAATATTACCAAAACTTTTCCGGGCGTCAAAGCACTCTCTAATGTAACATTAGAAGTTTCCGAGGCTTCTATACATGCAATATGCGGCGAAAACGGCGCTGGAAAATCCACCTTGATGAAAGTGTTGTCAGGGGTTTATCCGCATGGCAGTTATGAAGGCAGTATCATTTTTCAGGGTGAGGAAATGGCGTTCAAAAATATCAAGGAATCTGAACGGGCCGGAATCGTTATTATTCATCAGGAGCTTACGATGATTCCTGAATTGTCTGTTACTGAAAATATTTTTATGGGTAATGAGATAGTGGAAAAAGGGCTTATCAATTGGGATAAAGAACGAAAAAAAACAAGAGAGCTGTTAGACGCAGTAGGATTACATATTAGTCCGAATGCCATTATCAAAAATCTGGGTGTTGGGCAGCAGCAGCTTGTTGAAATCGCAAAGGCTTTGTCAAAAAATGTTAAGCTGCTTATTTTAGATGAACCGACATCTTCACTTAATGAATCAGATTCGGAAAATTTACTGAATCTGATGCTTGGGCTTAAAAAGCAGGGAATTACCTGTATTATGATTTCACATAAGCTGAATGAAATAGCGGCAGTTTCTGACTATGTAACAGTAATCCGCGACGGACAGACCGTAGATGGATATGCGGTTGAAGCTGGCAAAGTTGATGAGAATAAAATTATCAAAGCTATGGTTGGACGTGAGATTGAAAACAGATATCCGGAGCATACACCGAAGATTGGAGAGGTGGTTCTTGAGGTTTCGGACTGGAATGTTGAGGACGCGAAAGTCCCTGGGAAAATGCTGTGTAAGAATTCAAAGTTCAATGTCAGAGCCGGAGAAATTGTTGGATTTGCTGGTCTTATGGGAGCGGGCAGGACGGAGTTGATGAGATCCCTGTTTGGAAAAAATATAGGAATTTTCAGGGGAGGAACCATTAAAATCCATGACAGAGAGGTAAAAATAGATTCTGTTCAGGATGCCATCAAGAATAAGATTGCGTATGTACCGGAAGACAGAAAAATGCTTGGACTAAATCTTCTTGACAGCATTAGAAAAACCACTGTTTCAGCAAATCTTGATGAGATTAAAACAAGAGGCCTGCTGGATTTCGACAAGGAGAGGGCGGCTGCGGAAAAATACAGGGTTTCATTAAAAACCAAATGTAGTGATGTGGGCGTTGGAGTGAATACTTTATCGGGTGGAAATCAACAGAAGGTTGTACTTTCAAAGTGGATGTTTACAGAACCGGACATTCTCATTCTGGATGAGCCTACAAGAGGTATAGATGTTGGCGCAAAATATGAGATTTACAAACTTATCCATAAACTTGCAGATCAGGGCAAAGCAATTATACTGGTGTCTTCCGAACTTCCGGAACTTCTTGGTATGGCGGATCGGATTTATACAATTTTCGAAGGCAAAATTACCGGTGAGATTTCTGCGAAAGAGGCAAATCAGGAAGTGTTGATGAAGAAGATGACAATAACTGTTTAAAAGGAGATAGAGATGAAATATGTAAAAAAGGTGCTTGGTGAAGATCTTCGGCAATATACGATGGTAGTAGCGCTGGTAGCACTAATCATAATTTTTAATATTGCATCGGGAGGTAAGATGGTTACTTCCTCGAATTTTCAAAATTTAATATCGGGAAATGCTTATGTATTAGTTTTGGCTTTAGGAATGCTCATGGTAATTGTAATCGGACAAATCGATTTGTCGGTGGGTTCGGTTGCAGGCTTTGCCTCCATGGTGATGGCGATCACCGCCCGCCAGTTTAACCTGCCATGGTATGTTGCAATTTTAGTCGCACTGGCAATTGGTGTGATCGCCGGAGCATGGCAAGGTTTTTTCTTATCAAGACTTGGCATTCCTGGATTCATCACAACGCTTGGTGGCATGATGATATTCAGAGGCGGTGTTATTTGGGTATCAAACTCAATTTCGGTCCCTGTTCCCTCAGAACTGAAATGGTTTGGTGCCGGTTATCTGCCTGAATGGGGACCTGCTTTTACCGGAATGAATAACTCAACTTTATTGCTTGGAATTATTGCAATTGTTGTGTATATCATAATCCAGTTAAAAAAGTTTACTCATTCAGGGGATGTTACCGGCATAAAAGAGGAATTTTGGCCGGTTGCAGTCCGTATCGGACTTGTAACAGCAGTTATCGGATTTATGACATGGATTTTCGGAAGTGGAAGACCGGGTACGAGTTTTCCAATTCCCGGCCTGATTCTTGTAATGCTTATTATTTTATATCATTTGATCACTGAAAGAACATCTTTTGGGCGCCATGTTTATGCAGTGGGAGGAAACAAGTTAGCCGCAGAGCTTTCCGGCGTAAATGTAAAAAGAACGTATTTTCTCACAATGCTCAATATGTCAATTCTGGCGGCAGTGGCAGGTATATTGTTCGTAGGACGTTCGACAGCTGCAGGTCCCGCAGATGGAACTTCATGGGAGATGGATGCCATTGCATCCGTATTCATTGGCGGCGCTGCTGTATCCGGCGGCGTTGGAACTGTAATTGCAACCATGGTTGGCGGTCTGGTAATGGCGGTTTTAAATAACGGACTAATGCTTATGGGGGTTGGAGCAGATAAGACGCAGGTTATAAAGGGCTTTGTGCTTTTGGCAGCGGTGGCCTTTGATGTTTATAACAAGAAAAACAGGAGGTAATGGATATGAAATCAAAAAAAGTATTATCAGTGTTGGTGACAACAGCTCTCGCAGTATCTGTATTGACAGGCTGTGGCGGCGGAAGAGGAACGGGGGAGTCCGCGCCGGCAGCGAATACGGTTGAAACTGCAGGAACAGAGAAAACGGATTCAGAGCCGGCAAACGATTCATCTGCAAGCGATTCGTCAGAAGGCGGCGAGGTAGTTGGCGTAGCATTGCCGTGGCTTGGAACACAGAACTGGGCTGAAGCAGAAGTTATGTTTAAAGAACAGCTTGAGGCTGCAGGTTATGAAGCGATCATTCAGGCGGCTGACCAGAAGGTTCCGCAACAGCAACAGCAGATTGAGTCTATGATTGAGAACGGAGCAAAGGTTATCGTTGTTGGTCCTGTTGACGGTTCCCAGCTTGGTTCGGTGCTCGAAAAAGCAAAGGACGCAGGGGTATATGTGATCGGATATGACAGGCTTTTGGAAAATACGACAGGGGTTGATGGTGTAGTACAGTTTGGCAGCATTCAAACAGGCGAATTGCAGGCACAGGCACTTTTGCAGGGATTAGAGGAATTGAAGGGTGAGGCACCTTATAATATTGAGCTTTTTGGCGGCGGCCCGGCTGATCCTAATGCACCGAATTTCTTTACAGGCGCAATGTCAGTGCTTCAGCCGCTCATTGATGATGGTACGTTAGTAGTTGTATCAGGACAGACCGATTTTACGCAATGCGCAACGGCTGATTGGGATAACTCCAAAGCACAGTCACGTATGGATGCCATCCTTGCGGGCAATTATTCAGATATTGAGATCGACGGTGTTCTTTCGCCAAACGATGGTATTGCCCGTGCAATCATTACTTCCTGTGAGAATGCAGGGCAGCCGATTCCGGTAGTATCAGGGCTGGATGCAGAAAATGAGTCAGTTGAGTGGGTATGGTCAGGCAGACAATACTCAACAATTGCAAAACCGACGAATGCGCTTGTTGCAGAAACAGTTTCTATTATCGACAGTCTCTTAGGCGGTAATGGAATGCCGGAAACGGATGTAACAGTAAGCAATGGTGTAATCGATGTTCCGATTTACGAGCTGCCTCCGGTTGTAGTTACCAAGGATAATGCAAAGGAAGTATTTGCAGACGATCCTGACAGAATGGCTCTGCTTAAAGATTAAGCGTTCTTGTTGATTTATTATGTACTATTATCATTGTATGTTAAACTGCACTGGACATGGAAAGTCATGCTCAGTGCAGTAATGTGGGAAAGATGCTGAGGATGATTGAAAAGGTGCGCGGTGGCATTAACTGTAAATTAGTTTGTATTGATATTGACGGAACACTTCTGAATGATGCAAAAGAAATAATGCCTGAGGTTAAAAGGGCTGTCAGAAAGCAATATGAAAAAGGCAGAAAAATCGCACTTGTTTCCGGGAGAATGCCCTGTGCGGTGTCGCAAATAGAGGAGCAGCTTGGAATAGACTGTATCAAAATATGTAACGCAGGAACATTTATTATTGTTGACGGAAGATGTGTAAAAGAAGAAGTTATGTCGACGAATGTTATGAGGCAGCTTTATGAAAATATTGCAGAAAAGTATAAGGTTGCATTATGGATTTTTCAAGGATATCAATGGTATGTAACCAGAATAGACAGTTTTGCTGAAAATGAAATTAGAATAATAAAACATAAACCGGATGTTATGAGTATAGATGAGCTGTCAGTAAATTGGGATAAAAATGGAATATGTCCCAATAAACTTCTGATAGCGGCCGAAGAAAAAAAAATAAATGAAATACAGGCAGATATGGGAATGTGGGAAAATCGGGAATTTGATATTGCCAGATCCAGTGGAAATTATCTTGAAATATTTCCGAAATGCGTTGATAAAGGAAAAGCGATCATATCCTTATGCGCTATTTTAAAGATCAGCAGAAAGAATATCATTGCAATAGGTGATCATGAGCTGGATATTCCCATGATAGAGACAGCAGGTGTTGGAATTGCAATGGGAAATGCAATACAGGAGTTAAAAGCGAAAGCCAATTTTGTAACATTGACAAATAATGAAGCCGGAGTGGCTTATGCATTGGATCATTTTTTATGATGGGATGACAGTGATTGAAAAAAAATTATTTGATTTTGGAGGACTAAATGAAAAAATATGATGTAGTGGCTTTAGGGGAACTGTTGATTGACTTTGTACAGAATGGGAATAGCGGGCAGGGTAATCCACTGTTTGAAGCCAATCCGGGAGGAGCGCCATGTAATGTTCTGTCCATGCTGTCAAAATTGGGATATCAGACTGCATTTATCGGTAAAGTTGGAGACGATATTCTGGGAAGAAGGCTGGGGCAGACGATAGATGCGGCGGGCATCTCACGAGATGGGCTTCGATATGATAGTTCGATCAATACAACACTGGCTTTTGTACATATTACGGAGGATGGCGACAGAGACTTCTCATTTTATCGTTCACCGGGGGCAGATACAATGTTGAGAAAAGATGAGGTATCTGAAGTTTTGATTGAGGGATGCCGTATTTTTCATTTTGGTTCTTTATCTCTGACGGATGAGCCTTCTGCGTCAGCTACCAGATATGCGGTTGCATGTGCTAAAAAAGCCGGGAAGCTGATTTCTTTTGATCCTAATCTGCGGCCTCCGCTGTGGAAAGATATGGAACTGGCAAAGGAGGCAATCTGGTATGGTATTCAGAACTGTGATGTTTTGAAGATTGCGGATAATGAGATTCTCTGGCTTACAGGTGAAGATGATTACGATGCAGGCGTCGAAAAAATCAGGACAAGAAGTAATGTGAAGTTAATTAATGTTACTTTGGGAAAAGAAGGAAGCATTGCATATCATGGTAGGAAGAGGGTGTATGGCAGACCGTATTTAAATCAGAGGATTGTTGATGCAACAGGGGCAGGAGATGCTTTCTGCGCATGCGTTTTAGGATATGTTTTGGAACATGGGGTGGAAAGGTTTACGGAAAAAGAGTTAGAGAAAATGTTGTTGTTTGCAAATGCGGCTGCATCTATTGTAACAACAAGAAAAGGAGCAATTTGTGTTATGCCCGAAAAAGCAGAAATAGATGCAAAATTATGATAAAAGAAGTTTTGTCACTATATTTAAAAGGCACAATTATTTTGAGAGGATATATTTAGATGATGAATCATAAATGATTGGAGAAAAGCAACGGTTTAGTTCAATAAACGGTTGTTTTTTGGAGTAGGCAAAAAGCGAGGCAAAGCCTCGCTCAACATTTCTCCGGTTCCGGGTAATCTACACCATAAGTTTCAACGGTAACGGTCTGCATTACCTGATTTTCAAGGGGTCTGTCCTCGTAATCGGTTTTACATTCCGCGATACGGTTTACCACATCCATACCTTCTATTACTTTCCCAAACGCCGCATAAGCGCCGTCCAGATGGGGACTCGTCTTGTGCATGATGAAGAACTGGCTGCCCGCAGAATCGGGGTGCATGCTCCTTGCCATGGAAAGGACGCCTTCCGTATGCTTCAGGTCATTGGCAAAACCGTTCTGAGCGAATTCACCGCGGATTGAATACCCCGGACCACCCATTCCGTTTCCTTCCGGGTCGCCCCCCTGTATCATAAAGCCTTTGATCACCCGGTGGAAGATCAGTCCGTCATAGAAATTTTTCTGAATCAGGCTGATAAAGTTGTTGACGGAAACGGGTGCGATTTCAGGGTATAATTCGGCCTTAATGATATCTCCGTCTTTCATGGTAAAAGTAACGATTGGATTTTGTGCCATTCTTTTTGATTCCTTTCTGATTTTTTAATATAATAATAGAGGATAATGAGAAGAAGGTAAAGAAGTTTGAGAGAAATTATTTTCAAGAGGTACGGAATGCTGAAACGGATTGTATTTATCTGGAAAAAGTCAGAGATTATGAATGATATGAAGACGCTTCTGCGGGAGCTGGAAGAAAAGCGGATTCAGGTGTCGGTGGAAAGCGCGGACAGTGAGGCGCGCAGCGTTATTTTTCGGGCGGGTATGCCTTATGAAGATGCGAATGCGGAGGATGCCCCGGAGATGACGGAAGAAATTTCGGAGAGGGAAACGCTTTATGTGACGGACTGCGCGTTCTGGCAGAGACATTTCCGGGAGAAAGGGCTTCCGGTCATCATTTATCTGCATGAGGATAACCGGAAAGAAAATTTCATGCTGGCAGAGTATGCAATAGAACAAATCGGGGAAATTGAGTTTGAATCGCTTGAGCTTGCTTATCTGAGGCTGACCGGACAGCCATGGACGATTCTCAGAACCGACAGATGCATGATCAGGGAGACAACGACAGATGATGTAGACAGCTTCTATGAAATTTACAGGGAGCCGTCCATTACGGAATATATGGAAGGACTGTATGACGACAGGGATGAGGAAACTGCCTATGTTCAGGATTATATCAGAAATGTCTATCGTTTTTACGGATACGGTATGTGGACGGTTCTGGAAAAAAAGGAAGGAAAGGTGATTGGCAGGGCCGGACTCAGCTGGAGGGAGGGCTTTGCACTGCCGGAACTTGGTTTTGTGATAGGGGTGCCATGGCAGAAGCAGGGTTACGCTTATGAGGTCTGCCGGGCGATTCTTGAATACGGCAGGAGAGAACTTGGCTTTACTTCCTTTCAGGCGCTGGTGATGAAGGGCAATGAGAAGTCCTGCAGATTGTGTGAGAAGCTTGGATTTGTATGTGAGGAGGATGTTGAGCTGGAGGGAGTGGAGTACAGGAAAATGGTTTTAAAGATTTGATTAATATCAGAGAATTTAGAAAAATAATTTAGAACAAATTCAGAAAATTTAGAAAAATTTCAGAAATGATATTGACATCCGGAATCTCCGGTGCTACAATCCATTTCATAAGAGCAAAGGTGCTGTGAAGAAATTCGTGGCATCTTTTTTCTTATATAGAATAGATAGAAAAATGTGGAGCAAAGGCGCTTACGGGAAGGCGCATATTGTATCCACATTTTTTTATGTGAGGAGGAGTAACTATGAGTGAAGAAATTTTGAGTGTTGTGAACGGCGAAGTATTTGGCGTCTGGTTTCTGATCGGCGCCGCTCTGGTATTCTGGATGCAGGCCGGCTTTGCGATGGTGGAGACCGGTTTTACCAGAGCCAAAAATGCGGGAAATATCCTGATGAAGAATCTGATGGACTTCTGCATTGGTACGGTTGTTTTTATTCTGATCGGGTTCGGCCTGCTTCTTGGGGAAGACATGATCGGACTGATCGGGAAACCCGGATTCGATATTTTTACGAATTACGCGGGTTTTGACTGGTCGAATTTTGTGTTCAACCTTGTATTCTGTGCGACGACGGCTACGATTGTTTCCGGAGCAATGGCCGAGCGGACGAAATTTTTATCCTATTGTATTTATTCGGCAGTGATTTCCGCGCTGATTTACCCGATCGAGGCACATTGGATCTGGGGAGGCGGCTGGCTTGCCCGGATTGGTTTCCATGATTTTGCCGGGTCCTGTGCGATACATATGACAGGCGGTATTTCCGCACTGATCGGTGCCGGAATTTTAGGACCACGTATTGGTAAATTTACGAAGGAAAAAGACGGAAGGACGAAAGTGAATGCGTTTCCCGGACACAATCTCCCGATTGGATGTCTTGGTGTTTTTATTCTCTGGCTCGGCTGGTATGGATTTAACGGAGCGGCCTGTACGAGCGTGGAGCAGCTTGGTTCCGTTTTTGTAACGACAACGGTGGCACCTGCTATTGCGACGGTCGTATGTATGATATTTACCTGGGTAAAATATGGAAAGCCAGACGTTTCCATGTGTCTGAACGCTTCCCTGGCCGGTTTGGTAGCGATTACGGCGCCCTGTGATGTGACGGATGTAACGGGCGCTCTGATCATTGGCGCGGTTTCCGGTCTGTTGGTTGTATTCGGTGTCTGGTTTCTGGATTATAAACTGCATATCGATGATCCCGTTGGCGCGGTTGCGGTACATTGCCTGAACGGTATCTGGGGTACGATTGCGACAGGACTTTTTGCAACGACATCAGCGCCTGGAAATGACAGTATTATAGGTCTTTTTTATGGCGGCGGTTTGAAACAGCTTGGCCTGCAGTTTCTTGGTTTTGCAGCGGTGGCAGCATGGACGGCGGTTACCATTACGATTACATTTCTGGTGATAAAAGCCATTTTCGGGCTTCGCGTCAGTGAGGAAGAGGAAATTATCGGTTTGGATTCGTGTGAGCACGGACTTACTTCCGCATATGCAGGATTCAGTATTATGGATATTTCCAATACCATGATGATGGATGTCAATGAAAATACAAGTCTGGGCACGGACATTTATGAAGAAGCTTCCAATGTGCAGAAAGACGCGGCTGTTCCTGTTATCGCGGAATATCCGTCAGCAGCGGCAGGGATGTATAAGGTAGTTGTCATTGCCAAATTGTCCAGATATGATCATTTGAAGAAGGCGATGAACGATCTGGGTGTGACCGGCATGACAGTGACGCAGGTCATGGGATGCGGCGTTCAGAAAGGCTCCGGAGATGTATACCGCGGTGTGGAGGTTGACGCAACGCTTCTCCCGAAGGTGAAGGTTGAAGTGATTGTCAGCAGGATTCCGGTCGATACGGTGATTGCGGCGGCAAAGAAAGCGCTTTATACCGGACATATCGGAGACGGTAAAATTTTCGTTTATCATGTTATGAAGGTGGTAAAGGTGCGGACCGGTGAAGAAGATTTCGAGGCCCTGCAGGATGTGGAATAAATCAGCCATCCATGAATCCCTTAGTATATAAAGATCAGAGCCCCGGCGCTTCCACCGTCCGGGGCTCTGGTTATCATCGGATGTTGTTACCGTTTTGTTTTTATTGTTTTTATCTTTTTTATTCTGTTGATTTTTAAGGATTTTGCAGTACCCCAATTTATGATACAATGGTGAAAGTATAGAATCATAACATATTTGAAAAGATATGATTAATAATGAATGCAGCAGGAGGGTAAAACATTGAGAAAAACAAAAATCGTATGTACACTGGGACCGTCGACGGATCATGAGGAGGTCATGCGTCAGCTGATGCTGGAAGGCATGAATGTTGCGAGATGCAATTTCTCTCATGGCGTATACGAAGAACATAAGAAACGGATGGATATGGTGAAGAAGATCCGGGAAGAAGTGAAGAAACCGGTAGCGATTCTGTTGGATACCAAAGGCCCTGAAGTACGGGTAAAGCAGTTTAAAGACGGAAAAATCACCCTGCAGGAGGGGCAGCTTTTTACCCTCACATCGGAAGACGTGGAGGGAACGGAAGAAAAGGTTTCCGTAACCTACGGGCGTCTTTATGAAGATCTGGAAGTGGGCATGACGGTGCTGATCGATGACGGACTGATCGAGATGAAGGTGGAGAAGGTTGAGAAAACCAATATCGTATGCCGCGTTATCAACGGCGGTGTTGTTTCCAATAATAAAGGAATCAATGTGCCGGATGTGAATCTTTCCATGCCTTATTTAAGCGATAAGGACAGGGAGGATATCCTGTTTGGAATCGAGCAGGACGTGGATTTTGTGGCGGCGTCTTTTGTACAGTGTAAAGATGATATTCTGCAGCTGAGAAGACTGCTCGATAAGAATGGTGGTGAAGAGATTAAGATCATTTCGAAGATTGAGAATCTGCAGGGTGTGGAAAATATCGATGAAATCATCGAGGTATCCGACGGCATTATGATCGCAAGAGGCGATATGGGCGTTGAGATTCCCTATGAAGAGGTTCCTGTTATTCAGAAGAAAATCATTAAGAAGGTTTATCAGGTAGGGAAGCAGGTGATTACTGCGACACAGATGCTGGAATCCATGATTAAAAATCCGAGACCGACCAGGGCAGAGGCAACCGATATTGCCAACGCAGTTTATGACGGAACGAGCGCGATCATGCTTTCCGGCGAGACGGCGGCAGGCGCATATCCTGTTGAAGCGGTCAAAACAATGGTAAGAATTGCGGAGCGTACGGAGCAGGATGTGGATTATCGGAAGCGTTTCTTTAACCACGACAGAAAAGCCAACCCCGATGTGACCGACGCGATCTGTCACGCGACCTGTACGACGGCACTCGATCTGAATGCGAAAGCAATTGTTACCGTTACCAAGTCCGGCAGATCAGCGAGAATGATAGCCGGCTACAGACCGGCGAGCAGTATTATCGGCTGCGCGACGACGGAGAAAGTATGCAGGCAGATCAATCTGACATGGGGTGTGACGCCGGTACTGATTAAGGAAGAGAAGGATGTTTTTGAACTGTTTCAAAAGGCCATCGCGGCGGCTGAAAAGATGAAGCTGTTGGAAAAGGGCGATCTGACCGTGATCACATCGGGGGTTCCGATCGGTATATCCGGAACGACGAATATGATTAAGGTACAGATCGTATAAACAGATTTTATGCAATAAAAAGCGTTACAACGGGAATCGTCAGAAGGCTCAGAAGTGTCGTCAGGATGATGCCCTGGGAGATCGTCGATTCTTCCACGTGAAGCTGTTTGGAGAGCATCAGCGGCATATTGCCTGCGGGAACGGCCAGCATCAGGGCGGTGGTGTTTAAGATCAGCGGCTCCTTTATAAAAAGGCCGAGAAGAAGGGTAAAGCCGACGGGCAGCAGAATCTGCCTGATCAGAGTGAAGCCATACAGTTTCGGATGGGAAAAGATCTCCTTCGGGGCCATCTGCGCGACCGAGACGCCCAGTACCAGCATGGATAAAAAGGTGGTAGTCCGTCCTGCATGTGTCAGCGAAGCGGAGATGATTTCCGGTACGTTGAAATCGCCAAGATAGAAAAGGATTGTCAGAGCCGCGGAAATGGTTCCCGCATTGATCAGTTTGTGCAGGATACTTTCCGGTTTCTGCGGCGCGGCGTCCGGATTCTGTGCTGCGGATGCCCTTTTCAGGGTAGAAAGTCCATAGGTGTAGACGAGGATGTTATAGATCAGGTTATTGATGGAAACAAAGATCAGGGAACCGGAACCGAGCACGGCGGATGCCAGCGGGATGCCGATAAATCCCACGTTACCGAAAACAGTCAGCATGCGATAGGAATAGCGGGCATGATCCGGAACCCGGAGAAGCAGCGGAATCAGGCATGCGGACAGAATCAGTATGGCATAAGAAATAAGAAAAACACATAAACTGAGCCCCAGAGTCCGAAGCGGAACCTTCGGAGAATCATCGAAGGCGGAGCAGATCAGAACTGCGGGGTTCGTAATATTTACGATCAGACCGGAAAGCTGTCTTGAGGTATCCTCGGACAGCATTTTTTTGCGGAAAAGAATGATGCCTACGGCAATTAAGATCATAATGATAATCATTTGTTCCAGTACAACGGTAATGCTCATAAGAATACCTCCCATACGTCCTGACGGACGTCTGCTGTTTTTTGCATGATCTGTGTTTTGCAGACACAAGCAGTATTGTACCACATTTAAAAAAAATAGGAAGAGGCTTAACAGAAGAAAAAAAATATTATATACTATAATATAATGCTTTGCGGACAGGTGTATCCGCGGAATGGGGGATTAATGCAGAAATATATCATGGCCCTGGATCAGGGGACGACGAGCTCAAGATGTATTCTTTTTGATAAAAAAGGAGCGATCCGCAGCATGGCGCAGAAAGAGTTTACGCAGATCTATCCGCGGCCGGGCTGGGTGGAGCACAATCCGAGAGAAATCTGGGCATCACAGATGGCGGTTGTGACGGAGGCGATGGCGAATATCGGCGCATCCGCAAAGGATATTGCGGGAATCGGAATTACCAATCAGCGTGAAACGACAATCGTATGGGATAAGAAGACGGGAGAGCCGGTTTATAACGCGATCGTGTGGCAGTGCAGGCGTACGGCGGAAGTAATCGACACGCTGAAGGCGCAGGGATATGAGAAAATGATCAGAGAGAAGACCGGGCTGATTCCCGATGCTTATTTTTCGGCCAGCAAGATTGCCTGGATTCTTGACAATGTGGAAGGGGCAAGAGCGAAGGGGGAAGCAGGAGAGCTTCTGTTCGGTACGGTTGACAGCTGGCTGATCTATAATCTGACTAAAGGCGCCGTACATGTAACGGATTATACGAACGCATCCAGGACGATGCTTTTTAATATTCATACGCTATGCTGGGATAAGGAGCTGCTTGCGCTTTTTGGCATTCCGGAGAGCATGATGCCGAAGGTAAAGCCGTCAAGCTGTCTTTACGGAAAAACGACGCCCGATATTCTGGGCGGCGAAGTACCGATCGCGGGGGCAGCGGGAGACCAGCAGTCGGCATTGTTCGGTCAGTGCTGTTTCGAGCCGGGACAGGTGAAAAATACGTATGGGACAGGCTGCTTTTTGCTGATGCATACAGGAGAAAAAGCCATTTCTTCCGGACATGGACTGTTGACAACGATCGCGGCCGGTGTCGGAGACCGGGTGGAGTACGCGCTGGAGGGAAGCGTTTTTGTTGCCGGGGCGGCGGTTCAGTGGCTGCGCGACAGCATGAGAATGATAAGAGAGTCAGGGCTTTCGGAGAAATATGCCGGG
Organism: uncultured Lachnospiraceae bacterium; assembly: GCA_937910785.1. GTDB lineage: Bacteria > Bacillota > Clostridia > Lachnospirales > Lachnospiraceae > UBA3282. Next base: position 62,709 of record CALDLG010000210.1, on the reverse strand, counting down.
GCCGTTTCCGATACGAACGGCGTATATGTTGTGCCCGCTTTTGCGGGAATGGGGGCGCCTTACTGGAATCCCTATGCGAGAGGAACGATCGTAGGAATTACAAGAGGCTGCGAAAAGGAACATTTTATCAGAGCTACGCTGGAATCCATCGCTTATCAGACGGCGGATGTGTTACAGGCGATGGAAGAGGATGCGGGCATGCCCCTGCAGGAGCTTAAAGTAGACGGCGGCGCAAGCGCCAATCAGTTTCTGATGCAGTTTCAGGCGGATATAATCGGACAGACGGTGCACAGGCCGAGCTGTATTGAAACAACGGCTCTTGGAGCGGCTTATCTGGCAGGTCTGGCGGTTGGTTACTGGAAAGACCGGGAAGAGATATGCGCCAACTGGCAGTTAGACAGGACGTTTGAAGCATCCATGGAAGAAGGGCGGCGCGCAGCGCTTTTGAAGGGCTGGAAAAGGGCGGTAAAATGTGCGCTTGCCTGGGCGGATGATGAAGAATAAACAGAGAGGAAGGTTTCAGTATGATTGTACAAAAATATAAAGATATGTTAAAAGGGAAGTCTGTTATCAGACAGCTGTCGGAGTTTGCGACGGAAAGAGGCGCGCAGATCGGATATGAGAATGTATTCGATTTCAGCCTCGGAAATCCATCGGTTCCGACACCGCAGAAATTTACGGATGTTATGATAGACCTTTTGCAGAATCATGATCCGATGGAACTGCATGGATACAGTCAGAGCCTTGGTATTCCGGCGGTGCGGGAGAAGATTGCGCAGTCATTGAACGGGCGCTTTGGCATGCATTACACGGGAAATCATATCTTTATGACGACAGGCGCAGCGGGAGCCATTGCGCATGCGGTCAGGTGCGTTACACAGCCTGGGGACGAAGTTCTGACGTTTGCGCCTTATTTTCCGGAATATCAGCCTTATATCAATCTGAGCGGGGCCGTTTTAAAGGTTGTTCCTGCCAATACGGAGGATTTCCAGATCAATTTCGATGTGTTTGAGGAGATGCTGACAGAGAAGGTTATGGCAGTTCTGATCAATACGCCGAACAACCCTTCCGGTATCGTTTATACGACAGACACTGTCAGAAGGCTGGCCGAAATCATGGAAGCGAAGGAAAAAGAGTATGGGCATGATATTTTCCTGATCTCCGATGAACCGTACAGGGAGATCGTGTTTGAGGGTACGGATGCGCCGTATGTTTCCGGTTTTTATAACAATTCCCTGTCCTGTTATTCCTATTCCAAGTCGCTTTCTCTTCCCGGAGAAAGAATCGGCTATGTAGCAGTGAATCCGGCATGTACCGATGCGGAGCTGATTACGAATATGTGTGCGCAGATTTCGAGGGGAACCGGACATAACTGTCCGCCGTCCATCATTCAGCTTGCGGTGGCGGAAGTATTGGATCTTACGGCGGATTTATCCGTATATGAAACGAATTGCAACATATTATATAGGGAACTGACTTCTCTTGGATTTGAATGTGTGAAGCCGGGAGGAACCTTTTATATGTTCCCGAAGGCGCTGGAGGAGGATGCGAAAGTTTTCTGTGAAAAGGCAAAGGCATATGATCTGGTTCTCGTACCCGGCGATACATTCGGAGCGCCCGGATATTTCAGGCTGGCATACTGTATCGAGACGGAAAAGGTGGAGCGTTCGCTGGAAGCATTCCGAAAGTTTGTGAAGGAGAAATATTCGAACTGAGGGAAGCGTTTTATATCAGGTTGGCGGAAAGAAGGGGAAGGAATATGTATCAGGCTGGACTTGTTTTGGAAGGCGGCGGTATGAAGGGTATTTATACCGCCGGCGTGCTGGATTTTTTTCTGGATAAGGAAATTGATTTTTCAAGCTGTTATGGTGTGTCAGCAGGAGCCTGCTGTATGTGCAGCTATCTCTCGAAGCAGCGGAAACGTGCGTATCGCACAAATGTCGAATATCTTGGCCAGAAGGCCTATTGCAGTGTGGAAAGTCTGCTTTTTACGGGAAATCTGTTTGGAGCGGATATGTGTTACGGATTGATTCCGGATTACCTTGATCCCTATGATTACGATGCGTTTGACCGGTATCCGGGCAAAGCGTATGCCGTCGTTACCAATATTGTGACGGGGGAAGCGGAATACATACGGCTTGAGAATATGCACCGGGATATTAAGGCAGTTCAGGCATCGAGTTCCATGCCGCTTGTTTCCAGAAATATCAGAATCGGTGACGGGCTTTATCTGGACGGGGGCATCGCGGATTCCATTCCGATCAGACGTTCCATAAAAGACGGAAACGGGAAGAATGTTGTCGTGATGACAAAAGAGGAAGGGTATGTCAGACAGCCTTCGGGAATGACGGAGCTTGCCATGATAAGGGCGCGTTATCTTCATTATCCGAAAGTGTATGAGCGTATGCGTGAAAGGCATATTGCCTACAATGGTACTGTACAATATATGGAAGAACTGAAAGAGCAGGGAAAAGCATTTGTTATCCGGCCGAAGCATAAAAGCGATGTGGGACGGGTCGAAAAGGACCGGGCCAAACTGGAGGCGCTTTATGAGGAAGGCTATCGGGATGCGGAAAACTGCTATATCGATTTATTGGAATTTTTGGAGGGAGAAACATGTTAGAAATTTTAAAGGCGATCCTGTTCGGGATTGTGGAGGGGATTACGGAATGGCTGCCGGTCAGCAGTACGGGGCATATGATTCTGCTCAATGAGTTCGTGACACTGGATGTATCGGAAGAATTCTGGGAAATGTTTCTTGTCGTGATTCAGCTGGGAGCGATTCTGGCGGTGGTGCTTCTTTTCTGGGATAAAATTTTTCCGTTTGAACTGAAGAATCGTAATAAGCCGTTTATCAGACAGGATATTTTCACGCTCTGGTTCAAAATTGTTGTGGCCTGCATTCCTGCGGCTGTAATCGGTCTTGCCTTCGACGATGTTTTTGATGCTCTTTTTTATAATCCATGGTGTGTGGCGGCAGCGCTGATCGTGTTTGGCGTAGCGTTCATTATCATTGAGAACCGTAATAAAAATATGCGGCCTCATATTACGAGTCTGGAGCAGATTACTTATCGGACGGCGTTAATGATCGGTGTTTTTCAGCTGATTGCCGCGATTTTTCCGGGAACATCCAGGTCCGGTGCGACAATCGTCGGTGCGCTTTTAATCGGAGTATCCAGAACGGTTGCGGCGGAATTTACGTTCTTTCTTGCCATTCCGGTTATGCTCGGAGCGAGTTTGTTAAAAATTGTCAAGTTCGGATTTACTTTTACGGGAATGGAGTTGACGATTCTGTTCGTCGGCATGATTGTTGCATTCCTTGTATCGATTCTTGTGATCCGTTTTCTGATGGGCTATATCAAGAAGCACGATTTTAAGGTATTTGGCTGGTATCGCATTGTTTTGGGAATCATCGTGCTGATATATTTTGTTTTTTCCTGATTTTTACAGCATTTCGCATATAAATGAGCAGAAATAACAGGGGATATATGACAGTTTGTTAGTTGACAAGGAAGAATGCTTTGGAGTAAAATTGTTCTGTAGTCAGGTGATAGTATATAAGTATTATATAAATCAGTAGATGATAAAATTTTGGACTAGATGATTGATGCATAAATAAAAAGTTTGTATGAATACATGGGAGGAGAATTCATGGCAGAAGTAAAAAAACCGGAAGCAGCAGAAGTGACAGAAGCGCCTAAAGCAGAGACAAAGAAGAAACCGGGCAGAAAACCCGGAACAAAGAATTCCACAGAAAAGAAGGCTGCGGTAAAGAAAAGCACAGCAAAAGAAACAACAGCGAAGACAGCAGGCAGAAAACCTGCGGTGAAAGCAATCGTTGAAATCCAGTTCGGAGGCAATACGCATACGACGGAAGAACTGGTTAAGAGCGCAAAAGATATCTGGGAATACGATCTGCAGAGAAATCCGGCAGATTTTAAGACCGTTGAGCTTTATGTGAAACCCGAAGATAACAAGGTATACTATGTTATTAATAAGGAAAGCGATAACGAAGTGAGCGGCGATTTCAATTTTTAGGAATCTGTATTCGGTAAAGACGGCACAGAAAAGCAATTGGTTTGGGTAAGGACTTGAACTGATTGCTTTTTTAATATTTTTTTCATAATTTTTTCTTCCAGATATGTTGACAATTAAATAGTGAAGTGATAACTTATCACTAGAAGATGTTAGCACTCTAGTGAGTTGAGTGCTAACAATAGGAGAAAATGGTATGCAGTTGGATGAGAGAAAATATAAAATATTGCAGGCCATCATTCGGAACTATCTGGAGACGGGAGAACCGGTAGGAAGCAGAACGATTTCCAAGTATACCGATTTGAATCTGAGTTCCGCAACCATCAGAAACGAAATGGCAGATCTGGAAGAGCTTGGTTATATCATGCAGCCCCATACATCTGCCGGGCGCATTCCATCTGATAAAGGATACAGGCTGTATGTAGACAGGATGATGGAGGAGAAGGAGCGGGAAGTGGAAGAGATGAAGGAGATGCTTCTTGAGAAAGAAGATAAAATGGATCATCTCTTAAAACAGGCGGCAAAGCTTCTGGCTAATAATACGGAGTATGCGGCGATGATTTCGGCTCCGCAGTATCACCGTAATAAACTGAAGTTTATTCAGCTTTCCCGTGTGGATGCAAATCAGATTCTGGCAGTTATCGTTGTGGAAGGAAACGTAATTAAAAATTCCATTCTTCCTGTTTCGGAAGAACTGCATGAGGAAACATTATTAAAATTAAATATTTTGCTGAATACGCATTTGAACGGACTTTCTTTGGAAGAGATCAATCTTGGAATGATCGCGGCGATGAAACAGCAGGCGGGAATCCACAGCGAAATTGTGGGAGATGTGATCGATGCCGTAGCAGAGGCGATTAAAGCCGATGAGGATCTGGAGATTTATACGAGCGGAACGAAAAATTTTTTCAAATATCCGGAGCTTTCCGATCATCAGAGGGCGAGCGAGCTGATTACGACGTTCGAAGAAAAGCAGTTTTTAAATGAACTTGTACAGGAAAATCTGGCGGATGAAAATACGGGAATACAGGTTTATATCGGAAATGAAACGCCGATTCAGGGCATGAACGACTGCAGTGTCGTGACAGCCACCTACGAATTGGATGAGGGAATGAAAGGAACGATCGGGATCATCGGCCCGAAGCGAATGGATTATGAAAAGGTAGTCCACAATTTGAAAATGCTGAAAAGCCAGTTGGATGACTTGTATAGAAAATAGCTGATAAAGATTATGGCGGAAGAAAGGGATGAAGACTGTGGCAGAGAAAGAATTGGAAAAAGAAATGGAGAAAACAGAGAAAACGGAAAATGAACCCCTGACGGAAGAGACGAACAGGCAGGAAGAGGAAACGGCACAGGAGACCGCTTCTTCGGAGAATCAGGAGGAAACCGAATCGCAGGAAGAGCCGGCCGGAGAAAATACCAGGGCGGTTAAGAAAGAGAAGAAGAAAAAAGAAAAAACGGATAAGAAACAGGATGCTCTGAAAACGAAGGTTGACGAGCTGGAAGACCGGGTAAAACGTCAGATGGCCGAGTTCGATAATTTCCGCAAGCGTACGGAAAAAGAAAAGTCGGCAATGTTTGAAACAGGAGCAAAGAGCGTTATCGAGAAAATCCTTCCGGTTGTGGATAATTTTGAAAGAGGACTGGCGGCCGTTCCGGAAAGTGAGAAGGGAGACGCTTTTGTACAGGGAATGGAGAAGATCTATAAGCAGATCCTGACAGAGCTGGAGTCGATTGACGTAAAGCCGATCGAGGCAGTCGGAAAAGAATTCAATCCGGAGTTCCACAATGCGGTCATGCAGGTAGAAAGTGAGGAATACGAGGCAGGAATTATCGCACAGGAGCTTCAGAGAGGCTACACCTATCGTGACGGTGTGGTGCGGCACAGCATGGTGGCGGTAGTTAAGGACTGAAAGAGCAGCAGCTTTTTCTGAGGCTTTGAAGATTTTATTCATATCAGGTTACAATTAAGAACAATTAATGATGATATATAATTTTATAGGAGGGCTTTACAATGAGCAAAATTATAGGTATTGATTTAGGAACAACAAATAGCTGTGTAGCAGTTATGGAAGGCGGTAAACCGACCGTTATCGCCAATACGGAAGGTGCGAGAACGACACCCTCTGTCGTAGCGTTTACAAAGAATGGAGAAAGACTTGTCGGCGAGCCTGCAAAACGTCAGGCAGTGACCAATGCGGATAAGACGATTGCATCCATTAAGAGGGATATGGGTACGGACAGAGGACGTACGATCGATGACAAAAAATATTCTCCGCAGCAGATTTCCGCAATGATTCTTCAGAAACTGAAAGCAGATGCAGAGAATTATCTTGGTGAAAAAGTAACGGAAGCCGTTATTACGGTGCCGGCTTATTTCAATGATGCGCAGAGACAGGCAACAAAGGATGCAGGTAAGATTGCGGGTCTGGATGTAAAGCGTATCATCAATGAGCCTACGGCGGCAGCTCTGGCATATGGCCTGGATAATGAAAAAGAACAGAAGATTATGGTATACGATCTGGGCGGCGGTACATTCGATGTTTCCCTGATCGAGATTGGCGACGGCGTAATAGAAGTTCTTGCGACTAACGGAGATACCCGTCTGGGCGGCGATGATTTTGATCAGAAGATCATCGACTGGATGCTGGCAGAATTTAAGGCACAGGAGGGCGTTGATTTATCGGGAGATAAGATGGCGCTTCAGAGATTAAAGGAAGCGGCGGAGAAGGCGAAGAAAGAGTTGTCTTCCGCGACAACAACCAATATCAATCTGCCTTTCATTACGGCAACCTCAGAGGGGCCTAAGCATTTTGATATGAACCTGACAAGGGCAAAATTCGATGAATTGACACATGATCTGATTGAAAGAACGGCAATTCCGGTTCAGAATGCGATGAAGGATGCAGGACTGACCAACTCGGATCTCGGAAAGGTATTGCTGGTAGGCGGTTCCACCCGTATTCCTGCGGTACAGGAGAAAGTAAAACAGCTGACGGGCCATGACCCGAACAAGAGCCTTAATCCCGATGAATGTGTTGCGCTTGGCGCTTCCATTCAGGGAGGTAAGCTGGCAGGTGATGCCGGCGCAGGAGAAATTCTGCTGCTTGACGTAACGCCTCTTTCCCTTTCTATCGAGACAATGGGCGGTGTAGCGACCAGACTGATTGAGAGAAATACGACAATTCCGACGAAGAAGAGCCAGATCTTCTCTACGGCAGCGGACAATCAGACCGCAGTTGATATTAATGTCGTACAGGGTGAAAGACAGTTCGCAAAGGATAATAAGTCCCTCGGACAGTTCAGACTGGATGGTATCCCGCCGGCAATGCGCGGCGTGCCGCAGATTGAAGTAACCTTTGATATTGATGCCAACGGTATCGTGAATGTATCCGCAAAGGATCTGGGAACGGGTAAGGAACAGCACATCACCATTACGGCAGGTTCCAATATGTCCGATGATGAGATCGATAGAGCGGTTAAGGAAGCGGCGGAGTACGAGGCGCAAGATAAGAAGAGGAAAGAAGCGATCGATACGAGGAATGAAGCGGATTCCTTCGTATTCCAGACAGAGAAGGCGCTGGGAGAGGTCGGCGACAAGATCGACGCTTCCGAGAAAGCCGGAGTCGAAGCGGATCTGCAGGCTGTAAAGGATATTCTGGAGAAGACGAAGGACCAGGAGATGAGTGACAGCCAGATCGATGAATTAAAGGCGGCGAAAGAAAAGCTGACAAATTCCGCACAGTCTTTGTTTACGAAGATGTATGAGAACATGCAGCAGGCACAGCAGGGAGCTCCGGATATGGGCGCGGCAGATGCGCAGGGCAGTGCGAATACAGGTGCGGCGGATGATGTCGTAGATGGTGATTACAGAGAAATTTAAAGGCGAAAGGTTCGCCGGAAAGAATGCCCGGAAGGACATTCTTTCCGGTTTGAGGAGATTCGGGACCAGGAAGGCCCCAAGTGAAGAAATTTGATGTAAGACGTCCTGGAGGATAGAGACATGGCAGAGCAGAAAAGAGACTATTATGAAGTTCTTGGCGTTGACAAGAATGCAGATGATGCGGCGCTCAAAAAAGCATACAGAGTGCTGGCGAAAAAATATCATCCGGATATGAATCCCGGCGATGCGGAAGCTGAGAAGAAATTCAAAGAAGCCTCGGAAGCTTACGCTGTGTTGAGTGACCCTGAAAAGAGAAGACAGTATGACCAGTACGGACACGCTGCCTTTGAAGGCGGCGGTGCCGGCGGTTTCGGTGGTTTTGATTTTAACAGCATGGATTTCGGTGATATCTTTGGCGATATTTTCGGTGACTTTTTTGGCGGCGGAGGCCGGAGAGGAAGCAGAGGAAACGGTCCCATGAAGGGAGCCAATATCCGTACCAGCGTGAGGATCACCTTTGAGGAAGCCATTTTCGGAGTTGATAAAGAGATAGAGCTGACGTTAAAGGATGAGTGTACAACGTGCCGTGGTACCGGAGCCAAGCCGGGAACCAGTCCGGAAACCTGTCCCAAATGCGGAGGAAAGGGGCAGGTCGTATTTACGCAGCAGATTTTCTTCGGAACGACAAGAAGTGTACAGACCTGTCCGGATTGTCATGGAACGGGTAAGATTATTAAGGAAAAATGTCCGGACTGCTATGGAACGGGATATATTGCCAATAAAAAGAAAATCCAGGTTTCCATTCCGGCGGGCATCGATAACGGTCAGAGCGTCAGAATCAGGGATAAGGGAGAACCGGGAACAAACGGCGGTCCGAGAGGCGACTTATTAGTAGAGGTAATTGTCGGACGGCATCCGATTTTCCAAAGGCAGGATACGAATATTTATTCAACCGTACCCATGTCATTTGCAGTAGCTGCGCTTGGCGGTGAGATCATGATCGATACCGTAGATGGAAAAGTCATTTATGATGTGAAGCCGGGTACGCAGACGGATACGAAAGTCCGCCTGAAGGGCAAGGGGGTTCCATCCCTGCGAAACCGGGATATACGGGGAGATCATTACGTTACGCTTGTCGTACAGGTACCGGATAAGCTTTCGAGGGAGGCAAAGGATCTTCTGAAGCAGTTCGATGAGCTGACCGGAAATACATTAAATGCCGCTAAACAACAGACCGGCTCCTCCGGGGAGACTCCAAAAGGAAAGAAAAAATTCAGAAAGTAAAAAAGAGGAATAAAAAAGCCTGCAAAGCAGGCTTTTTATTCTTTCCACTCTATAAACTCACTATACTCGTCCCAGATATTGCAGATCCAGGTTTTTCCCTGATTTAAAATGATTTCTTCTCCGTTTTCGTCAAAGAAATGGGCGGGAGTAAAGTCGCCGTCGTAACGTTTCCAGGTACCCTTAATTACTTTGCCGCCGGTGAAGACGATTGCCTGACCTTCCCCGTGAACACCGAAAGCGAGATAATCATGCTCATCTCTGACCTCTCCATGGCAATACTGGAAGATAACATTGGAAACAGTAAGCTGATTTCCGTTATATTCGTCAATCTGTTTCTGTCCGTCCTGATAACGATAATATAAGTGATCATCCTCGTGGTACTCGAAATAAGGGTGATAAGAACCGTATCCGCTCGAATTACTGCCGGATTCTCCGCCGGGATAGATCAACCTGGCGCTTTCATTTTCAGGATAATCCGCGAAGGCACCGTCAGCCGCGAACAGGAACGGGCGGACATAGGCATCGTCATAATTCCAGTCATAACCGAGTCTGTCCACTGCCTTCATTAAGCCGTCAATCATCAGATAACCGGTAAATTCAGTTGCATAACCCGGACGGCTTACTCTGCTGTATGCTTCGTCGGCGGGATTGTAAATACCCACTACTGCGGCGCTGACGTTATAGACTTCCGGCCGGTTAATCAGCTCTTCCACATAAGGTCTGGCAAGTCCCCAGTTACAGTAGATTGCTTCATAGCCCATTGCCGTATACAGGAAATAATCCCGGCTGCTTCTGATGGGGCCGATACGGTCCAGTTCATCAAAGTTCTCAAAAACGGCCATAAGCCTTGTAATACGGCCTTCTACGGGAGCTTCGTAAATAATTCCGGCCTGCGAAAGACCATATTGCGGCATGGCAGGTTTATTATTTGGAATCATAACAGCGATCGGCCTTCTCGTGGCAGCCGTTTCATTGGTCCATTCGCCGGTCAGATAGCTTTGCATCTCTCCGTTTACAATTTCTCTTTCCTCCGGGATGACGGGATAAGCGGTGGTCAGCTCCGCAGTTTCTTCCGGCGCATCAGTTTCTTCCGGTGCCGCATCGGGTTCGTCTTCCTGAATTATCTCAATCTCCGGTTCTTTGACTTCGATTTTGGACTCTCCTGCACCGCAGCCGGTAAGACAGGCGAAAGTAAGCGGAAGGACAGCCGCTGTCAGGGCAAATTTTTTTCTGTGCATAGTAATCCTCCGTTTTGCTCAGACATTTCTCCATTCGTTAAAAATCGATAAAAGATTAAATGATCAAATCTTTTCCCACATTATAACCTAAAATCGACATCCTGTATACTGGATAAATTGCTGAAATACTTTCCAGATAAACGGATTATGTGATACAATCAGAAAGTCAGGTAAATTTGTGCCTGATGGGAATAGATAGCAGTATAAGGAGGAAAAGGAATGTATCTTGCGAAGGAAGACCGATATGAAAAAATGATTTATAACAGATGCGGAAAAAGCGGCTTGAAGCTTTCCGCGTTTTCGCTTGGAATGTGGCATAATTTCGGTTCCGTCAATCATCTGGAAAATATGAAAAAAATTTTATTTACGGCTTTTGATAACGGCATTACGCATTTTGATCTTGCGAATAATTACGGTCCCGTATATGGAAGTGCGGAGAGCAGCATGGGGCAGATTCTCAAATCGGACCTGATGCCGTACCGGGATGAAATGATTATTTCCACGAAGGCTGGCTATGATATGTGGAAGGGACCATACGGCGACGGAGGCTCCCGAAAATATCTGATGGCGAGTCTGGATCAGTCTCTGAAAAGACTCGGTCTGGATTATGTGGATATTTTTTACCATCACAGGCCGGACCCCGAAACGCCGGTTGAGGAAACGATGCTCGCGCTTGATCAGATTGTGCGATCCGGAAAGGCGTTATATGTTGGAATTTCCAATTACAAAAAGAAACAGGCCGAAGAGGCTTACCGTATTTTAAAAGAACTGAAGACACCCTTTATTATTCATCAGCCGTCCTATTCTATTCTGAACAGATGGATTGAAGAAGACGGGCTGAGGGATTTCCTGTATGAGAACGGAATTGGCTGCATCGCATTCAGTCCTTTACAGCAGGGAATTCTGACAGGAAAATATTTAAACGGCATTCCGCAGGATTCCCGGATCGGAAGTAAAAAAAGCCCTTATCTTCATGAAGATTCCCTGAAACCGGAACTTCTGGAAAAGGTAAAAAAACTGAACGGCATTGCCGAAAAGAGGGGACAATCCCTGACACAGATGGCGCTTGCATGGATTCTGAAAGACGGTAAAGTAACTTCCGTACTGATCGGAGCGAGCAGACCGGAACAGATTCTGGAGAATATTAAGGCGTTGGAAAATACGGCGTTTACAGAGGAAGAACTGCGTGCAATCGACGAGATCGCTACAGGGAACTGACGCGGCGCTGTGAAGAAATACGAAACGGGCAATGCTGCGGCATGGAGGATGAATGCGGAATGAAATGGATAAAGTTCAAAATAAAAACGGTGACGGAGGCGGAAGACATCATTATCAGCACGTTGTATGATATTGGTCTGGAGGGTGCGCAGATTGAGGACAAAGTGCCGCTCACCGCGTGGGAGAAGGAGCAGATGTTTGTCGATATCCCGCCGGAAGCCTGTGAGGATGACGGTGTTGCGTATCTTAGTTTTTTCGTGGAAGAGCAGGAAGACGGAAGTCTTGTGCTGAATGGAGAAGCCACCGGCAGAGAGGAGGTTCTTTCGAAGGTAGAAGAGGAGCTTGCGGAGCTTTCACAGTTTATGGATATCGGGGAAGCCTCAGTCAGCGTGGATGAGACGGAGGACATTGACTGGATTAATAACTGGAAGAACTATTTTCATCAGTTTTATATTGATGACCTGCTGGTTATTCCATCATGGGAAGAGGTTAAAGAGGAAGATCGTGACAAAATGATTCTGCATATCGATCCGGGAACTGCGTTCGGAACCGGAATGCACGACACCACACAGCTGTGCATCCGCCAGATCAGAAAATTCCTGACGCCGGAGACAACGCTCTTAGATGTGGGATCAGGAAGCGGCATTCTTGCTATTATAGCATTGATGTATGGCGCGAAGAAAGCGGTCGGGACAGATCTTGATCCTTGTGCGCCGGAAGCCGTCAGGCAGAACATGGAGGCAAACGGTATCCGGGAAGAAGACTTTACGATGATGATCGGAAATCTGATTACGGAGAAAGAAGTACAGGACAAAGTCGGTTATCTGTGCTATGATATCGTGGTAGCTAATATTCTGGCGAATGTACTGGTGGAGCTGACTCCGGTCATTACGCATCAGCTGAAGCCGGGAGGTATCTATATTACATCCGGCATCATTGACGATAAGGAAGAAACCGTTGCGGAGGCAGTCCGGGCAGCCGGTCTGGAAATTGTTGAAATTACCCGTCAGGGCGAGTGGGTATCCATAACCGCCCGAAAAGTATGATGAGGATGATCAGAACGGCGGCAGGTATCCTTGCGCTGTTCTGGATGTGTGTGATTTTTGCTTTTTCGGCTCAGGAGAAGGAAGAGTCAGGTGCAGTCAGCGAAAGCTTCAGCTATCGCATCGTGCGTTCCGCGGACAGTCTGCTCGGACTGAACTGGAACGATGAAAGGCTGCATGAGATTGCGGACACAATCGAAGGGTATGTCAGGAAAGCGGCGCATATGGTTGAATTTGGGATTTTGTCGGTTCTGCTGTATATCTGGATGGGGAACAGGCCGTTTTCGGTTAGGAAAAGAATTTTCTTCTCAAGCCTGATTGCCGCGCTCTATGCTGCCAGTGACGAGACCCATCAGCTGTTTGTAGCGGGGCGGTCCGGCAGAATCAGCGATGTGATGATAGACAGTGCAGGAGCCATATTAGGAGTTCTTGTTTTCGCAGGAGTGGAAAAATGTATCATTTTTTTGTGGAACCGTCGCAAATACAGGGAAACAGAATCGTCATAACGGGCGGTGATGTCAATCATATCAGAAATGTGCTCCGGATGAAAATCGGAGAAGAGATTGCGGTCAGCAACGGCGTGGACGGAAAAGAGTACCGTTGCGGTATCGATACTTTTGCGGAAGATGAAGTTATCTGTACGCTGCGCTTTATTAAGGAAGAAGGCGTGGAACTTCCGTCGAAGATCTTTCTGTTTCAGGGGCTGCCCAAAGCGGATAAAATGGAGTTGATTATGCAGAAGGCGGTAGAGCTTGGCGTCTTTGAAATCGTTCCGGTATCCACCGGCCGGTCTGTTGTTAAGCTGGATGAGAAGAAGGCCAGGGCCAAAACGGCCAGATGGCAGGGGATCGTGGAAGCGGCTGCAAAACAGAGCAGGCGGGGTGTCATACCGAGGGTGGCGGAGGTCATGAGCATGAAGGAGGCCATCGCTTATGCCGGTTCCATGGATGTCAGGCTGATTCCGTACGAACTGGCACAGGACATGACGAAAACGAAAAAAATCATAAGCGGGATTCGACAGGGCGAGTCGGTGGCGGTTTTTATCGGTCCGGAGGGCGGATTTGAAGAAAAAGAAATTGCGGTCGCAGTGGAAGGCGGTTTTCTTCCAATTACGCTTGGGAAACGGATACTTCGAACGGAGACGGCCGGTCTGACGGTGCTTGCATGGCTGATGTATCATTTCGAACAAGGTGAAGAGATTTTATAATGCTCACGAGTGTGCCGCCGGAGGCGGTGCATCATATACTATATTATGAGATTTAAAAACAGAATATGACAAAAACAGGAGCTGCTTATGGAAGTATATTTGGATAATTCTGCTACGACCAGATGCTTTGAAGAAGTAGCGCAGCTTATGATGAAAATTATGTGTGAGGATTATGGAAATCCTTCCAGTATGCACCATAAGGGCGTAGAAGCAGAGCATTATATACGACATGCGTTAGAAACACTTGCAAGAATACTGAAAGTGAATGAAAAAGAGATTCTTTTTACCTCCGGCGGAACCGAATCGGATAATATTGCTCTGATCGGTACGGCGATGGCCAATCATCGCGCGGGGAGACATCTGATTACGACGAAGATAGAGCATCCGGCGATTATGCAGACGATGCGGTATCTGGAGGATCAGGGATTCCGGGTGACTTATCTGCCGGTGGACGGACAGGGAAGAATCCGGCTGGAGGATTTGAAACAGGCAGTCGGCAGGGATACGATTCTGGTATCTATTATGCATACCAATAATGAGATCGGGACACTTGAGCCGATAGCGGAAGCGGGAGAGATTATTAAGAAAAGGAATCCCCACACCATCTTTCATGTGGATGCGGTGCAGGGATTCGGGAAGTTCCGCATCTATCCCTCCAGAATGAATATTGACCTGCTTTCGGTCAGCGCTCATAAGATTCACGGGCCCAAGGGAGCCGGTTTTCTGTATGTGAACGATAAGATTAAGATCAGCCCGATCATCTACGGCGGAGGCCAGCAGAAAGGAATGCGTTCCGGTACGGAAAATGTGGCAGGCATTGCCGGTCTGGCAAGAGCGGCTGAGCTGATGTATGAAAATCTGGATGCGGATATGGAACGGCTTTACCGTCTGCGGGAGATGTTCCTGCAGGGCATTTCGAAGATCGATCAGGTGAAGGTGAACGGATGTGCCGGAAAAGAAGGTGCGTCTCATATTGTCAGCCTTTCCGTCAGAGGAATTCGCAGTGAAGTGCTTCTTCATGCGCTGGAGGACAGAGGAATCTATGTTTCCGCCGGAAGCGCATGTGCATCCAACAAGCCGATGCCTTCCGCAACGTTAAAGGCGATCGGTGTGGAGAGAGATCTGCTGGAATCAACGATACGCTTCAGCTTTTCGATTTTTACAACGGAAGAGGAGATCCGGTATACACTGGAAGCATTGTATGATATTATTCCGATGCTCAGGAAATATACGCGTCATTAGAACGAAACGAGGTTCCAAAGACATCGCATCATAAGATGCGATGCCGGGAGCTTTCGCCGGTCCAAAAAGACTGTTCCGAATGATCGGGCGCCGTAAGAAAGTGTCTGCCGAAGCAGACGGATGGGAGTTATTATGTTTACATCTTTTTTAATCAAATATGCGGAAATCGGGGTAAAGGGAAAGAACCGGTATCTTTTCGAGGATGCGCTCGTAAAGCAGATTCGGCATGCCCTGAAGAAAATCGACGGAGATTTCCAGGTGCGTAAGACCGATGGAAGAATCTATGCGGATGCCGTATCGGAGTTCGATTTCGAAGACGCCGTTGAGGCTTTGCGGAAGGTATTCGGTATTTCCGGAATCTGTCCGGTTGTCACCGTAGCGGATGAAGGCTTTGAAAAACTGGGAGAGCGGGTTGTGAAATATCTGGATGAGGTTTATCCGGACAAGCATAAAACCTTTAAGGTAGCGGCCAGAAGGGCGCGGAAGAATTATCCGCTCGATTCGATGGAAATCAATATGGAGATGGGTGGCATCATTCTGGATGCATATCCGGAGATGAGAGTGGATGTGCATAAGCCGGACATCATGCTGCACATCGAGATCCGGGATCGGATTTATATTTATTCAAAGATCATTCCCGGTCCGGGAGGCATGCCGGTCGGCACGGGCGGTAAGGCAATGCTTCTGCTGTCAGGCGGTATTGATTCACCGGTAGCGGGTTACATGATCGCGAAGCGCGGCGTGAAGATCGATGCGGTATATTTTCATGCACCGCCGTATACGAGCGAGCGCGCAAAAGAGAAGGTCGTGGATCTTGCGCGGAAGGTGTCTCAGTATACGGGACCAATTTACCTGCATGTCATTAATTTTACCGATATTCAGATGTACATCTACGATAAATGCCCGCACGATGAACTGACGATTATCATGCGCCGGTATATGATGCGGATCGCCGAACGGATTGCAAAGGAAAGCGGCTGCCTCGGACTGATTACCGGAGAGAGCATCGGTCAGGTGGCTTCACAGACGATGAGCAGCCTGCTTGTAACGAATGAGGTATGTGAGCTTCCTGTCTACAGGCCGCTGATCGGTTTTGATAAAATGGAGATTGTGGATATTTCGGAAAAGATCGATACTTATGAAACGTCGATTCTGCCGTACGAGGACTGCTGTACGATATTTGTGGCAAAACATCCGGTTACAAAGCCGAATCTGAAAATTATCAAAAGACATGAACAGAACCTGTCGGAGAAAATGGATGAGCTTGTGCAGACCGCGTTAGATACCGATGAGCTGATTATAGTCCAATAGCGAAAAAAAAATGATACCACAGGATGAGCGGTCATCCTGTAATATCATTGATATGTACCTGATGTGCTTATGACATAAGGTAGGGTTTTAGCGCTTCCATGATCTCGTCGGCGCCGTCTTCCGTATGAATATTCAGGTCGATCGGCTTGGACAGGTCAAGGCTGAAAATACCCATGATAGATTTTGCATCAATGACATATCTTCCTGATACCAGATCAAAATCATAATCAAATTTTGTAATATCTGTTACGAAGGATTTGACCTTATCAATTGAATTTAAAGAAATCTGAACGGTTTTCATTAAGAATTACCTCCTTTATTTGCTTGCTATTAGCTATAATACTAAAGGCTGGGACACCAAAAGTCAATGTCAAAACAACACAAAAATACGGGAGTTATTATGGAAAGTATAGCGCTGCATAATCTTGGCTGTAAAGTCAATGGATATGAAATGGATGTTATGCAACAAATCTTACAGGAAAAGGGATATAAAATTGTACCATTTGATGAGAAGGCCGATATTTATATTATCAATACCTGTACCGTGACCAATATTGCGGATCAGAAAAGCCGGCAGATGCTTCACCGCGCAAAGAAGAAAAATCCGTCTGCGGTTGTTGTGGCGGCGGGATGCTATGTGCAGACCGGGGAGGAAAAAATTGTTCAGGATGCGTCGGTCGATCTTATCATCGGCAACAACCGGAAGAAGGATATCGCAGAGATTCTCGAAGAATATCTGGCAGCGCGGAAACAGGGAATGCTTCCGGGAAAAGACAAGACTCTGCAAAACAGGACGGTCATTGATATCAATCATACGAAAGAATATGAAGAGATGAAGCTTCATGGAACGGGCGGACATACGCGGGCTTATGTGAAAATACAGGATGGCTGCAACCAGTTCTGTTCCTATTGCATTATTCCTTATGCAAGGGGAAGAGTGCGGAGCCGCCGGGAGGAGGACATACTGAAGGAAACGGCGGGACTTGTGGAGAGCGGATATCAGGAAATTGTGCTTACAGGAATCCATATAAGCTCCTATGGGATTGACCGGGGCAGTGCGGAGCTGATCAGTCTGTTGGAGAAGCTGCATGAGATAAAAGGGCTGAAGCGGATCAGACTCGGATCTCTGGAACCGGGAATTATTACGGAAGAATTTGCCGGGAGACTTTCCGGACTGGGCAGGGTATGCCCGCATTTTCATCTTTCCCTGCAGAGCGGATGTGACGAGACGCTGCGCCGGATGAATAGACGCTACACGACGGGGGAATACTTGAAAAAAGTGGAAATTCTGCGGAAGTATTTTGACCGTCCTGCAATTACGACGGATGTTATTGTCGGATTTCCCGGCGAGACGGAAGAGGAATTTGCTCTTACGGAGTCCTTTCTTGAAAGAGTACATTTTTTTGAAATGCATATTTTCAAATATTCCAGAAGACAGGGAACAAGAGCGGCTGCAATGGAGGATCAGGTTCCGGATCAGATCAGGAATGAAAGGAGCAGCAGACTGATGCAGCTTGAGCGGCGTATGTCGGAAGAATTTCGACGGGATTTCGTCGGTGAAAGGGCGGAGATATTGTATGAAGAAGCGAAAACGCTGCATGGAGAAGTTTATCAGATCGGCCATACGAAACGATATATCCGGGTAGGGAAAAGAGTGCGGGAGGATCTGAAGAACCGGATTCTGGAGGAAACGCTGACAGAGGAGTTTCTGGATGATATGATACTTGTGAAGGATCAGGCCGCGGCAGGCTGCCCCGATATGGGGATTAAAATGAGTGGAAATTCATTAAGGATTCATTAAGATTAGCCGGAATGTGAAGGAACGATTGAATTTTATCCGCAGATAGAGTATGATAAACAGAAGGAATCGGACAAAAGCGTAAGAAGGGGGCGGCATTACCAAGATGCAGGATATGGAAAATACACAATATTTCAGAGTGGAGACGGAGCCGGAAACAGGTGTAAAGCTTGTCCTTGCAACGGTTTATGAAGCATTGACGGAGAAGGGATACAATCCGGTAAATCAGATTGTAGGATATATTATGTCAGGAGACCCTACTTATATTACGAGTCATAAAAATGCGCGGAGCCTGATTATGAAGGTGGAACGGGACGAGCTTGTGGAAGAAATGCTGAAAGAATATATCAGAAAGTCTTTGAACAAATAGGTGAAAGCCTCCTGACGGGGGAAGTGTAAGGAACGGTTATGAGGATTATGGGACTGGACTTCGGGTCCAAGACGGTTGGAGTGGCGCTCAGCGATCCCCTTTTGATCACTGCGCAGGGGCTTGAGATCATCAGAAGAAAAGAAGAAAATAAGTTACGGAAGACGCTGGCAAGGATTGAGGAACTGATTGTTCAATATGAGGTGGCGGAAATTGTTCTGGGTTTTCCCAAGAATATGAACGATACGATCGGAGAGCGTGCGCAGCTTTCTCTGGAATTTAAGGAGAAACTGGAGCGCAGGACCGGACTTCCTGTCACGATGTGGGATGAAAGGCTGACGACGGCAGCTGCGGACAGGGCGATGATGGAAGCCGGTATCAGAAGAGAAAACCGGAAGGAATATGTGGACAAGATTGCCGCGGTCTTTATTCTGCAGGGATATCTGGACCGACGTGGAAACAGTGTGTGAAGAGAATTTGGGCCTGTGCTTTCGGGGTTTTGGCAGCAAGTATCGCGGGTTGAGAGAAAGGCATGGATATTAAGATGGAGAAGATCATTTTCAGAGCAGAGGGGGAGGAACCGGTAGCATTCTATGTTCTGGAACAGACGAGAATAGGCGGGATTGATTATATTCTGGTGACCGATACGGAAGAGGATGACGGAGAGGCTCTGATTTTGCGGGATATATCGCGGCAGGGTGAGGAAGAGGCTGTCTACGAGATCGTGACGGAAGATGAGGAACTTGATGCAGTTTCGGCTGTATTTGAAAATATGCTGGAGGATGTCGAACTGTCCTGAAGGCGTACGGAAAGTTTAAAAAAGCAATTAAAAATTGAAGAAATGCAGGTACATATAGGGCTGCATCGGACTGTTTTTCCGAATCGGAGAGGCAATGAAAGCCGGAAACAGAGCGGAGATATGAAAGAAATGTAATACCGGAGCTTCTGAGGAATGGTCGATCAGTCGATGGAGCGCTATCATGGCATGCAGGAAAAGTGGAGGAAAATTTTTTGAAAAAAAATGAACAGGGAACGGCGTCCGGACTGAAGGTAATTCCTTTGGGCGGTCTGGAGCAGATCGGGCTGAATATTACTGCCTTTGAATATGAAGACAGTATTATTGTGGTTGATTGCGGTCTGTCTTTTCCGGAGGATGAGATGCTCGGAATTGATCTGGTAATTCCGGATGTTACTTATCTGAAGGAAAATATTGAAAAAGTTAAAGGATTTATGATTACGCACGGGCATGAGGATCACATTGGCGCGCTGCCTTATATTCTGAAGGAAATCAATGTACCGGTTTATGCGACGAAGCTGACAATGGGCATCATTGAAAACAAGCTGAAAGAACATGACCTGATGAACACAACGAAGCGCAAGGTCGTAAAATTCGGGCAGTCGATTAATCTGGGACAATTTCGAATCGAATTTATTAAGACGAATCACAGCATCGTGGATGCGGCGGCGCTGGCAATTTATTCTCCGGCAGGCATTGTCGTTCATACAGGCGATTTTAAGGTGGATTATACACCGGTATTCGGGGATGCCATTGATTTACAGCGTTTCGCAGAACTTGGCAAAAAGGGCGTGCTTGCGTTAATGTGTGACAGCACGAATGCGGAAAGGCCCGGGTTTACGCCATCTGAAAAAACAGTGGGAAAGACATTTGATACGCTTTTTTCGGAACACAGCGATACCAGAATTATTATCGCGACTTTTGCATCCAATGTGGACAGAGTGCAGCAGATTATTAATTCTGCCTATAAATTCGGCCGCAAGGTGGTTGTCGAAGGCCGCAGTATGGTCAATATCATTGAAACGGCTTCGACGTTAGGCTATCTGAATATTCCGGATCAGACGCTGATTGATATTGAACAGCTGAAGAACTATCCGAATGAAAAGACGGTCATTATCACGACGGGAAGCCAGGGTGAGAGCATGGCGGCTTTAAGCCGTATGGCAGGCAGCATTCACAAGAAGATTTCCATCGTGCCGGGGGATACGGTGATCTTTTCATCCAATCCGATTCCCGGAAATGAAAAAGCGGTCACGAACGTGATCAATGAACTTCTAATGAAGGGAGCGGATGTTATCTTTCAGGACGTGCATGTTTCGGGACATGCCTGTCAGGAAGAGATCAAGCTTTTATATACGTTGCTGCATCCCAGATATGCGGTGCCCGTGCATGGCGAATACAAGCATTTAAAGGCCCAGGCCAAGATTGCGAAAGAGCTTGGCATTGATAAGGAAAACATTTTTATACTGCATTCGGGAGATGTTCTGGAGCTTCGTGAAGAGAAAGCGGAGGTGACCGGAAAAGTGCCGGTAGGGGCGATTCTGGTCGATGGACTCGGCGTGGGAGATGTCGGGAATGTGGTTTTGAGGGACAGGCAGCATCTGGCGGAAGACGGTATTCTGATCGTAGTGCTCGCGCTCGATTCTTACAGCAGCCAGCTCGTATCGGGACCAGATATTGTATCCCGTGGATTCGTATATGTCCGGGAATCGGATGAACTTCTGGAAGAGGCAAGACTTCTTGTGGACGGTGCGGTTATGGGATGTCTGGACAAGGGACAGACCGACTGGGGAAAACTCAAATCCACGATTAAGGATGTTCTGAGTGAATATGTATGGAAAAAGACGAAACGGCGGCCGATGATACTTCCGATTATTATGGAAGTATAGATGAAAGAATCAGAGATCTTTCTGGTTATCAGCGTTAAGATGCGGGCATCAAAGCGGTTAAAAGGAGAGAGAAATGCATGTTAGACAGCATCGTGAAAAAGGCGACTGACAGTTTCATAGAAGAAATCAGAGAATCGGGTATATACAGGGAATATGATTTTCAGAAGAGGAAGTTGAAGAAAGAGCCGGAACTTTTCGCAATGGTAAGTGAATTCCGGAAGCGGAATTTTGAACTCCAGACCGAAACACCGGCAGACGAGCTTCTGGACCGGCTGGATGCTTTTGAGCGGGAATATGAGGAATTTCGCGCCAATCCGCTCGTGGATGATTTCCTGAGAGCGGAACTGGCTTTCTGCCGTATGATGCAGGAAATCAACGTAAAAATCACAGCGGAGCTGGATTTTGAATAAAAACCCTGAAACAATATGCGGGGTGGAGGTTTTGGAATGGATATTAAACAGGTAGTGGGTTCCATTATTGAAACGATTATTAAAATTGTAGCGGTCTTTTTTCTCGTTTCTTTCGTTTATGACGCGGCGATCAGGGCATATGATTTCGGTTATCGGGTTTTTGCGGAAGAGCCGATGACAATCGGTGAGGGGAGGACGATCAGTATCTATGTGGAACCGGATGATTCCGTGATGGATATCGGAAAGAATCTGGTGGATAAAGGATTGATCAGGGATGCGAATCTGTTTTTTGTACAGGAGCTTTTATCGGAAAATCATGGAAAGATTAATCCTGGTATTTATGATCTCAATACTTCCATGAAGAGCGATGAAATGCTGGCGATCATGGCAGCGGAGCCGGAAGGCGCGGAAGAGGACGGCAAAGATAAGGCGGCCGAATCCGGAGAAAATGCGGATAAAGAAGGGGCCGAAGAAGAAAATTCCGGAGAAGCGGGAGAAGATGGTGCAACAGAAGGCGACGGAGAAGCGGATGAAGGCGGTGAGACAGAACAATGACAGGTGATGAACGTACAACGGCGTTTATCAATTCCCTTGATCCGGGCAATACCCCCTTTTTGGATGAGATAGAAAAGGAAGCGAAGAAAACCAATGTGCCGATCATTCGGACGGAAATGCAGAGCTTTATCAAACTGCTGCTTGCGGTAAAAAAGCCCTTATCTGTTCTGGAAGTCGGCTGTGCCATTGGTTTTTCTGCGTTATTGATGAGTGAGTACGCTCCGCAGGGATGCAAAATAACGACGATTGAGAAATACGAAAAGCGAATTCCCGTTGCGAGGGAGAATTTCAGAAGGGCCGGAAAGGAAAAAGACATTACGCTTTTGGAAGGTGATGCGGTGGATTGGCTGAAAAAGCTGGAAGGTCCTTATGATTTTATTTTCATGGATGCTGCGAAGGGACAGTATATCCATTTCCTGCCGGATATTCTGCGTCTGATGCCGGAAGGCGGGATTCTACTGTCCGATAATGTATTACAGGGCGGAGATATCATTGAGTCCCGCTATGCGGTGACAAGAAGGAATCGTACGATACATACCCGTATGCGGGATTATCTGTATGAATTAAAGCATCATCCGCAGCTGGAGACGGCGATTCTGCCGCTTGGGGATGGGGCAACGGTAAGCGTAAAAAAGGGGACGGAAGGATGAAAAAACCAGAATTACTGATTCCGGCGAGCAGCCTGGAAGTGTTGAAAACGGCGGTAATCTTCGGTGCGGATGCGGTATATATCGGCGGAGAGGCGTTTGGTCTGCGCGCGAAGGCAAAAAATTTCTCGAAAGAGGAAATGCGGGAGGGAATCGCTTTCGCCCATGCCCATCATGTGCGCGTGCATGTGACGGCTAATATTCTGGCTCATAATCGTGACCTGGAAGGTGCGGCGGACTATTTCAGGGAATTAAGGGAAATGAAACCGGATGCGCTGATCATTGCAGATCCGGGAATGTTTATGCTCGCGAAGGAGATTTGTCCGGAAATCGATATTCATATTTCAACACAGGCGAATAATACCAATTACCTGACTTACCGCTTCTGGCATGAACAGGGGGCCAAAAGAGTGGTTTCCGCAAGAGAGCTGTCTCTACAGGAAATTAAAGAAATCAGGGAGCATATTCCGGAAGAGATGGAGATCGAAAGCTTTATTCACGGTGCGATGTGCATTTCCTATTCGGGCCGTTGTCTTCTGAGCAGTTATTTTACGGGAAGAGATGCGAATCAGGGGGCCTGCACACATCCCTGCCGCTGGAAATATGCGGTGGTAGAGGAAAAAAGGCCCGGAGAGTATTTTCCGGTTTATGAGAACGAGCGGGGAACCTATATTTTTAATTCCAAAGATCTGTGCATGATCGGGCATATTCCTGAGATGATCGATGCGGGAATCGACAGCTTCAAGATAGAAGGCAGGATGAAGACCGCGCTTTATGTGGCAGCGGTTGCGCGCACTTATCGAAAAGCGATCGACGATTATCTGGAATCGGAAGAAAAATACCGGGAAAATATGGACTGGTACCGTGCGGAAATTGCCAAGTGCACATATCGTCAGTTTACGACAGGATTTTATTTCGGAAGACAGGAAACGGAAAACGCGCAGATTTATGATAACAGCACATATGTGAATGAGTATGTTTATCTCGGCATCGTGGGGGCTGTGGATGAGACGGGCCGCGCACGCATCGAGCAGCGGAATAAATTCTGTGTGGGAGATGACATCGAGATCATGAAGCCTTCGGGCATTAATATGCCTGTAGAAGTGCTGCATATGTACAATGAGGAAGGCGAAGAAGTGGAAAGCTGTCCGCATTCTAAGCAGATTATCGATGTGAAGCTGTCACAGACGCCGGAGCAATATGATATTCTGCGCAAAAAAGCATAATTGGCGCGGCGGGCGGCCCTCGGATTTTGTGAAAAATGAACAGGAATACCTTTTTTTCTCTCTTAATTCCCGTAAAATATACAAAATTTGAATTCGGGTATTGCAATTTGAAAGGAAATGGCGTATTTTAGTAAAGGAAATAGCAACCGGATATTTATAATTATATAAAGGTATCTTGAACGAGGATGTTCCAAAAAGATTATTTTTGGAGCATTTTTTTGTACAAAGCACTGTGCATTTAAAGTGGGGAGGGTTCGGATATCCTGAAAAAGAAAGGAAGTAGGAAGATGAGCGAAGTTTTCAATGTGGAAGAGATTTTTGGACAGAACTTGTTTACTCTCAGCAAAATGAAGGAGCGCCTGCCAAAGAACGCATACAAAGAAGTGGTGGACGTTATGAACAACGGCGGCGAGCTTTCTATGAGTACGGCAAACGTCGTTGCAAAGGAGATGAAGGACTGGGCGGTAGAGCATGGCGCAACCCACTATACGCACTGGTTCCAGCCGCTGACGGGAATTACCGCAGAGAAGCATGATGCGTTCGTGACACATCCGGATGAGTCCGGCAGAATGCTGACGGAGTTTTCGGGAAAAGAATTGATTAAGGGCGAACCTGACGCTTCTTCCTTTCCTTCCGGCGGCCTGCGCGCGACATTTGAGGCAAGAGGCTATACCGCGTGGGATATCACTTCCCCGGCTTTTCTGAAGGAATCTACCTGTGGAACGATTCTCTGCATTCCGACCGCATTCTGCTCCTATACGGGTGAGGCATTGGATAAAAAGACGCCGCTGCTGCGTTCGATGGAAGCGCTGAGTGAGCAGGCCCTGCGGATCGTTCGTCTGTTCGGAAATACCGGTGCAAAGAAGGTGACCGCGTCTGTCGGACCGGAACAGGAATATTTTCTGGTAGATGAAAAATTATATATGAAGAGAACCGACCTGATGTTTGCAGGGCGTACGCTGTTCGGAGCGCCTGCACCGAAGGGACAGGAAATGGAAGATCATTATTTCGGAGTTATCAGAGAACGTGTCGGCGCTTATATGAAGGATCTGAATGAAGAGCTCTGGAAGCTGGGCGTTACGGCCAAAACACAGCATAACGAAGTGGCTCCCGCACAGCATGAGCTGGCGCCGATCTATGAAACGGCCAATATTGCGGTAGATCATAACCAGATCGTGATGGAGACAATGAAAAGGGTCGCTACGAAGCATGGCATGAGATGCCTGCTGCATGAGAAGCCCTACGCCGGCGTGAACGGTTCCGGCAAACATAATAACTGGTCCATAACGACGGATAACGGCGTGAATCTTCTGGACCCGGGCGAGACGCCGAACGAAAATATCCAGTTCCTGCTTGTGCTCGCCTGTATCATGAAAGCAGTGGATACACATGCGGATCTGCTTCGCCAGTCCGCATCCGATGTCGGTAATGATCACAGACTGGGAGCGAATGAAGCGCCCCCGGCAATCATTTCGATTTTCCTCGGAGAACAGCTGGAGGATGTTGTGAGCCAGTTGATCGAGACGGGGTTTGCAACCTCCGTAAAGGAAGGCGGAAAGCTTTTGACGGGTGTTAAGACACTGCCCGACTTTCAGAAGGATGCGACTGACAGAAACAGAACGTCACCCTTTGCTTTTACCGGAAATAAATTCGAGTTTCGTATGGTGGGCTCCGCAGACTCCATTGCAAGCCCGAACACGACGCTGAATGCCATTGTTGCGGAAGCTTTCTGTGAGGCGGCTGACAGGCTGGAAAAAGCGGATGACCTTGAGGTTGCGATTCATGATCTGATCAAAGAGTACATGACGAAGCATCAGAGAATCATTTTCAACGGAAACGGTTACGCCGATGAATGGGTTGAGGAAGCGGAGAGAAGAGGGCTTCCGAACATTAAGTCCATGATCGAAGCGGCCGATACGCTGACGACGGAGAAAGCGGTGCGTCTGTTTGAGAAATTCCGCATTTTTACGAAAGTGGAGCTGGAATCCCGTGAGGAGATTATTTACGAGACCTATGCCAAAACGATTAATATCGAGGCGCTTACCATGATCGACATGGCCGGCAAACAGATTATTCCGGCGGCTGTTAAATATACGAAAATGCTTGCGGATACAGCGAATGCGGTAAAAGAAGCGGGAGCGGACGCATCCATGCAGGTGGAACTTCTGAAGTCTGTCAGTGAGAAGCTGGCGGCGATGCAGAAGGCGCTGACTGAGTTAAAGACGGTAGAGGCACAGGCCTCCGCGATGGAAAATGCAAAAGATCAGGCATTCTTCTATAAAGATACGGTAAAGAATGTAATGGAGAAGCTCCGTGCACCGGCGGATGAACTGGAAATGATCGTCGATAAGGGTATTTGGCCGATTCCGACGTATGGAGAGCTGATGTTTGAGATTTAGTGAGAAGAGGCGTCGGGAGGACCGAGGCTGATATGATATAAAGCACATGGGCGGCGACGAACCGATATCGGTTCGGGGCTGCCCATGAGAAGCCGACGGCCGGACAGAGTTCCCATGTTTGAACAGCGGGACAGCCTTTTTAAGATTAAAAATTTCATATAACTGATCATACTAAAAGAATAAAAATCGAAAAAATTTTAAAACAGGGCTTGCAAAATGATTCAGGATGCTGTATAATTTCAAATTGTAGTGTTGATGGGCTATCGCCAAACGGTAAGGCAACGGACTCTGACTCCGTCATTTCAAGGTTCGAATCCTTGTAGCCCAGCTAAAGACCCGGTGAAGATGATTCACCGGGTTTTCTGCATCATACAGCGGCGGGAAGGAAGGCATTTTTATGTATACATTTCAAAGCAGAATACGTTACAGTGAGGTAGGTCCGGACGGAAGGCTGACACTGGAATCTATGCTGGATTATTTTCAGGATGTGTCCACTTTTCACTCGGAGGATCTCGGACTGGGCGTCGAATATCTGAAGGAAAAAAACATGGTATGGGTTATGTCCTCCTGGCAGATCGTCGTAGAGCGCTATCCGGCGTTATGCGAGAGGGTGATTATCGGTACGGCGCCTTATGAATTCAAAGGCTTTATCGGTTATCGTAATTTCTGGATGGAAACGGAAGCGGGAGAGCGGCTTGCGTATGCCAATTCGATCTGGAGTCTGATGAATACCGTAAAGATGGCGCCGGCGAAGCCGCCCGAAGAGATGCTGGAGGGATATCAGCTCGCAGAAAGGCTTCCGATGGAATATGCGCCCCGGAAAATTGCGGTGCCGGAGAATGGGCGGGAACAGGAAACGCTTAAAGTCAGACCGCATCATCTGGACACGAATGGTCATGTCAATAACGGGCAGCATGTGCGGATAGCAATGGATTATATTCCCGGAGATTTTCAGATCCGGCAGATGCGGGCGGAATATAAGAAACAGGCGGTGCTGCAGGACAGGATTGTGCCGGTTATGGCGGTGAATGCGGAGAATACGCTTTATACGGTATCATTAAACGGAGAAGACGGCAGGCCGTACAGCATCGTGGAGTTTTCGGGGATGAATTTACATGCAGGAGAAAGGAATTAATACAGGGATGATCAGACTTGGTGAAATGCAGACACTAACGATTGCGAAGAAAGTAGAATTTGGCGTCTATCTGACGGATGGAGAGCAGAGGGCGGAGGATGGCAGGACGCGGCAGCGGCCGGAACAGACTTTACCGACGGCGGAAAAGGTATTGCTTCCGATCAGACAGGTGCCGCAGGGGGCCGGAATCGGGGATAGCGTGGAGGTGTTCATTTACCGCGATTCCAAAGACCGGCTGATCGCAACGACGGTCAGGCCGCTCATTACGCTTGGAAATGTGGCCAGACTGCGGGTCGTGCAGACAGGTCAGATCGGCGCATTTCTGGACTGGGGACTGGAAAAGGATCTTCTGCTGCCTTTTAAGGAGCAGAAAAAAAGGGTGAAAGAGGGAGAATCCTGTCTTGTAGCCCTTTACATCGATAAAAGCGGCAGATTGTGTGCAACAATGAATGTATACCGGTATCTGCGTCAGGACAGCCCCTATAAAAAGGATGACAGAGTGACGGGGACCGTTTATGAGATCAGCGATAATTTCGGCGCATTTATAGCGGTGGATGATATTTATTCCGGTCTGATTGCCA
Organism: uncultured Lachnospiraceae bacterium; assembly: GCA_937910785.1. Taxonomy (GTDB): domain Bacteria; phylum Bacillota; class Clostridia; order Lachnospirales; family Lachnospiraceae; genus UBA3282. Next base: position 34,442 of record CALDLG010000210.1, on the reverse strand, counting down.
AAAAAGAACTGTACGGGGATGTGGAGACAGGCAGAAGTATTACGGCGAGAGTTACGGAAGTGAAAGCGGACGGCAGACTGAATCTGAGTATTCGGGAAAAGGCATATCTGCAGATCGAGAAGGACGCGGAAAAGATTTTAGAGGTGATCGACAGCTATGACGGGGCGCTGCCCTTTACGGATAAGGCTTCTCCGGAAACAATTAAAAGGGAAATGCAGATGAGCAAGAATGAATTTAAGAGAGCGGTCGGTCATCTTTTGAAAGAAAAAAAGATTATCATAGGCGAAAGAGCGATTCGAAAACTATAGAAACTTGCAACTTTTGGAGAATTGAGTATAATCTAGTTATACGAAACAATTACACAAAGCAAAGAAAGGTAAATACCGGGAGAACGGTATGAGGTGAAAACATGAAAATTCAGAATATTGATAATGTGGAGAAATTTTTTAAGGTAGTGGACAGTTGTAAGGGAAAAGTGGAGCTGGTAACGGGAGAAGGCGACAGACTCAATCTGAAATCGAAGCTTTCCCAGTATGTGTCTCTGGCCAATATTTTCTCTGACGGTACGATTGAAGAACTGGAAGTAATCGCTTACGAGCCGGAAGATACGGCTAAGTTAGTGGAATTTATGATGGAAGGTTAAATAACGAATGAACAGTAAAAAAGTAAACTGGGCCTTTTTATGTCTGATCCTGCTGAATCTGGCGCTGTTCGTCCTGATACTTGTCTGTGCGCTGCAGGGCAGTATGTTTTTTGATATTAATATTGTGGCCAATCTTCTGCTCAGTCAGGCTATAATGCTGCTGCCGGTCCTGCTTTTTGCGCTGGCGTCCAGGAAAAAGACAGTGACGGGACAGTTTAATGAAATGCTGGATTTTCATAAAATAAAAATATCTACTTTTTTTATGATCATCCTTTTTACCTATCTGATGATGCCTCTGACGACGGCGCTAAATGCGATTTCCATGCTTTTTGTGGATAATGCGGTAAACGCGATCAGCGGAGATGTTTTGCAGATGCCTTTTCCTGTCATGTTATTTATGATCGGAATATTTGGTCCGTTTTGTGAAGAATTTATTTTCCGGGGCTTTTTTTTCAGAGGGTATAAGAATTCGGGCTCGGTATTCTGGGCGATTTTCTGGTCGGCGCTGCTGTTCGGCCTGATGCATTTAAACTTCAATCAGGCTGCTTATGCAATTGCCATCGGCATTCTGTTCGGGATGCTGGTTGAGGCGACGGGAAGCCTGTGGTCGTCGGTCATTGCCCATATGGTTTTCAATTCCCATCAGGTCTGCATGATGTATCTGTTTGATCTGCTGCCGGAAGAACTGGCGGGTGCGGAAGAAGTTCTGACACAGGAATTATTGATTACGGCGATCGGTCCTTATCTGCTGATTGCGGCGGTTGCAACGCCATTGGCTGTCTGCACGCTCGTATGGATGTCGAAGAATGAGAAGAGAGGAGAGCAGTTTGCCACGATATGGGCACGCCGTAAGGAGAAAAAAGAAGCAATGGTCAGCATACCGCTCATTCTTGCCATTGTGCTGAGTCTTGCCTATATGAGCCTTGAGTGGATCATGGCGCTTCTTTAAAAAACAGAAAAATAAGGGGATAAAATACAAAACGCCGCTGTGTGAACAGTGACGTTTTTGCGTTGCAGTGATTAAATGTAAATATCCAGATTGGAGCCAACGGCCGGGTTCACAGAACGTTCCATTGCCGCGGCATCTATCATATTGGTGATCTGATCTCCGGCCATCTCCGCCGTGTCGAGAGATTTGCCAAGCATTGCCACCCCGAAAGCAGAATTTACCTGTGACGCCGACATGGCCATGGACAATCCTGCAATATCCATAGTATTCATATGATACACCGTCCTTTCTGTTTGATCAGCTGCTGCAACAAGTATACCATATAATTTGCCGGAAAGCCATATGGAAAGAAGATGGATCATCTATTTTTCTTTTGTATAGTTTGTATAAATCAATTTTCTCAATAAAAAAGCCAAAATTTTGAAAAATACACAAAAAATTTAGAATTTGAGGTAGATTTTTTTGTTAAAATAGATTAAAATGAAAAGCAAATGCAGATTTTTATGAGGAATCCTTTGTTTGAGTGCTGTACAAATTGCTAAACAGCCTGTGGAAGGTCGGCGGATTTATTTTGAATGGGGGCTTATTATGATTTCAAACCAGATATTACAGAATACGATAGAGGGATTAAAGGGCATTACGCGGGTAGAACTCTGTATCATGGATATTGACGGGAAAGCGGTTGCCATGACGGCGGATGAAATGGAGAAGTGCGGAAAGCCGGCGGCGGAATTTGCCAAATCGCCTGCGGATTCTCAGGAAATACAGGGATATCAGTTTTTTAAGATATTCGATGAGCAGCAGCTGGAATATATTCTGATTGCCGGAGGGATCGGTGAGGATGTTTATATGATCGGCCGGCTTTCGGCTTTTCAGATTCAGAATCTTCTGGTGGCGTACAAGGAAAGATTTGATAAGGATAATTTTATTAAAAATCTTCTGCTGGACAATCTTCTGTTAGTCGATATCTACAGCCGCGCCAAGAAATTACATATCCAGACGGATAACAGGAGGGTGGCCCTGATTATCGAAACTGATAATACGAAAGAAAGCAACGTGTTAGAGGTTATGAGAACTTATTTCAGCAGTAACAGTAAGGATTTTATTACGGCCGTAGACGAGAATAATGTCATTGTCGTAAAGGATCTGTTAGAAGGAGACGGAAGCAGGGAAATTGAGAGAACCGCGGCCGGGATAGCGGCATTTCTGGAAAAAGAGCATATGAAGAACGTACGGATTGCTTATGGAACGGTAGTCAATGAGATTAAAGAAGTCAGCCGCTCTTATAAGGAAGCCAAAATGGCGCTGGATGTGGGGAAGATCTTTTTCGGGGAAAGAAATATTATTGCATACAGTGAACTGGGAATCGGCCGTCTGATTTATCAGCTTCCGATACCTCTGTGCAGAATGTTCATCAAGGAAATTTTTGACGGCAAGAGCCCGGACGATTTCGATGAAGAGACACTGACCACAATCAACAAATTTTTCGAGAACAGCCTGAATGTTTCGGAAACCTCCAGACAGCTTTTTATTCACAGAAATACGCTTGTTTACCGTCTGGATAAGCTCCAGAAGAGCACCGGACTGGATCTGCGGGTATTTGAAGATGCAATTACATTTAAAATTGCGCTTATGGTTGTTAAGTACATGAAGTATATGGAGAACTTTGAATACTAAGGGAGAGAATTACAGTGGGAGAAAAAAAGGGTAATCAGAAGAGCGAAAGAACGGCGGTGTCCGTAAAGGGGAAGAGAAGAAGGCCGATATCCGATAACAGTGAAATTATTACGTTAAATAAGGTTTGTAAGGCTTACTCGACGGGAGCCCCGGCATTGAAGGATGTTGATCTTCATATTAACAAGGGAGAGTTTGTATTTATTGTAGGCGACAGTGGTTCCGGAAAATCCACGCTGATCAAGCTGTTGCTGCGGGAACTCACAATCACGAGCGGCAGCATCAATGTTCTGGGTTATGATCTGGCGAAGATCAGGCATCGTAAAATACCGAAGTTTCGTCGTAATATCGGTATCGTGTTTCAGGACTTCCGCCTGTTGAAGGATAGAAACGTATATGAAAATGTAGCTTTTGCACAGCGGATTATTCAGAAATCCAATAAGGAAATCAAGAAGAATGTTCCAAGCATTCTGGCAATCGTCGGTTTGGCGGGTAAATATAAAGCCAAGCCCAAGCAGCTTTCCGGCGGTGAGCAGCAGAGAGTTGCGCTGGCAAGGGCATTGGTGAACAAACCGACGGTTCTTCTCGCCGATGAGCCGACCGGTAATCTGGACCCCAAAAATTCCTGGGAAATTATGAAGCTGTTAGAGCAGATCAATGAAAACGGGACAACAGTGCTTGTTGTAACGCATAACAGGGAAATCGTCAATGCGATGCAGAAAAGAGTTATTACGTTAAAGAGGGGTGTTATCGTAAGCGACGAAGAAAGGGGAGGATACATCGATGAGGATTAATACGTTGTTCTATACGATCCGTCAGGGATTTCGGAACATTTTTAGAAATAAATGGTTTACACTCGCTTCGATTGCTACGATCAGCGCCTGTCTTTTTCTTTTTGGCCTGTTCTACGCGATCGTCAGCAATTTTCAGAGCATTGTGAAAAATGCCGAGCAGGGAGTGTCCGTTACCGTATTTTTTCAGGAGGGACTGGAGGACAGCAGAATACAGGAGATCGGTGAGATGATCGCCAGAAGGACCGAGGTGTCCAACGTGCATTTCGTATCCGCGGAGGAGGCCTGGGAAAGCTTTAAGACAGAATATCTGGGAGAATATGCGGATGGTTTTACGGAGAATCCGCTGGCGGATTCGGCAAACTATCAGATTTATCTGAACGATGTATCCATGCAGCCGGCGTTAGTGACTTATCTGGAATCGGTGGAAGGAATCAGGCAGGTTAATCGTTCCGAAGTAACGGCAACGACGCTGACGGGTGTAAATGCGCTTGTGGCATATGTTTCGGTGGGAATTATCGCGATTTTGCTTGCCGTATCCATCTTTTTGATCAGCAATACGGTTACGATCGGTATTTCCGTCCGGAAGGAAGAAATCAATATCATGAAATATATTGGAGCAACAGACTTTTTCGTCCGGTCGCCGTTTGTCATTGAGGGCATGCTGATCGGGCTGATCGGCGCCGCGATTCCGTTAGGCATTATTTATCTTTTGTACAATGTCGTTATGGAATATATTCTGGAAAGATTTTCCATGCTTTCCCGCCTGTTGAGTTTTCTGACGGTAGAGCAGATTTTTAATGTGCTGATTCCGATATCACTTGGGATCGGTGTAGGGATCGGATTTTTTGGAAGTATTACGACGGTGAGGAAGCACTTACGCGTCTAGTGTAACGATTTGTAATTAACCAGACTTTATTCTTGCTTGAATCTTTGTCTGCGTCGTTGCCTTTTCTTGACGTAGCCACCGCTACGCCTGCGAAAAAGCGCCTTGCATACAAAAGATTCATTCTGCGAATAAAGTCCAGTTATTACAAAAGCGTTACACTAGTGTGGCATGTACCAGAGACTTTTTTGGGAATGTGGATTGCGTGGAATGCGGAAAGGCACGGGTTTTATGAGAAAAATTAGAAAAATACTGATTCTGATGATCTGTATCGGTATGATTTTCGTCTTTCCGGCGAAGACCGCGGAGGCGGTTACCAATGACAGCATCCGGGAAAAAGAGGCGGAGATTGCGGATGCCAAAAAGGAAGTCGAAGGCCTGAAATCCAATCTGACTGATATTGAAGCGGTTAAAAAGGAGCTGGAGCAGTCCAAAAATGATCTGAATGATTATGTTGTTCAGCTGGATACACAGCTTGACAATATTCAGGATAAAATTGGCGAATATAATAATCTGATCTTACAGAAAGAATATGAAATTGAAATTACCACACAGGAATTAAACGATGCAATTCTGAAGCAGGAAGAGCAGTATGAGGCGATGAAGAAACGCATCAAATTCATGTACGAAAAAGGCGATACGCTGTATATGGAGCTCATTTTTTCCTCAACAAGTCTTTCGGACACGATGAATAAGGCGGATTACATAGAAGCGTTGTCCGCTTACGACAGAAAACAGCTGGATGAATATGTGAGAACGAGAGAGATGATATCGCTTTGCAAGGTGGAGCTGGAAGCACAGAAAGAAGTGCTGGATGAAGCGAAGCTGGCCGTAGAGGCGGAGGAAGCATCGATCAATTCTCTGATTGAGGAGAAAGAAGCTCAGATTATGTCCGTATCCGCGGATATTTCCAATAAAGAAGCCGCAATTAAAGAGTATGAAGATATGATTGCGGCGGAGAATGCGGAAATTATGGCTCTGGAAAAGGCCGTTGCGGAAGAGAAGGCGAAGCTTGCGGCGGAGAATGCCAATGCCAGATCATATGACGGCGGTATGTTTGCCATGCCCTGTCCGGGTTATCGAAGACTGTCGGACGATTATGGGAACCGTATTCATCCAACACTCGGCGTGGAAAAGTTTCATAATGGTATTGATCTTGCAGCGTCAACCGGGACGCCTGTGTATGCTGCGTATGACGGTGATGTGGTTGCTGCCGATTACAGCTCTTCCATGGGGAATTATATTATGATAAATCATGGAAATGGTCTGTATACAATATACATGCACAATTCCGCATTATATGTGTCGAAAGGAGATTCTGTTTATAAAGGACAGAATATTGCAGCAGTGGGAAGTACGGGGCGTTCTACGGGGCCTCATCTGCATTTCAGCGTTCGTCTGAATGGAAATTATGTAAGTCCATGGAATTATTTGAAATAAAATTATACGCGGATGGAGATGAATGATTTTGGATAATAATGGATATAGTAGTAATAACGAAACAGATCAGGGGGCGGACAATAAGTTGTATTCGGAAAAACCGCAGCAGGAATCCGGGCAGATAAAAGGTATGTTTCTTATCGGGCTGCTTACCGGAGTCGTAATCAGTGCGTTAACGGCGAGCTGTATCTTTGTCGGAATCCGGTTCGGGGATGTCATACAACGGAAGAAGGCAAGAACGGCAAGTACGGAAGGCGCGGCGGCACAGAATGTAGTCAATGACGATTCCATGGCCAAGCTGGAAGCGATTGAGGAGGTAATCGGAAAGTATTATTATCAGGAAGAAGATATCAATACGGACCAAATGATCGAGGGAATGTATGCCGGCATTGTAGCTTCTTTGGGAGATCCATATTCCGTTTATTATACGGAAGAAGAATGGAAAGAGATGATGCAGGAGACGGAAGGCATCTATTATGGAATCGGAGCCTATATCAGTCTCGATAAGACAACTGGTTTTGGAAAGATTAACGGCGTGATTGAAAATACACCGGCTCAGGATGCAGGGCTCCGGGAAAATGACATTATTTACAAAATAGAAGGGGAATCCGCGCAGGGACTGGATTTGACGGAGATTGTATCCAGGATCAAGGGAGAGGAAGGCACAACCGTACATTTGACGATTTACAGAGAAGGGGAGAAGGATTATCTGGAAATGGATGTTGTCAGGAAAAAGATCGAGTCCCCAACGGTCAATTATGAAATGCTTTCGAATGATATCGGTTATATCCAGATAACGGAATTTGACGATGTGACCGTAAATCAGTTCAGCGAAGCGATGGCTGAGATACAAAAAGCCGGTGCGGCCGGATTAATCCTCGATCTTCGGAGCAATCCTGGCGGCAGCCTTTCGGCCGTTGTGGATATCTCAAGGCAGCTTTTGCCGGAAGGGCTGATTGTATATACGGAGGACCGCGCCGGAGAACGGGTGGAGTACAGCTGTGACGGCGAACATGAAATCCGGATACCGATGGTGGTGCTGATTAACGGAAATTCTGCCAGCGCATCGGAAATTCTGGCAGGCGCCATTAAGGATTATGGAAAAGGAGTTTTGGTCGGTACGACGACTTTTGGAAAAGGCATTGTGCAGCGGATACTGCCGCTGACCGATGGTACGGCAATCAAGCTGACGGTCAGTGCGTATTACACACCGAAGGGAAACAATATTCATAATATCGGCATTGAGCCGGATATTGTATGCGAATTTGATGGAGATGCCTATTATGATGACGGAATCGATAATCAGCTGGAACAGGGAATTAAGGAAATGAATAAACTGATGCATGGATAAAAAAGCGCAGGCTAAAGCCTGCACTTTTTTATGGTATAGGGTGATGTTGGGTCGAATAGCATCTCACAGCACTTTGAAAATTTTACACAAACTAACCTTCAATTGTTCTTTTTGCTATAATAAACAGCAGAAAGGCGGGTGGCCACAATGGCATTTTAAAAAATGATGCACAACAGTATTCCCTGACAGACAGTTTTAGCCGACTTACCGTAAGAGAACAGAAAGCCCTGGAAAGATCATGGGCTAAAGTATTCGCCGATGACATTTTTCCGGCCATTGATGAAGAGCCTTTCATGGTTCTTTACTCGGAAAGAACCCAGTCACGCGTCAACACACCGGTCAATATCTGTATTGGTGCACTGATCATAAAAGAACTGTTCCTGCTCTCAGATGACGAGCTTGTTGAAGGCTTGATGCTGGATATCCGCTACCAGTATGCACTCCATACGACCAGTTTTGCGGAGCAGCCCCTCTGCGACAAGTCTCTCAGCCGCTTCCGGAACCGTTGTTATAAGTACGAAACCCTTTATGGTGTGGACCTGCTTCATGACTGCATTACCGGTTTAAGCAGACAGATCGCAAAAATAATGGAAATCATTCCGAAAATACGACGGATGATGGGAACCGGCAGATTCCGGCAGCTGGCCCGTATACGCAATGGTGTGGAGACCATACCATCCATGCTGCGCCGGATCTATGGTGCAGACCGGATGGCTGTCAGGGGACTGATCAAGACCCGACTGTACTTTGGCTGCAAAGTAGTAGCCCTGAATGTGAGAAAGCTGTTTACATTTAGAAGCGGCAGGGGACATTATGCCCCAAATCCATTACTGGCGGCGTAGGGATAGATAAAAAGGAAAAGTATAGCCATCCATCTTCAAACTAGAGCCGACATAATCTAAAATGATAAACTATGTGAAATTTTCGAGGTTCTTATAGTAAATATGAGACGAAAAAAGTTTTATTCGACCCCAACATCATAGGATCCGGGTGTTAAAAGTTGCTCAACAGAAATGATTTCTTATTTTGCTTTATTTTTATCAGGTTCCCGGTAATTCTCTGGAAGATTTGAAAACCAGTGCAGGAGGTCTTCCGGAAAGGTACACTCCGTGCAGGGGATCAGCATCCGGCTTTTATCTGCACAGGAGCAGACTCAGCCTGGCTGCATACATTTCATATACCAATGCAGACAAATACAAACTGTGCACCTTTTGCTATCTGTACATTTCCCTGATCACATCATAAGCCATTTTGGGGCGACGATACTCATCCACAATCCCCTTGTTATTGTGACAGCGTGCCCTAGTGGAAAACCATTCTTCCTCTGTTACACGACAGTCCGCAAACTGCCAGACAAATACCCCGCAGATATCGGGATGGTTCATATATACCTCCAGATTTTCCCTGATAATATCAGCCTGCCGCTCTTCGCTCCATTTGCTCCGCGCCCTGTCTCGGCAGCCATAAATCGCCGCGGCCCCGAATTCGCTGACAATAATAGGCTTGCCATCCCCACCAGATGCCCGAATCCAGTCAATTTCTTTTTGATTTGTCTCTTCAACAGGCACATCCTTATACCATCCGGAATACATATTAAAGGATACTATATCCGGCAGGTCAAGACAGATATCCTTCAGATGCCTGCAAGTAGCGGAAGTCGTTGGCCTGGACGTGTCGAGACCCTTAATCTGAGTATACTGTCTCGCATACTTCTCTCTGCCTTCCTCCGTTTCGCTGGCGCACTCATTCAGGATGCCCCAGATGATAATAGACGGATGGTTATAATGGCTTTCAATCATCTCATGAATACAGTCCTTACACTGCTTGTCAAAATTAGGATTCTGCATTCTTTCCAGCCCGAATCCTCTGGCGTGATTTTCCTCCCAGACAAAAATTCCCCGCTCATCACATAAATCCAGAAAACGTTCATCATTCGGATAATGGCAGGTCCTCACCGCATTAGCCCCCATATCCGTCATCAAATCCATGTCCTGCATCATCAGCTGAAAAGGTACGGCACAGCCAACTGTCGCGTAATCCTCATGGCGGTTAAAACCCTTTAAAAATATTTGTTTTCCATTTATCAGAATTCTCTTTCCAGATACTTTTACCTCTCGAAATCCAACCCTGTCTATCATATCGTCTACGGGAATGCCATTCACGTACAAAACAGTGTTCCAGAGATAAAGCGCTGGATTCTCATGAGACCAGACAGCCACACCGGCAAATTCCTGTTCCGCAGTAAAGACTATTTCTGAATCCGGCTCCACCTTGACATTATTCCATCCAGCCCCTGAAGCAGGAAAAAGCTGTGAGACGCCTCCGTCTCCCTCTCTCTCAAGAAAGCTCTCCACAGATATTTCCGCCGGTTCTTCCGCAAGGTTCCTGATTTTAATTTCAAGCCTTCCCATCCATACTCCGTTTTCCAGATAAGGAGTAAAATGTATGCCGCTGATATAAATATCCGCTACACGCTCCATTGAAACAGGGCGCGTAATTCCACCGTAAGTATAATAATCATTCGGAACATGCAATGAGGAGTGTTCGCCAAAGGTATTATCTATTCGCACTTCAAGCCTGTGCCATCCTTTTTTCGCATTTCTCACAACGGCGGAGAAACCTGTGAAAGCATTGTAATGGTGCGCTATCTGCTCTCCATCCCAAAATACGTCTCCCGTATGGCTGACGCCTTTAAACTCCAGACGGATATTTCCATTCTGCTCCACATATACCTCTCTGTTATAGGCACCGGTCCCCCTTGTTTTTAACAGATCCGGGTGCTGTTCCACACATCCCGGGACTGCCAGCCGGTAAACCTTATCGCATCCATCCAGCTGAAAGTCCCATACGCCTTCTAATTCTTCCACTTTTCTGATATAATGTTGTTTGAATAACCGAATCATTTTCATACCCTCCCATGATATTCTACTTACGTTTGTACTCAATCCATTTCCAGACCTGTTATAGGAACCGGCACTCGCAATTCGTTATGCAAGTGTTGTTTTGTACATATAATATTGGCATTCCCAAGACTGATGCCCTCCACATTACTGCAGGGAAAACCATTGTCTTCACCCGGACACCTTGCATTGTATCACATATTCTGCAGTCATGCATATAAATATTTTCCACACACCCGGAAACCGCACTCCCAATCACGACTTCTCCATGTCCTCCTGTCATTGTACAATCCCGAATTTCAAGATTTCTGCAAGGTTTTCCTACACGCCGGCCGTCCTCGTTTAAACCGGAATTGATTGCAACACAATCATCACCCGTGTCAAAATAACAGCCTTCAATCAAAACATCTGCGCAGGAATCCGGATTTAATCCGTCCGTATTTGGTCCTCTGGTATTTATCTTTATATTCCGGATAACCACATCCTCACAATAAACCGGATGGATTGTCCAATGAGGACCATCTTCAATAGAAAATCCTTCCAGCAGAACATTCCTGCATCCGATAAACTGAATAAAAGAAGACCTTAAAGCTGCCTTTTCAGTCCCATAAACTCTCTGTTCTACCGGAATTCTTCTGCTCTCAGTATAGCGCAATTCATCCGCGGCGCTCTGTTGCAGTTTTTTCCAAGACCACCATGTCGCGCCGTTCCCGACCAGCCTGCCCTTTCCTTTTACCGCAATGTCAGAGCAATCCCTGACATAAATTAACGGGGAATAATTGTAGCATTCTGTTCCATCCCATCGGGTAAATACTACCGGCAGATAATCCTGTGGATTGTCGCTGAAATATACAACGGCTCCCTCCTCCAGTATTAGGGATATTTTACTTTTTAAGTGAATGGGGCCGGTTTTCCATTCGCCCTTAGGTATGATTACCTCGCCTCCGCCTTTGCGGCTGCATTCCTCAACCGTTTCCTGTATAGATGCAAACTTTCGGACACTGATTTTCATATTTCCTTCCAATGACTCCAGCCATAATTATCCTTTTACACTGCCTGCGGCAATACCGTCTATAAAGGCATCCTGTGCACAGAAAAACAGAATAAGCGACAAAATAACAGAAATCAGCGACATTGCCAGAATACGATTCCACTGAAACGAAACATCACCATCCATGGACATTCGCAGATAAATGGAATTTGTATATTTATCATATCAGATATATAAATCAACGGTCTCATAAAGTCATTGGAAGTCCACATAAACTGAAAAAGCGCACAAGATACAATTGCCGGTTTAAGCAACGGAACAATCACATAGCATAATGTCTGCATTGCGTTACACCTGCCAATCTTAACAGCTTCGTCCAATTCTCCGGGCACTTCCCTGAAAAACTGAATCATCATGAATACAAAATAAGTATCTGTCGCAACAATGCCGGAACAAGCAACGGTTTATAAGAATTAGTCTATCCCCATTAATTAGACATAATGTATTGTGGTGCATTCAAAACAACCTGTGGCAGAAATAGCGTGGACATGAGCAAGGCAAACAGAATTCTTTTTCCTTTGAATTTAAATCTCGCAAAACCATAAGCTGTGACAGTAACCGAAAGGACTGTAAAGACGACTTTTGGAATAGCAATCTTATATGTATTCAACATTGATTTAATCAGATTTATTTTTCCACCATAATTTTTAAATGCTTCTTCATAACCATCCAGCACCGGATTCTTCGGACAGAACCATGCGCTGGTAAAAAATCTCCGAATTTGTCTTAAAAGTTGCGCCTACCATACAAATAAGGGGATATACCATAAGAATCCCCACCATAACATGCAATATATACCGGATAGCTGTATTTATGTTTGTTCTCTGTTTTCTGGTCATAATTTTACCTTCCTTCCCCATCAGAATAGTAAACCCACTTCTTCTGGTTCACAAACGCAATAATCGTAAATACGCACACAACAATAAACAATATCCATGCCTGCGCACTTGCCATTCCCATCTTATGGCGCTGAAATGCATTATTGTAAATCAATATCGAAATCAAAGTTATCGCGCCGTTTGGTCCCCCTTTTGTCACCATGAATGGACCATTAAATTCCTGTAACGCCTGACAGAACTGTGTTATCAGATTATAAAAAATAGTAGAATTTTTCTCTCCCCTACAAGCTGATTTTAGGTCGGTTGAGAAATTAAAAAACGCTGGGAAGCCGCATAAACACTACGTTTTTGCACGCTCTCGGCGTTCTTTTTATAGCCTGTTTTTATGGTGCTTTTTTGGTGAATGGTGCCCAAATGGTGCCCAAATCCCACGCGGGGATATAAAGGGCTATAAAAAGCAGTAAAGAGATACGCCCGTTAAAGCTCTAAATCGCTACTTTTTTTCTTTGCCTTGCCCTTTGCTTTTTCGGCTCGGCTTTTTCTTTTTTCGGCAGCTCGGTTTGCATAATTTCATATGCCTGTTGGACTTCCTCTTTCGTATCAAACATAATGGTAAGGAAATTTGAATAACACGTTTGAAATTCAATATCCACATGGTCGCTCATAATAATTCTTTGATTACTCAATACAAGTTCTGAATGATATATATACTCTTTTTGATTTTCTTTAAGCAATGGATTATATTCAGAATCATTCGCTTCTCCATATGTAATTAGGCAACTGATTTTTCCATGAAATGCCTTTTCATACATATGAGTAGCTTCCCGACAATTTCCTCCAAAATTTAACGTAGGTACAATCTGCATTTTCTGTTCTCCTTTTCTATAAACTCCGATTTGTCGTTTTGTTAATCAATTTGACATTTTCGTTTCAAAACCATTAACAACTGTTACCCGTAAATCCTTTGCTTCAATCAAACTTTCCTGCTTGCACTTCGAGCAGTAGAGGGGAAAGTTTTTCAGTTCCGTATCTTCCCGTATCTGCAACCTTGTTTTGTTTCCGCAGACAGGGCAGCGTATCCATTTTGTTTTTTCCATAAAAACCTCCCAATTTATTATTTGCAAGTGAAACGGCTATTTCAGCAAACTTATTTTTTGTTCAATTTTCCTCCAAGAACTGTCGGACTTCATTACAAAATTGCTCTGGGTTATCTAAAAAAGGCGTATGCCCCACATTATCAATCACAACAAATTTTTTAGAACTTGCAGAAATAGTATCGTAGTAACCTTTAACCATATCGGTAGGTGTAATCCAGTCACTTTCACCTTGAATAAAGCAAATTGGTATAGAATATTCGTTGCTCATTTGTTCTGCGTTAAAGCCAAAATACATATATTCTACAAGTTCTTTTTGGCAATTCATAATATTTTCAGAATCACTTGCCGCTAAAAACCACTTTAAGTCATTCCAAGAAAATTCGGGCGAAGTAACAGCTAAATACATCTGTTTCATGGGAGAAAGCTCTCCGCTGCCTTTTAGATACTTTGATGAAAGAAGTATCATTTGCTCAAGCTCTTTCACATTCAATTCATCAATACACCCTGTTCTTTGAAATGACTGTATATAGTTTTTAAGAAGCCGGGAATCTTTGTCGCTGCTTATTTGAATTGCTGTTAAAGCGGCATAAATTTTCCCTTGTTTAAAATCAGTGACCTGTCCAATACCGATATAGGCGGCTACTTTTTGCGGATTCTTGTTGAGGTACTCCATTCCAAGAACAGTTCCCCATGACTGCCCCATTATAATAATTTTATCTTTCTGAAAACGCTCGCACAAATAATCCACTAACTCGTCCATATCTGAAACAAGTCGCTCTATTGTCAGTTCTCCGTTATCTCCGTTTTGATAATAGGTTCGTCCGCAGCCACGCTGTTCCCAACACACGATTGTATAGTCCGATTCCAACCCTTTTTGATAGTAACTTGATAAATAGGTAAGCGGAAAGCCGGGTCCGCCATGAAGCCATAATATAACAGGATTATCTATATCTTCACCGCGAATTTGCAGATATTGTTCTATTCCTCCCATTTCAACATAAATATTTTCCTGTATTCCGTTTGGCTGCGATATACGGTTTCTATATGCGTTAATAAGCCGTATAGTTCCAATGGCAATAAATATCAAAATTATTGCTATACCTAAAATAATTAAAATGATTTTTGCCACCCGTACCACCTTCTTTAGTCTGGCTCTTTTCATTTAAGCGTCACCTTTTGGGGAAGTGATATTGGATAAGACTTTCTGAAAGTCTATGTCTGTGTTCAGCTTCGATAGTAAGTCTATCCCCATTTCAGAAATCATCTTATATACTTCTTCCTTTGTTCCTTGTAACACGCCTACTGCAATCAGTGACGCTATTCCATGTGTGTAAACAACCATTCTTTGTACGAATTTCCCAACCTCGTTTTTATCAGCATGGAGATACTGTGACAGCCCCTCTATCAGAGCAGCATTGCCCTTGTCCGTTAAGATTGAGCTAAACCCTCCCCGGCAATACTGTTTACTCTCACCCATGTAAATAAATCGGAATAGATTTGGTTCATCAAATGCCATGTTGACATAAGCAAAACCTATCTGCAAAAACGCTTCTATAAAGTTTTCAGATTGTGGAGTCAATTTCTGGTTAGTATAACGTAAGGCTTCCTGCGCCAATGCTTCCCTTAATCCGTCCATGTTTCCAAAGTGCCATGAAATTGGCTGCGTAGAACAACCAATTTCCTTTGCCAATGCTTTAATATTTAAGGCGGCATATCCCTCACGAATCAGCATTGTAAGCGCATTTTCTAAAATCAATTCTTTTGGAATTTTTGGACTGCTCGGCATATCTTTACCTCCACACTATAAATCAATTTACTGTAAACTAATTTATAGTATATGCAAACGCTTTGTCTTTGTCAATGGCTTTGCAAAAATTTCACCCAATTTTCATCTTTCCGAAAAACGGTATAGCGGTAAATGTGTTCTATTTTGGCTACTCAATAGAACTGTGTAGACATATCCAAGAAGAAAGGTGAACAGTACAATGTAACAGGGTGAATAATTATGGCAAAAAGACCAGTACCACAATACGACTTCAAGGCTTTTGGCGAAGCAATCAAGGCAGCGCGTACAGAACGCAAGGAAAGCCGCAAAAAGGTAGGCGACGAAATGTTTATCTCGCCGCGCTACCTTGCGAATATTGAGAACAAGGGGCAGCACCCAAGTTTACAGATATTCTTTGAGTTGATACTTTGATACAACATATCAGTAGACCAATTCCTGTTAGACAAACCCGCCGAAAAGGACACAAAGCGGCGGCAGCTCGACGCGCTTCTTGACGGCATGAGCGATACGGGAATACGGATTGTGACCGCGACGGCAAAAGAAATAGCGGAAGTCGAACAGGAAAATTGAGCAGACAGGAAACAGCGTTGTAATCTATACGGATTGCAGCGTTTTTCTTTTGTGTCCGTTTGGCAGAATGGCTTTTCGTACCGTAGTAGGAATAAAGGGATAAAGTTTCTTAGCAAGTATAGGAAAGTGGTACCTTTCCGTATTCCTACCCGTTGCACCTTTGGCTCACCGTTTGGAAATTGCTTGTTGGGAAGTTTCCCAAACCCACGTTATCGGGTTTTACCCTCTGCAAAAACGGAAAGGAGCATAAAGCAATGGACGGACGCAAAAGGACGGTGCAAATCAAGTTTCGGGTGACGGAAGCGGAACGGGATTTAATTCTTGAAAAAATGAAGCTGATACCGACGAACAACATGGCGGCATATCTGCGCAAAATTGCAATCGACGGGTACATTGTTCAGATAGACCATAGCGACATAAAGGCAATGACGGCAGAGATACAGAAAATCGGTGTCAATGTCAATCAGATAGCACGCCGCGTAAACGCGACGAGGAACGCATACAAAGAAGATATAGAGGAAATAAAGGGGGTGCTTGCGGAGATATGGCGGTTACAAAGATTAAGCCTGTTAAAAGCACTCTAAGCAAAGCCCTTGACTATATCGAAAACCCGGACAAGACGGACGGGAAAATGCTTATATCCTCTTTCGGGTGCAGCTATGAAACGGCAGATATTGAGTTTGGCTTTACCCTGTCGCAAGCACTGGAAACTTAGCCTTTACAAGCTCTGCGGGGTAGTCGTCCCCGGCAATGCGGACGGACTTTCTCGCTGTGCATACCGTTTCAAGCATGATGTCAACAATTTCGTCTATGCGGTCTTTCTCCATGCCGTTATCCAGTATGAGAATGTCATAGTCGATATTGTCCTTGATGATTTCCCGGTAGATTTCTGTTGCGCTCTGTGTGGACGCTTCCTTTCTTTTCTGTTCCGGCTCTTTTCCGGCTTCCCCGCATGGTAAGGGTTCAAAGCGGTTTTCCAAACCGCCGGAAAGGATAGGAATGGAATGGGTACTTGATAAATCTGTATTTGGTTTTTCTTTTTTTGGTAAGTCAGTCCTTTGTATATCTTTATTTAATTGCATTGGATTTTCCGTCGTCGGGTTATCCGTTGTCGGGTTTTCCAATGTCGGGTTATCCGATAGCGGCGGTTGGGGCTGCTCATATATGGTGTACTCTATCGCGGTCATTTTGCCTTTTTCGTCGCGCCCCTGCCGCCTTGTGATATACCCGGCTTTTTCAAGCTCCCATATGGCGGTGCGGATAGCGTCGATACTCTCCCGGTTGATATGGGAAAGCCCCGCAAGGGTGTAGTCCCAATCTTCGGGAAGTGAAAGCATTTGCGACAGAAGCCCCTTTGCCTTTAAGGTCAGTTCCTTGTTGCGTAAATGGTGGTTGCTCATTACGGTGTAGCCCTTGTTCCGTTCTACGCGGAAAACTGCCATAGCTTCATCACTCCTTTCCTGATAGCCTGTTACGCAGTAGAAGCGCGTTTTTTGGGAAAAGGCATATTTCCCCCGCCGCGCCAAATCCGCGCCCGCAAAGCCGCCTGTGGCAAGGCTTTTTCTGCCCCTACTGCGTAACAAAGGGCATGAAAAAAGCGGCGTCCCTGTCCTCCCGTTAATGGGAAGCGGAAACGCCGCTGCGCGGGTCGTTATTCTTTTTCGTCTGCGATTATGTCCTGCATGGTTTCGCCAAAGTCTGCCGTAAAGGAAAAAATGAAATATCCCAAAACGGCGGGGTCTGCGTCCATTGGCTCGGCTTCCTCTGAAAAGGGCAAGCCCATAAGCCCGTAGAGCATTTTTAGGATTTTGAACAGCTTCCCCCGGTCGGCGTGGGTGTTCATGGTAACAAGAATGTCCGTAAGGCGGTTTATGGTTTCCATGTCGCCGCCTGTCGTCACCCAAACCATTTCCGCGAAAGGCTGCGTGACTGCCCCGGCTACAAGGTTTATCTTATCCTTGCTGATTTCGCCGGACGGGGTTATAATACCCTTGTCTAAAAGTTCGTTTTTCATGTCGTCCTCCTATAATTTGTGGTGCTAAAATGGTGCCCGACTTTACAAAACCAACTTATATAGAGATATGGCATGATATAAAGGGATAAGCGGAAAACCTTGATTTTAAGCCACTTCTGCAAGATGCTATAAACATTTACGGAGGCTTATAAGAAGATTTTCCGCTATAAAATCAATAAAAAATAATAGGAGTAATCATTGGAACAGTAATTTTAAAGAATTGCGCCCATTTACCTGCACCATCAATTGACACCACTTCATAAAGGTCCTGCGGCACGCCATTTAGCGCCGCCAGAAAAATTACCATCGCAGAGCCAAACTGCCAAACACGAAGCGCTACAATCACAGTCATTGCGCCTTCAGGGCTTGCCATCCAATTAATCTTTTTTATTCCAAAAACACCAAGTATCGTATTAATCAAACCATCCATATTGAAAACAGCTCTCCATAAGATTGCAATGGCTATGGAACCTCCCCAAATGGATGGGATGTAATACGCTGTCCGGAAAACTACATTTATGACAGGGCTGTTTTCAATTCCAACAGACATTTTTTATGTAGTTGACATAATACCCTGCATAATGATACATTAATACTACTGAGAAAACAGCAGTATGATTCGTGCGAGCAGGCAGACAAAGGAAAGGATCTCCGGACAAATGAAAAAGATTAAAAATACAAGACAATTCATAAGAACAGTATCCTGTATTATGGCAGCATGGCTGGCTTTTATTCAGCCGGTCAGTGTTCTGGCCTCGGAACCGGAAATTTCCGAAGAACCGGAAGACATGGAACAATCCGGGGAGAACGGATTATCGGAAGAGACGGATCTGCCGGAGGAGAATACGGAAACGTCTGCTCGCTATATTACGGCTTTTGAAGCGCTTGCCGAAGAGGATTCTTATTATTCCTGTACATATAAGCCGATGTTGGAGGAAGTGCTGGGTGTTTTTCCTGAAATGCTTTCTGTGTGGCTGGAAGGTGAAGACGAGCCTGTAGAGCTGCCTGTAACCTGGGAATGCGAGGAGGATTATGAGCAGACACAGCTTGAAGTTTATACTTTTTACCCCAAATGGGATGAAACCCAATACGCTGTCGCGGATGAACTTAGAGAAGGGATGGAAATTCCGGCGATTGTTATCGAGGTGCCGTCGGGCGGGAATGTAATAAAGAATCCGGAAGAAGCCAGAAGCGGATTGCAGGATATTTTACAGAGAAAGGCGATTCTCGCATCGGTTTATCTGTGTGATGAATATGAAGTAAAAGAAAGCCCATCGCCGGACAGCGGGACAGTCCGGACGGTAGTCAGCGGCCAGTCCGTACAGATTACGGATGTGGAATCCGATGCTTATGGAAATATATGGTACCGCGTGCTTTTGTACTGGAATGGCGGGGAATATACGGGTTATGTTGAAAAGAATTATCTGGCGACTTCGGATGAGGATTTTGCGGTTTGGGAGGAGACTTATCTGGATCTGTCTGCGATTCCTGCGCTGATGGATCTTGAGGATGGGTATCCCGACATAGATCAGTTTCCGGCTTCTTATCAGAATGCACTTTATGCCCTGAAAGAGAAGCATCCTGAATGGACCTTTGTCAGAATTGATACGAAGCTTGACTGGAATACGGTCATTGCCAATGAAATTGGAGATAAAAGCTGGATTCCGAGCAGTACGGCAGGTTCCTGGCAGAGCGGAAAAGCGCCGCAGAGCGGATGGAGTTATGCATCGGAAGGAATTCTGAAATATTATATGGACCCAAGAAACTTTCTGACAGATCCGTTTATCTTTCAGTTTGAACAGCTGACCTATAACAGTTCCTATCATACGGCAGATGCCGTACAGGAAATTTTAAAAGATTCTTTTATGGCGTCCGTAATTCCCGACGACAGCCGGACCTATGCGCAGGCTTTTACCGCAATTGGTCAGGAGCTTGGGATCAGTCCGTTTCATCTGACGGCGAGAGTGCTGCAGGAACAGGGAACGAAAGGGTCATCCTCTTTGATATCCGGCATTTATCCGGGATATCAGGGTTACTATAATTATTACAATATCAGCGCATATGGAAAAGATAATACCGAAATCATTGTACGGGGACTTGAAAAAGCCAAGAAGGAAGGCTGGAATACACGCTACAAATCTCTTTATGGCGGAGCCGGAATCATCGGAAATCAGTATATTTTAAAGGGACAGGATACGCTGTATCTGGAGAAATTCAATGTTTCAAATGGAGGAAACGCCAATTATACGCATCAGTATATGCAGAATATACAGGCGCCCTATAAGGAAGCTTTTCACATCCGGTCTGCATACAGTGCGGCCGGCGTTTTGGAAAGAAGCTTTGTATTCAAAATTCCGGTATATGAAAATATGCCGGCTTCAGCCTGCTCACAGCCGGAGAAACTGGATACCATAACATTGAATAAAGAAACGGTGAGCGGACTGGCGGTAGATAAAACCGTAAAGCTGATTCCTTATGTGAACGGCTCCAAGGTGGATCATGTAAACGATATGAGTTTTTCGAGCAGTAACACCGCTGTTGCGACTGTTGATACTAAGGGCACGGTTACTGCCATATCGCCGGGGGATGCGACCATCAGCTGTACCAGAAGCGGGGCGGGAACCGCGAAATGTACGGTTACGGTTATAAAAGCGGACCCGGCGGTGACGACGCCGGTTTTATCGCCGGTTACTTATCGGAAAGATCTGAAGCTGTCGGATATTCCGCTGCCCGACGGATGGATCTGGACAGACGGCAGCGCGTCCGTATCCGTGGGAACGCCGGCTTTCGCCGCGGTATATACACCGGAAGATACGGTAAAATACAATGAAATTACGCGGGATATCAGTTTTACGGTTACGAAAGCGATTCCTAACTGTCAGGTTCCTTCCGGGCTGGAATTAAAGAAAGGGGCTTCTCTCGGCAGCATTATGCTTCCGGAGGGATTTGCCTGGGAAAGCAGTGTGGAAACGGTACTGACAGATATCGGGGAGTACACGTTCTATGTTTCCTATAATCCGGACGAAACGAATTATTATACGGTAAGTCATATACCCATTATTGTGCAGGTAAAAGAAAACGTGACCGGGGTGCCGTCTGATGGAGAGCAGGATGGAAGCGGCAACGGCGGGAACGGAACAGGAGAGGGAACCGGAAGCGGAAGTTCAACCGGGAACGGCAGTGGTGGAAATACGTCGGGAGGCGGAACGGGAGGAAACGGAAGTACCGGCTCTACCGGAAACGGAAACAGCGGTTCGACAGGGAATGGAAACAGCGGCTCGACGGGAAGTGGAACGGGGAATGGAAGTGCAGGCGGTAATAGTGGAAACACCGCTGGAAGCGACAGCAACGGAAATACGACGGGAAGCGGAACGGGAGGAAACGGAAGTACCGGCTCTACCGGAAACGGAAACAGCGGCTCGACGGGAGGCGGAACGGGAGGAAACGGAAGTACCGGCTCTACCGGAAACGGAAACAGCGGTTCGACAGGGAATGGAAACAGCGGCTCGACGGGAAGTGGAACGGGGAATGGAAGTGCAGGCGGTAATAGTGGAAACACCGCTGGAAGCGACAGCAACGGAAATACGTCGGGGAGTGGAACGGGAGGAAACGGAAGTACCGGCTCTACCGGAAGCGGAAACAGTGGTTCGACGGGAAGTGGAAGTTCAACTGGAAGTAGTAATAATGAAAGCACGACTGGAAGCGGAAGCCATGGCTCGACGGACAACGGAACCGGTAATGGCTCAGCCGGAAACGTTTCCGCAGGCAGCGGGCAGCAGGGAAGTTCTTCGGCCGATAACGCACAGCAGGGAAACTCTTCAACCGGTAATAATACGCAGCAGGGAAGCACATCGGCCGGCAATACGCAGACCGGAAATGTGACGGGAACATCTTCAGAGGCGACGGCCGGCTCTTCGGCAGAGATAACGGATCAGAATACGGAGGGAACGGAAGAAAACGCTGCGTCGGAGAACGAAGGGGGCGAAAGTTCGGAACAGCGTGAGGAAGAAAATCATTATCGGCCAGCGGTAACAATTCAGATGGAAGATACGACTATTCTTACGACAGAAAAGCTGCAGATGGCCAAAGAGCAGAATTTCGATTTGCTGTTGGACATGGGAGGTGCCGTAACATGGAGTATCGATGTGGATTCTGTTGATGAAAGCGTGATGACAGAAGTAGATATGGGCGTTACGCTTGGAACGGAAAATGTTCCGAAAGAAGTAGTGTCTTCGATTCTGGATGGAAATAAGTACCTGGAAATTACACTGGCGCATGAGGGAGCCTTTGGTTTTGAACCGGTCCTGAATGTTGCGCTTGGAACGGAGTACAGTGGACAGTATGCTAATTTGTTTTACTATGATCCGGAATCCGAAACGCTGGAATTTATCTGCGATGCGGTGATAGGGCCTGATGGCGTTGCGAGTCTTCGATTCGACCATGCCTCCTGCTATCTGATCGTTGTCAGCGATCAGTCCATGTCCGGCGTGGCTTTGGATGATGAGTCCGTAAATCCCTGGACCAGATGGATTGTCATAGGCGTATTTGTATGCATGCTTTTGGTCGTTGCCGGATGTGGCATCTTCTTTTTCCTGAAAAAAAGGCATGAGGAAGACGACGAAGATGATGACGATGAGTACGAAGACGACGAGGATGAGTACGAAAGTGACAGTGAAAAGTACGAAGCGGATGAATATGCAGATCAGGAGGAAGAGAATGAGTACGCAGACGAAGATGAGGGATATGGAGAAGAGGAGTATGAGGACGACCGCGATTACGAAAAGTATGAATACGAAGAAGAAGGAATGGAAGACGGCGGCGTAGCTTATGTTGACGAAGAAAATATATATGAAGACGATGAAGATACATATGAAAGCGATGGCGATGAATATGTGGACGAAGATGAAACGGAGAAGAAATATAAGAATGATATCCGGATCATATCGACTGGAAGAAACAGCGTTTCCAAAGAGAACGGTTCAGCGAAAGTTTCTCTGATACAATTATCTGTAGAGGAAGAAGACGACGGGTATTTCGATGAGGATGATGAGGACGACTGGATAGACGATGAGGACTGGCATGAGCCGGAAGCAGACGGAAAGAGTCCTGTGGAAAATTCTTCGAATGTGTATAATGAGGATGACTGGATAGACGATGACGAGTGGAACGCGGAGGATGACTGGATCGAGGATGATGAGTGGGTGGAGGAAGGGAAAAGGTAGTATGCAACAATCATTTCAATTTCTCTCAAATCAGGAGGTATAGTCATTTGTTCAGGAAATGACAGGAACAGGCCGCCGTATAGGATAATATCCTGTACGGCGGTTTTTTCGAGGCCTGTTTCAATGAGCACAGATCGTTTTAATGTTCAAGCAATACATACATTAACTGAGATATTACATAGATGGATAGAAGAACATAATCAAGTATACAATGGTTTTATTAAATTGAAATTGCCTATAAGAACAGGAAAGCCTAAATTTCCTTTATCAGACAATTATGTGTTTTTCGTTTTATTTTCATTGGTAGTGCGCGCCTCCAATCTGAACGTACTTTGATATGCTTTTCAAAACAAAATGCTATACAATTCTTTCCAAAAATGAATTGCATTGCATTTTGTATAAACTTATCCATCCATTTATAATTTAACGTATCTTCTTCATAATTCCCGCATCAATTCCGTACACTTCATTACATAAAATATCGATGTCATCTCGAACATGACTTGCAATAATAATTAGTTTGCCTTGTTCTTTCATCTTCAACAAAACTTTTCTCATATCTTCAACACCATTATTGTCAAGTGCATTCATCGGCTCATCCAGTATAAGAATGCCCGGATTTTCCATTAGTGCCTGTGCGATTCCAAGACGCTGCCTCATGCCAAGCGAATAATTTCCAACATGTTTCTTATCATCAGAATTTAATCCCACGAGTTCCATATATTTTCGTATTTCGTCTTCCCCAGCCTTTCCCCTGATAGAAGCTAAGTATTTCAAGTTTTTCAATCCGGAATACCTTGGCAGAAACCCCGGCGATTCAATAATAAACCCTATATTTTCCGGGTAATCCACCTCTTTTCCAACAACCTTGCCATCAACTGTCACTGTTCCTGTTGTGGGATACAGTAAACCACAGATACATTTGAGCAGAACCGTTTTTCCGGAACCGTTTCTTCCTACAATTCCATAGATTCTACTCATTTCAAATTTTGCGCATACAGTTTTTAAAACCTCTTGACTGCCAAACGATTTTGTCACATTATCTACAAAAATCCCACATTTATCTTCCATGAATACGCCTCCTGCTGATTCTATTGATTGCTTTTTCCTTATAGTTTGCAGCCACACATAAAGCGCTAAGGCTTACTGTTACAATCAGAAAAAATTTCCCTGCATATGCCAGATTAATCCCCCATTTTGGTGCAAATCCATTAAACAGCTCTAACTGCGTCAGGCTTACTGGTGAAAATCCATACGCCCATTCCATCCAATCATTGGAAACACATATATCCAAGACAGCGGTTAGTGCGCCTATGAATGTTCCTACTGATTTACCAGTCACTTTATTTCCAAAATAAATAAGCAGTCCGATACACAAAATACAGGAAAATTCCAGTAAGATACTTATGATTAACGCATCAACAGGCTCATATTTCCGTATAATATTTTGAGATACTGACAATTCCACACCGAAATCTGCTCCGGCATTTGTTTTTCCCAGCGTCCCCCAAATCTTACCCCATTCATTTGACCATGTAATATGTCCAAGAAAAGGAATCATCGTTGCCGCAGCCAGACAGGCAATATAAAGCATCGACATTTTCAATATATAAAGAATCTGCCCTAATCCCCATGACAGTTTTCCTGCTCTGGAAACCATATATTGATAGGATTCATCCTCAAATGGCGCATTACAGAATAAAATAACTGCACATGCCGCTATAATGAATTGAATCTTATAATTATTGATTAAAAAAACAAAGGCGAATGGTGTAACACCTATATGCACACTCTGGCTGAAGGTTAAAACTGCTGAAAGACTTTCCATCACATACAGCACGACAATCATAAAGATGAACGGTATCCTTATATTTTTCCATGCCATTCTCATATGATAGCCTGATATCTTATTTGCTTTCATAAAATGTCCCTTCTCTAAGCCCCCTTACCAACTTTTTTGCAAAGCATACGCCTATAAGAAAAACCAAAATGCCCGAAACAATAGCTGCAATCATAACTGTATACGCACTGTCCCTAATTACTGTCCTGCCTACCAATATCTGATCGAACCGCCAGTCAGCATCAAGAGATAACATCTGGCTTATCCTGACAACCACATAGCTTCCAAAAAACGGGAACATTGTAATGACTAACCTGTCTGTCAAATATAATGAAACAAACATGGAAACACCAGACCATATCATTCCTCGCATAAATCCAAGGGCTGCCTCCGTCATACAGTAACGAACCGGGTGATAAACTGCCAGCCATTTGTGAAGTATATCTGCGGTGTCTGAAACTGATGTATCATAATAATCATTTGTCATGGGAAATCTCATACGCAAAAGCAGAATCAGCAAAACCGTACCAAATGCAACAACCAGCCCGCCCATCAGGATATTTACTATATATTTTATAGTGCCATACCTTCGCATTCCTTCTCTGGAAGCAATATACGCAACCGCCTTGTTGTTTCTTTCCTCGCAAAGGCTTGTTGCAAAAGGCAGTGCTGCAAAAACAGGTAATATATAATTTCTGCACATTCCACCGAAAGCAGAGTTGCTGGTAAAATAATATACACACCAAACAGCATTACCGCTTTGCATTGCACCTGCCAAATCATTCCATGAATCAAAGCAAATGCAAAACATAACGCCAACAATGGCTATGACAGTGCTTATATTGCTTGCCCGTTTCCATTCATTTATAAATACTCTGCTCACGAAATTTCTTCTCCGGTAATTGCATTAAACCGAATTGTGTACCCAGTGTCTTTAACCGATTCTCCATCTATTTCAAAATCAACACACCATACCGGAATGAGGTCTATCTCCGTAAAGGAATCTTCCCTTAGAAGCGGGAAATACTCCATCCAGATATTTGCTGCCTTATACTCACTTGTCAGGATTACGTCACCAAATTTTTTCATGATTGCTTCTTTAATGCCGTCTGCGCCTATAATAGCCGCTTCCTTCTGATGTCCGTCATAAGACTCAAACATTCCCATCATGGTTATCATTTCAATCCCATTATTTGACAGCAATGCTGTTATAGTAACCGGATAGGCTAAGAATCTCTCACTCGTTCCCCTCAATCCCGGTTCATTTCGGTATACTGGAATCCCATTTACATTCATTCGGAAAATTATCCGATACATTTCCATACCTTCGTCAAACGTATCATTTTCATATCCTTTTGCTGATAAAACGCCTTGATAATTATTATCTTCCATAATTGCTTTTTTCGCATTTTCAAAATCCAAATGATTCATGGCAACTATACCCAGCGCCTCCAGTTCGCCTTCCACTCCAAACGATTCCATAAGACTCTGTATTCTTGCAACAGCATCTGTCCGGGACATAAAAGATAAATCCCTCTCATCCGTCAATCCCATTTCCTCCGCATAGGAACAGTATGTTTCCAAATGATCTGCCATATCATTTCTTTGATATGTAAGTGAGCCCCCCGTAAATTCATCGCTCCCATCACTAACAACAAGGTTTCCTTCTGCATTTTGCCCGATTGCTTCATGCACTTTATCATAGTTAAAGCTCTTTAATTGTGTTGTATACTCATACAGAATATTTTCCGGCATTTTCAGTTCTGCGCTGATGAACAAGTTTTCATCCAGTTTTTCATCTATAAAAATAGCTGCGTTCTCTGGTTTTTTGACATCAATATTTGTTTCGTCCTGTACTTCAGAAGCTTGAGGATTTGTATCTACACTCCCCCAATCACTGTTTGATTGTTCTTCACTCTGAGATGACAGTGTGCATCCTCCTGTTGCCAGCAAAACTGCCATACCTATTGCAAGCAACATCATTTTTCTCATCTTTTTCATTCTAGCCTCCATAAATAAAATTTTCTTTTCGGAAATGACTCTACCACAAAAATGAACATTGTGCCGGTTCTTGTCATAATTCATATATATTTTTGTAAAAAATAAAAAAGCATGGCCAATCAATCCGCCACGCTCTTATTACTTTACCTGTTTTTCTTGTCTTATACTTTACATTTCATTTTCGGTTCTTGCCATATACAGGAGCAGATTAACGCAAAATATACCCTCTTTAGTCGTAACTTCCATTGTTCCATTATATTTTTCCACAACCTTCTTCACATTTTTCAACCCGATTCCATGATGATCTGTAATAGGTTTTGTTGTTTTTAGGGCTACATCGCTTTTCCACTGTCCATTTTCCAAGATATGAGCATCTGCAAAACTATTTTCAATTTTCGCCTTTAAAATCCCCCTCTTTAAGACAATATAAATTCTCATATATTTATTTTCTGTTTTAGCGGCTGCTTCAATCGCATTTTCAAGCAAATTCCCTAACAATACATTAATATCAAAGGAATGCCTGATTTTTTCCGGCAAAATAACTTTTATATCTACTGTTTCCAGTTCATTCTTAGCTTTTTGCAGCATATAATTAAGCACACTGTCAATCTCTAAATTTCCAGATGCAACAAATTCATTTGGATTCTGAAAAAATGTGTTCATCTGCCTTATATACCCCTGTATTTCCTCTGCATCATGCTTATTCGCCAACAGCATCAATTCGTTAAGGTGATGCCTCATATCATGGCGCAAAGCTTTTATCCTTTCTTCTCCACGCATAATAACATTCAGTTGATTTGCGTACACTTCAAGCTGCGTTTTCAACATTTTTATTTCATACTGTTTCACAATAGCATGTACTAACAAATCATATAAGTGCAGCATAAGAAAATTTGTAACCAGCAAACCAATGCTCACAATAGAAAGCCCTATATCCGTACAAGTGCCAGAATAAATCAAGAGCGCAATGACTACAATACTGCATATTGGCATCAAAACTAACGATGCATTATGAACGGTTTCCGCATCTTTACGAATTGTAATGCTCCTTTCTATTATCAACTCACATATAAAAATCAGAAAGAAGGATACTGCTGCATAAATTTGGTTATAAGATTTTCCATCCTGATAACTGATAAATAAAGAAGTCGCTGCTACATCACAGCCACAATTCACCAAATAAACCGTACCAGTCACAAACAAATTTGTTTTGACTGACTTTGTATGTAGCCATACAATTGCACCGATGCCTATCAGATTGCATACAATGTTAATCCATACTGTGTGAAATTCTAAAAATAATACAGTATTTATGATATAAAAAACAAAACAGACCATGTTTTTTATCTTTTTATTTACTTCTTTTTCCCAAAAGAGTGACACACATCTGTTAATCAGATATATCCTAAAAAAATTGGTCAGCGCACAAAGCATAACATCGATCATATCTATTCTTCCTTCAAGAGTTTATCTCTCACAAGTTTCCGGTTTGGCAGACTAATTGTCAATATCGTGCCATCCACCAATTCCACCATCTCATACGTGTACCGAAAAACATACTCCCTGTTTACAATATAGGATTTATGTATCACAATAAAATCCTCTGACAGGCATTTCGTAACCTCACTTAGCTTGCCATAGAATTCAAACACAGCTTTCATAGTTACGACTTTCACCTTACGTCCTTCGCTTGCAAAATAAACAATATCACCCATAGGAATATAATAGAAGTCCTTTCCCTGTTGAAATTCAAACCGCTCATTTCTCTTTTTGATAATTTTGAGTGCCATGTCCATTACTTCATTTATCTGTTTTGGTAGGATTGGTTTGACCAGAAAATCCAATGGCTGTGTCTTGAATAATTGCTGTGCATATGATGCTTTTCCCGAAATATACACAATCTGCATCCCCATATTATCTAATTGGTTTCTAATATAATTTCCAACTTCAATACCTGTCATTTTTAACAGTTCAATATCCAGAAAAAGAATATCTAAATGATTTCCTGACACCAAATAATCTCTCAGACTTTCTCCTGCATACCAAATATTTGTATTCATTTGAATCTTTTTTTCCTGTGCATATTGCAAAAGCATATTTTCAATAGATGTACAAACATTTTCTCCATCATCACAAATTCCGATATAATACATACCACACCTCGTGACACTATTTTTAAACAATGATATATTTTTGTACAATATATTATTTATCTGCCTTAATGCACCGCCTATTGGTTTCATTGTTTCAGTATTTTCCATTAGTATACGGTTTCAATGCTAATAATAATCAAATTGCTCTTCTTCTGATTTCAAGAACGCCATCAGTATTCTTGCTGCGGCATGCAAGGCAGATTTACTAACGAATTTTAAATTGTATTTTATCCGCCACTTACTTATAGAGGCGGAAGTCTTCTCCGTCTGGGATAAATAATCATAACCTCTCCTCATTCTTCAGATATATATTCTATCGGAATATGCTAAAAATAGATAAGTTCATCATGGAAATGTTACTATGACTGCTACATTCCCATTCCTGCCAAAGCGCATCAACCACCCGCTTGCACTTTGCACGTTCTTCCTCTGTGATATAAACCTGTTTTTCCATACTGCTTTACCTCGTTTCTTCTAAGATTTTATCATACTTTTTCTGAAAGGGTTATCTACATACACCGGATTTCTACTTTGCTTATTTTTCCCATTTTTTTACTTTACTCACAATTCATACCCGTAATCATATATGTATCAAGAATTTTTTCGAAAAAGCAAAAAAAGAGAATTTCCGTATGATCAAAAAAAGGGAATATTGTCATCATGGACATTGGAAATTTTAGGTGGAATGCAGGAAATAAAGCTTTTACACGCTTCCGGACAGATTCTCTCGGAATTCCTTCGAAGGAATATTGAGATAGCCAGAATGAGTATTGGTTTAAATAGAATAGAAGTGAAGGCAGAGCGGCTTAACGCCGGAATATAGGTGAGCGTGGTGTCAAATTATCCGGTGGTCAGAGGCAGCGGCTTTCCATAGCAAGGCTGTTGCTGCAAAATCCGGATATCATTATTTTTGATGAATCAACCGGTTTCATTGGACAGCCATAGCGAAAATGAGATATTGAAAACGATTCGTTTACTCTCTGGCAGCAAGACGATCATAACGATTGCACATCGACTTTCAACGGTTCTGATCAGTGATAGGGTTGCTCTAATGGAAGATGGAAAAATTGTTGCAATAGAACGTCCTTCTGATATGTTTATGGTAAATGGAAAGTTTATTGAATTATTTGGGCATCAGCTTAATAATGTATGCAAATAAGGATGGTCCGGAAGTGCAGCCGGCACGGAAAGAAGAAAAGCTGCGGGACAGAAAGAAAAAGAACAAAAGTTCGATTTATGTCTATACAAATCTGATCATTTGTGATAAGATAAAAAAGTTCTTTCCGTGCTGTTTTATTTGTATGGAATTACAGAGATATGCTGTGTAGCAAAAATAGCAAATTGTGAACAGAATCAGCCAAGGGCCTGTTTTACTCCAATTTGGAAAAATCCCTTGATGAAAATAAAATGTTCCATGAAGAATTTGTGTCCGACAGGCATCTTTTTTACTATGAAAAATGTGAAGCAAAGCTTTGCATAGGAGGTGAGCATTCGTGCAAAATTTTTCCGCGAAAAATGAACAGAATATCTTCAAACTTCATTCGGAATATCAGCCCACCGGCGATCAGCCGGCCGCCATCGAGGCTCTGGTAGAAGGCTTTAAAAAGGGAAATCAATTTCAGACTTTACTGGGCGTGACAGGCTCCGGAAAAACTTTCACCATGGCGAATATCATACAGGCCCTCAATAAGCCGACGCTGGTTATCGCGCATAATAAAACGCTGGCCGGACAGCTTTACGGTGAATTCAAAGAATTTTTTCCGGAAAACGCCGTAGAATATTTTGTGTCCTATTATGATTATTATCAGCCGGAGGCTTATGTGCCTTCTTCGGATACCTATATTGCCAAAGATTCTTCCATTAATGACGAAATTGAAAAACTGAGGCTGTCGGCTACGGCATCTTTAGCCGAACGGAGGGATGTTGTCGTGATCGCCAGTGTCTCCTGTATTTATGGACTGGGCAGTCCGGACGATTATGAGAACATGATTGTTTCTCTGAGACCCGGCATGACGAAGGACAGAGATCAGGTTATCCGGGAGCTGATCGATATCCAGTATACCCGAAACGATATGGATATGGATTATGGCTGCTTCAGGGTGCGTGGAGATGTGCTGGAGGTATATCCGGCCGAAGGCGGAGATTATCTGATCCGCATTGAATTTTTTGGCGACGAGATCGATCGGATCGCACAGACAGATCCTTTAACCGGACAGGTCCGGGCGACGCTGGAGCATATCGCTATTTTCCCGGCTTCGCACTATGTAGTGCCACAGGAGAAAATCCACGCGGCCTGCAAAAATATCGAGATCGAAATGGAAGAACGGGTCAGATATTTTAAAGGGGAAGACAAGCTGTTAGAAGCGCAGCGGATTGCGGAACGCACGAATTTTGATATTGAAATGCTGCGGGAGACGGGGTTTTGTTCGGGAATTGAGAACTATTCCAGGCACCTGAACGGTCTGGAGCCGGGCGTGGCGCCATTTACGCTGATGGATTATTTTAAGGACGACTATCTGATTATCATTGACGAATCACATATGACGGTGCCGCAGATACGCGGTATGTATGCGGGTGACCGTTCCCGGAAAACAACGCTGGTGGATTATGGGTTCAGACTGCCTTCGGCGTTGGATAACCGGCCGCTTAATTTCGAAGAGTTCGAGCAGCATATTGACCAGATGCTTTTCGTGTCGGCGACGCCTTCCGATTATGAGGCGGCGCACGAACTGCAGCGTGTCGAACAGATTATCCGGCCGACGGGCCTGCTCGACCCGGAGGTGGATGTCAGGCCGGTAGAAGGACAGATAGATGATCTCGTGTCCGAGGTGAACCGGGAAGTTGAAAAGAAGCATAAAGTGCTTGTAACGACGCTGACGAAACGTATGGCGGAGGACCTGACGGATTACATGAAGGATGTGGGAATCCGGGTGAAATATCTGCATTCCGATATCGATACGCTGGAGCGTGCCGAAATTATTCGTGATATGCGTCTGGATGTATTCGATGTGCTCGTGGGAATCAACCTGCTCCGGGAAGGATTGGATATTCCGGAAATATCGCTCGTTGCGATTCTGGATGCGGATAAAGAAGGCTTTCTGCGTTCTGAGACGTCACTGATTCAGACGATCGGGCGTGCGGCAAGAAATGTGGACGGACATGTTATCATGTATGCCGATCAGATGACGGATTCCATGAGGACGGCGATCGAGGAGACGAACAGAAGGCGGGCGATTCAGCAGAAATATAATGAAGAGCATAATATTACGCCGCAGACGATTCAGAAAGCGGTCAGAGATCTGATCAGCATTTCCAAAGTAATCGATAAAAAAGAACTGAAATTTGAAAAAGATCCCGAATCCATGAACAGACAGGAACTGGAGAAGCTGATTAAAGAAGTGGAAAAGAAGATGAAGAAAGCGGCTGCGGATCTGAACTTTGAGGAAGCGGCCGGTCTGCGCGACCAGATGGCGGAACTGAAAAAGCTTCTGCATGATATGGAGCAATAGATTCGGGCATGAAAAACCGGCACAGACCGGATAAAGCGGCAGACGGATGAGAACGGAAAGGAGCGCGGTTATCAAAATGGCAGATGCAGTAAAGATAAGACCGAGAGAATATATTAAAATAAGAGGCGCCAGCGAGCATAATTTAAAGCATATCGATCTGGACATTCCGAGAAATGAATTTGTAGTGCTGACGGGACTTTCCGGTTCCGGAAAATCTTCTCTGGCATTTGATACGATTTATGCGGAAGGACAGAGAAGGTATATGGAATCTCTTTCTTCTTATGCAAGACAGTTTCTTGGGCAGATGGAGAAACCCAATGTGGAGAAAATAGAAGGGCTTTCTCCGGCGATTTCCATCGACCAGAAATCTACAAACCGCAATCCCCGGTCTACGGTCGGTACGGTTACGGAAATCTACGATTACTTCCGTCTGCTTTACGCCAGAATCGGTATACCGCACTGCCCGTCATGCGGTAAGGAAATTAAGAAACAGAGTGTGGACCAGATGGTGGATCAGATTCTTTCCATGCCGGAAGGGACGAGGATACAGCTGCTTGCGCCGGTTGTCAGAGGGAGAAAGGGCGAACACGCCAAAGTCTTTGACCGGGCGAAGAAGAGCGGTTACGTCAGAGTCAGGGTGGACGGCAGCATGTATGAGCTGTCGGAGGAGATTAAGCTTGATAAAAATATAAAGCATAACATCGAGATTATTGTGGACAGGCTGGTCGTTAAGGAAGGAATCGAAAGGCGTCTGACCGACTCTATGGAGAATGTGCTTGCGCTGGCAGAGGGACTGATGATTGTGGATGTAATAGACGGCGAGCCGATGACCTTCAGCGAGAGATTTTCCTGTCCGGACTGCGGAGTCAGCATCGGAGAGATCGAGCCGAGAAGCTTTTCCTTCAACAATCCGTTCGGGGCCTGCCCTGAATGTTTCGGGCTTGGCTATAAGATGGAATTCGATGTGGACCTGATGATTCCCGATAAGAGCCTGAGCATTCGGGAAGGAGCCATCAGCGTGATGGGATGGCAGTCCAGCAGCAGTGAAGGAAGTTTTACGAATGCTATCCTGCAGGCGCTTTCTCAGGAATATCATTTCAGCCTTGATACCCCCTTTGAAGAGCTGCCGGAATCCGTTCGGAATATGATTATTTATGGAACGAACGGAAGAAAGGTTGAGGTACATTATAAAGGTCAACGGGGGGAAGGAGTGTATCCGATCGCTTTCGAAGGACTGATTAAAAATATGGAGCGCAGATACAGGGAAACAGGTTCCGAAGGCATGAAGCAGGAATATGAAACCTTTATGTGCATTACGCCCTGTCGGGAATGTAAGGGAATGCGTCTGAAAAAGGAGTCGCTTGCGGTAACCGTATGTGATAAAAATATATTTGAGATTACATCTATGTCGATCAAAGATCTGCACGCTTTTGTCGGAGATATGAATCTGACGAAGCAGCAGGAGCTGATCGGGAAAAGGATTCTGAAAGAAATCCGGGCGCGGATCGGCTTCCTGATCGAAGTCGGTCTGGATTACCTCGCGCTGTCCAGAGCGACAGGAAGTCTTTCCGGGGGAGAAGCGCAGAGAATTCGTCTGGCGACGCAGATCGGTTCCGGGCTTGTCGGGGTGTGCTATATATTGGATGAGCCGAGCATCGGTCTGCACCAGCGGGACAATGACAAGCTGCTGGCGGCATTACGCGATCTGCAGGGACTCGGCAATACG
>CALDLG010000209.1 GCA_937910785.1 uncultured Lachnospiraceae bacterium | reverse complement strand
ATCTGAAAAAGGAGTCAACCGTCGAATTGGTGTCAAAGTGGTGTAAGTTCTAAAAATCAATTCAATAAACCCTTACTTTTCAAGGAGATTTTCTCAAAATTAACAGTTCAGAAGCTTTTCATATGAAATATCACTTGTACATGAAGATAGGCTGTCTGGAAATACATGATTCCCCATCTGCTTTGCAGTGGCTCTTTTTTTGATATAATAAAAACTTATTAAATATATAATAAATATTGATTTTACTTATGTATAAAAATAAATTATAATGACAATGTAAGAAATAAAAAAGAGCTTGGAGGAATGGATTATGGTAAAGGCAATCGTAGGCGCCAACTGGGGCGATGAAGGAAAAGGAAAAATTACGGATATGATGGCGGGGGAAGCCGACATCGTAATCCGCTTTCAGGGGGGCGCCAATGCGGGACACACGATCGTGAATCATTACGGAAAGTTCGCGTTGCATACGCTCCCGTCGGGTGTTTTTTATGATCACGTTACGAGCATTATCGGTAATGGCGTGGCGTTGAATATTCCGATTCTGATAGAAGAAATCAAATCAATTACGGACCGGAATGTACCGATGCCGAAGATTCTTGTATCCGACCGCTGTCAGATCGTGATGCCTTATCATATTCTGTTCGATCAGTATGAGGAAGAAAGACTGGGCGGCAAATCTTTCGGTTCCACGAAATCGGGAATTGCACCCTTTTATTCCGATAAATACGCGAAGATCGGTTTTCAGGTAAGTGAGCTTTTTGACGAGGAGCTGTTAAAGGAGAAGACAGAGAGGGTCTGCGATACGAAAAATGTTATCCTGGAGCATTTATACCATAAGCCGGTGATTCAGCCCGCGGAGCTTCTTAGGACGCTGCACCGGTACCGGGATATGATAGAGCCCTATGTCTGCGATGTATCCGCTTATCTTTACCGGGCGCTGAAGGAGAATAAGACGATTCTGCTGGAAGGCCAGTTAGGTACGCTGAAGGACCCGGATCATGGTATTTATCCGATGGTGACATCCTCTTCCACGCTGGCGGCCTACGGCGCCATCGGTGCGGGACTTCCGCCTTATGAGATCAGACAGATTGTAACCGTATGTAAAGCATATTCTTCCGCGGTGGGTGCGGGCGCGTTCGTCTCCGAGATCTTCGGAGAGGAAGCGGAAGAGCTGAGACGCCGCGGCGGTGACGGCGGTGAATACGGTGCGACGACGGGACGTCCGCGCCGCATGGGCTGGTTTGACTGCGTAGCTTCCGGCTATGGCTGCCGCTTACAGGGTGCAACCGATGTGGCGTTTACCGTACTGGATGTGCTCGGTTATCTGGATGAGATTCCGGTCTGCGTGGGCTACGAAATAGACGGTGAGATAGTGACGGATTTTCCGGTTACCGCGAAGCTTGAAAAGGCAAAGCCCGTGCTTGAGAAACTACCGGGATGGAAATGTGAAATACGCGGCATAAAAAATTACGATGAGCTGCCGGAGAATTGCCGGAACTATATTGAATTTATCGAGAAGCGGATTGGTTATCCGATTACGATGGTTTCAAACGGACCGGGACGGGATGACATTATTTACCGGAAAAGCTCTCTGAGCGGAAAATAGGAAAGCAATTTGGAAAGCGCAGGCTGTCAGACCTGCGCTTTTGGGTGTTCTTTTTCTCCCTTTTGGAAGCTTTTTTTAGAAAATATTGCGCGAATGCCGGAAACGCGATATGATAAGTAATTGAAAAAGCGCCGGCGCCGGAAACGGGCCGGGCGGAAATGGAGTGTTACGATTATTATGCTGGAATTAAGAAATATTTCTTTTGAAGTTTCCGAAGAAGAAAACCAGAAAGAAATTGTCCGCGATATCAGTCTGACGGTCGAAAACCATAAGTTTACGGTAATTACGGGACCGAATGGAAGCGGCAAATCTACGCTGGCCAAACTGATTGCGGGAATAGAAAGACCAACCTCCGGCCGGATTTATCTGGACGGAACCGATATTACGGAAAAAAATATTACGGAACGCGCAAGGCTCGGTATCGGTTATGCCTTTCAGCAGCCGGTGCGGTTTAAAGGAATCGAAGTGATTGACCTGCTTCGGATTGCCTCCGGGAGACAGCTTTCCGTGGCGGATGCCTGCGCTTATCTGTCAGAGGTAGGACTCTGCGCCAGAGATTATATCAGGCGGGAAGTCAATGCAAGCCTTTCCGGCGGGGAACTGAAGCGGATCGAGATCGCTACGATTCTCGCAAGAGGAAGCAGACTGTCCGTATTTGACGAGCCGGAGGCGGGAATTGATCTGTGGAGCTTCCAGAATCTGATTCAGGTTTTTGAGCGGATGCAGAAAAGAAATCAGGACGGCTCGATTCTCGTGATCTCTCATCAGGAGCGTATTTTGAATATTGCCGACGAGATCATTGTGGTGGCGGACGGCCGGGTTGCACAGAGGGGGACGCGGGAGGAGATTCTTCCGGGACTGCTCGGAACCTCGGCGGCGGTTAATCAATGCACAGGCAAATCATATTGAAAGGAGTAATTCCATGATCGATACAATACAGAAGCGGCTTCTGGCGGAGGTGGCGGATCTGCACGAGGTGCCGGAAGGGGCTTATAACATCCGGGCAAACGGGCAGATGGAATCGAGGAATACGACGGCGAATATCGATATCGTCTCCAAAGAGGACGGGAGCGGCATCGACATTCATATCAGACCGGAGACGAAGAATGAGAGTGTGCATATTCCGGTTGTTTTAAGCCAGAGCGGTTTGAAGGAAATGGTTTATAACGATTTTTATGTCGGGGAAGGAGCCGACGTGACGATCGTAGCGGGCTGCGGAATCGATAACTGTGGCACGCAGGATTCGGAGCATGACGGCATGCACCGGTTTTATCTTGGAAAAGGCGCCAGGGTAAAATATGTGGAGAAGCATTATGGTTCCGGAGAGGGCAGCGGAAAGCGTATTTTGAATCCGGGAACGGAAGTTT
The DNA here is from genome assembly GCA_937910785.1 of uncultured Lachnospiraceae bacterium. Classification (GTDB taxonomy): domain Bacteria; phylum Bacillota; class Clostridia; order Lachnospirales; family Lachnospiraceae; genus UBA3282. The sequence goes on along the minus strand of CALDLG010000209.1, from coordinate 4,767 downwards.
ATATGGAAGAAGAAAGCTTCATGGAGATGGAGATGGTGCAGATCAAGGGCGTGGACTCTACCGCGAGGACCACGACGGCGAAGCTGGAGGCCGGAGCCAGACTGATCGTCCGGGAGAGACTGATGACCCACGAAGACCAGCAGGCGGTCAGCAGCTATGAGGTGTATCTGAACGGAGAGGGAGCCAGTGCGGATATCGTTTCCCGTTCGGTCGCGCGGGATACCTCCTGTCAGAAGTTTGATTCCCGCATCATCGGAAACGTGGCGTGCAGCGGCCATACGGAATGCGACGCGATCATCATGGACGATGCCCGTATTCTGGCGGTACCTCAGCTTGAGGCAAATGATGTGGATGCGGCCCTGATCCATGAGGCGGCAATCGGAAAGATCGCCGGAGAGCAAATCGTGAAGCTGATGACGCTCGGATTAACGGAGGCGGAAGCGGAAGAGCAGATCATCAATGGTTTCCTGAAATGAAACGCATATAAAAGGTTTATGAGTATCGACTCCAAAGACCTGCTTCCGTATGCGGGCGCCGCGGATCGGATGAATACCGGTGTCAGGGCGGCGCCTGTCCCTATGCTGTTAGAAGAAACTGCGAGAATTACGGGATGCGCGAAAAGTATTCTATTCGCGCCCATCCCAGCAATAGGTGCATAATTTCGATGGATCGATGCCGACCGAATCGATCATATCGTCCAGACGGTTGTAACGGAGAGAAGTGAAATTGAGCTTCTCTCTTATTTTTTCCAGCATATCATGATACTGTGCGGATTCCGGATCGGCATAAGAGGTCAGATTCGGATAAGGATTATCCGCCTCCATCTGGTGAATGACCTGTCGCGTAATCAGTTCCATTTCGGAAGTGGAACGCGAGAAATTCAGGTATTTACAGCCGAATAAAAGCGGCGGACAGGCCGGACGGATATGTACCTCGCTGGCGCCGCTCTGGTACAGAAATTCCGTCGTTTCCCGCAGCTGGGTTCCACGCACGATGGAATCGTCGATTAACAGCAGACTGCGGTCCTTAATGAGATCGTGTACCGGAATCAGCTTCATTTTGGCGATGAGGTTCCGTTTGCTCTGGATCGTCGGCATGAAGGAGCGCGGCCAGGTAGGCGTATATTTGATGAAGGGTCTGGAAAAAGGAATGCCCGATTCATTCGCATAGCCGATTGCGTGAGCCGTGCCGGAATCAGGTACGCCGGCTACGATGTCCGGCCGCACGTCGTCCCTCTGCGCCAGTTTCGCGCCGCAGTTATAGCGCATCTGTTCCACGCTGATGCCTTCATAGGAAGAAGAAGGGTAGCCATAATAAACCCAGAGGAAGGTACAGATTTTCATTTCACTGCCCGGAGCAGCCAGCGTCTGGACGCCCTCAGGGGTGACAATCACGATTTCCCCCGGCCCTAACTCCTTTTCATCCTGATAGCCCAGATTCAGATAGGCGAAGCTTTCGAAAGAGATACAGCAGGCGGAATCCTTCCGCCCGATGGCAAGGGGTGTGCGGCCCAGTCTGTCCCTGGCGGCATAGATGCCCTTCGGCGTCATGAGCAGCATGGTCATGGAACCTTCGATCAGTTCCTGCGCATACTGAAGTCCTTCAATCAGGTTTTCTTTCTGATTGATAATGGCGGCCACAAGCTCGGTCGCGTTAATGTCTCCGCCGCTCATTTCCAGAAAGTGTGCGTGCCCGCTCTGAAAAAGCTGTCTGACAATCTCCTCTTTATTATTGATTTTACCGACTGTCGTGATGGCGTATGTACCGTGATGGGAACGAATGATCAACGGCTGAGGCTCATAATCGGAAATACAGCCGATGCCAAATGTTCCGTGCATTTTATTGATATCCTTGTCGAATTTGGTTCGAAATGGTGCGTTTTCGATGTTGTGTATGGCCCGGTCGAAGCCGTTTTCTTTACTGTAAACGGCCATGCCGGCACGCCTTGTTCCAAGATGGGAATGATAATCCGTGCCAAAAAATAAATCAAAAGTGCAGTCTTCCTTAGATGCGACGCCAAAAAATCCACCCATAATAAATTCACTCCTGTTCTGTCCTGACATATAAGATATTAGCAGTGCTACCACTAGTATATAAAAATTCGGCAGGCAGGGCAATGGGGTATTTCAAAAAAAGGAAGGGAATCACGAAAAAGAATTATAATCGTGAAAAGAATCATAATCACGAAAGCGAGGTCATGAAAAAGAATTATGAAAAAGACTGAAAACCGCTTGACGTTTGCCCCCATAACCGATATAATACAAACACGAATGAGGGAGTAGTCGGCACCGTCAGGTGCGGTATATCAACATACTGGTGAAAGCCTGGTATATCTTAATTGATGAGACTCATGTAGGGCGTGGATTGCTGTGCATGTGTCTTTTTTGCGTAACAGGAAGTCGGTAATTTTTGGCTGTATCCTGTAAAAGAGGCGGATACAGCAATGTACCCGCTGTTTTTATAACAGGAATTATGCCAAAGAAGGGAAGAACCGAAGGTTCTTTCGACAAAAGAAAGGAAGCGGTACAATGACAATTTTTCTGACGGTTCTGTTAACGATTTTTATTGCGGAGATGGGAGACAAGACGCAGCTTCTGCTCGTGGCGATGGCCGGGAAGTATAAAGTATCCCATATTCTGACGGGAACCTGGCTTGCGACGATTCTCCTGAACGTGCTGGCTGTCGGCGTCGGGGCTGCGCTTGGAAGCTATCTGGATATGAGAATCATCAAGCTTGCGGCGGGCCTTGCCTTTTTCTGGTTTGCCTATTCGACCCTGAAAGGGGAAGATGAGGGGGAAGAGGAAAAAGAGATGAAGCACAAAGTGGGTCCCGTTCTGGCGATTTTCGGTTCTTTTTTCATCGGAGAGCTGGGCGATAAGACACAGCTTTCCGCGATTACGCTTGCGGCCAATTATACGAATCATCATTTTATGAGCGCATTTCAGGTATTTCTGGGCTGTACGCTCGGCCTGATTCTGGCAGATCTGCTCGGCCTGATCGTCGGTGTGGTTCTCAAAAGCAAAATGCCGACGGGCATTCTGAACGCGATATCATTCGGAATCTTTGCTGTTTTTGGCGTGGTAAGTATTCGGGAAGCCATGCTGCTGATTTTCGGTGCCGGAACAGGGGCCGTAGCCGGGTATCTTATCATAACAGTTGTTTTTGCTGTCCTGTGCCTGTACGCTTTCGGGAAGCGGCGGGCCGGAAAACATTGAAAATTCGTTTGCAATAAACAAAGAGAGGAAACGGACGTCTAAATGATCTATAAATGCAGGAATTGTGGCGGTAATACGATTTACGAGCCATCCAGAAAAAGAATGTTCTGTCCGCACTGCGAAAGCCTGGACAGTGAGAATATCGTGCGGGAAGGCTCTCTGACGCAGTGCGGAAACTGCGGTGCGCCGATTTCGCCCGGTCAGTACGAATCGGCGGGCAGGTGTTCCCATTGCGGAAGCTATCTGATTCATGACGAAAGAATCGGGGGCGTTTATGAGCCGCATCTGATTCTGCCCTTTCAGTTGAATAAAGAGATGGCGGTACAGCGGCTGAATCAGGAGTTTCGGAAAAAGACTTTTATGCCGGCCGGCTTTCTTTCACGGAAAAGTCTGGAAAAGATGCAGGGGATTTATGTTCCATTCTGGCTGTACGATTATCAGACGCACTACGATTTTGAGGGAGAAGGCACCAGGGTGAGAGTCTGGACACAGGGGGATACGGAATATACGGAGACTTCCTACTATCATATTATCCGCCAGATGGAAGCGGACTTCGATAAGGTTCCGGTGGATGCGTCTTTCATGATGGACGACGGGGAAATGGACCTGATGGAGCCATATACATATAAGGAGCTGGAGGATTTTAATCCGAAATACATGTCCGGTTTTGAAGGAGAAGTCTATAACCAGAGCGCACCGGAGCTGGAAGGGCGTGCTCAGGGAAAGGTACGGGATGCGTCGGAGTCGCTGATGCAGCGGTCTCTCGGAGGATATAACAGTATCCGGCCGGGACGCAGGAATCTGAATCTGCACAGAAACGGCATTTGCTTTGCCCTTATGCCGGTGTGGATGTATCTGTATCAATATGAAGGAAAAACATGGCGGTTCCATGTGAACGGACAGACCGGAAAAGTGACCGGAAAGACGCCTGTGTCCAAAGGAAAAGTGGTGGCATACAGTCTGACGGTAATGCTTTCCGTCAGCACGATTTTTTATCTCGTAAGCGCCATTCTCAGTGCATTATAGCCGTATCATGGAGGGGTAACGTGAAAGAGTATTTCAGATATTTTAAGTGGATTTTTATAGTCATTGCGGTTCTTCTGGTAATCCTCGGAAGCATCAAAGGCGCGAAGGCGGCCATGTCGGGGAAGCATGAAAGGACCAATACGGCGTGTACCACGACGCAGCGTGTATTTGACAAGGCGGGAGTTCTGACGGACGAAGAAGTAAAGAAGCTGGAAGAACTGATTGCCAAACGGGAAAAACAGACGGGCTGCGATATCGTTCTTGTAACGCTGGAAGAGTCGCTGGAGGAATACGCGAGAGAAATTGAGCCGGATGTGCCGTATAATCAGTTCGTCAGAATTTATGCGGAAAAATTTTATGAAGAAAATCACTTCGGTTATAATCAATCCAACGGAGACGGCGTCATTCTGGTCGATAACTGGTACAGAGAGGCGGACGGTAAGATTCATACATGGTTCTGCACCACGGGCATTGTGAAGGATGCCTATTCGGATGCGGACATCGACCGTATTCTGGATGAAGTATA
>CALDLG010000208.1 GCA_937910785.1 uncultured Lachnospiraceae bacterium | reverse complement strand
ACGTAAGTCGTTCTCGATACGTCTTCTGCTCTTCGTCTGCATGTGATACTCGATATAGTTTCTCGTATACCGTTCATCATCGACATATCCGTAAGACTCGACCCAGGCAACCGCATCTTCAATGATCTTTGCCGGATAGTCTCCCTGACAAAGTTTGTCCTCCAGCTGCTTTCTGGTATAATCCCTCGCCTTTAAAAGATTCATGCAGCGCATTCTGGCTCTCCCCGGCAGAATCTCCCGGAGGATTTTCTGATAATCCTCCTCCGGCAGCTCCCCGCCCTGTTTCATATGAAAGCGATTCAGTTCTCCCTTATATAAAGCAAATTTAATTTCCCCGTCTAATGTCACTCTGTATCTTGCCCCCGTGACTGCGGCAATCTCTGTTATCATCATACGCTTATTGTCCCGGCTTTTCCTTTGCAGCTTTTTCGCTCTTTTCTTTGGAAGCCTTCTCTTTTTCTTCTTTTCCCTCTTTCTCATCGGACTCCGGTACTTCCAGATTAAACAGTTCCCGTACCTTCCGCTCCACTTCATCGCAGATCGCCGGATTATCTCTCAGATACTGCTTGGCATTCTCCCGGCCCTGTCCGATTTTATTTCCACCGTACGCATACCACGCACCGCTCTTATTAATAATGCCGTTTTCCGCAGCCAGATCAAGAATATCGCCGACACCCGAAATACCCTCTCCGAACATAATATCAAATTCCGCTTCCTTAAACGGCGGCGCAATCTTATTCTTAACAACCTTGACTCTCGTCCTGTTACCGATGACTTCTCCGCCCTGCTTTAAAGATTCTATCCTTCTGACATCCAGTCTGACGGAAGAATAAAATTTCAGAGCACGGCCTCCCGTTGTTGTCTCCGGATTCCAAACATAACGCCTACTTTTTCACGAAGCTGATTAATAAAGACAACCGTACAGTTGGACTTGCTGATCACGCCGGTCAGCTTTCTCAAAGCCTGAGACATCAGTCTGGCCTGCAGACCGACATGGGAGTCTCCCATATCCCCGTCTATCTCTGCTTTCGGAACGAGCGCCGCAACCGAGTCCACGATCACAATATCTATAGCGCCGGAGCGCACCATCGTCTCCGTAATTTCCAGTGCCTGTTCTCCGTTATCGGGCTGTGAAATATACAGATTGTCTACATCCACACCAATATTTCTCGCATAAACAGGGTCCAACGCATGCTCCGCATCGATAAATCCCGCGATGCCGCCCCGTTTCTGTACCTCCGCGACCATGTGCAGGGTAACGGTTGTCTTACCACTGGACTCCGGTCCATATATTTCCACGATTCTTCCTTTCGGAATGCCGCCCAGTCCCAGTGCGATGTCCAGGCTCAGAGAACCTGTGGGAATCGTTTCAACATTCATCTGTACCGACGGATCACCCAGTTTCATGACCGCCCCTTTACCGAACTGTCTCTCTATCTGCCCGATGGCAGCGTCCAACGCCTTTAATTTCTCTTCTCTTTCCATACTTTGTTCTCCTTTTCGTTCAGAACATCCGTTCTGTAAACAGAATAAAACAAATGTTCGATTTTGTCAATGTCAACTTTTGTTTTTTCTATAATATCATTTTCTAAGTACAATAAATCACCCTTTATCCCACCTTTCTTTCTTTTTTTATTTTTCTTGCTTTGAAATGTTGGCGAGATGCCGGAAATGCAAAGCAGAATCATCAGCGGAGCATCTCCCGAACATTCTCTGAAGATGCCCCGTTAACTTAATTAGAATATTTTCAAATAATCCCTGTAGTCCTGATAGGTGACCGTTACCCAGCCGTTCTCATAATTGAAACCGATCTCCATGCCCTGCGGCGTATAGAATATGATCAGACTTTCCGGGGAGGTCATCATATCCGTAATCTCCTGATCGGACATCCGGTCCAGATCATCGATTACTCCGTTCTGTTCATCGCTGCGATACCGGAAATCTACGGAAAAGTCGTCATCTACGGAAATCAGATCCGTATTTTCAAGAATCACGCCGTCCTCCATATCAATATTCAGGCAGAACAGATAAACGGAATTGTAATAATTGGTATAAACATATTCCGAAAATACGATACTCAGCACGTCTTCGCTCATATAGGTCACATAACCGGTCGAATAAGCATTGAAATAGCTGCCTTCATCATTCATGTAATTGGAGAATTCTTCTTCATAATAATCCGTAAAAACAGATACCTCATTCGCAATCGCCTGATTGATCCTTTCCACGTTTGGAATATGATCTCCCACTATGACCGGATAATCTACCAGAATCGATACGTTTTCATTATCCGTATCGTACTCAAAGTATTCCCAGTTAATGGAATAGGAAAGATCCTTGATATCATCATGCAGCGTATAATACTCATCGCTGTCATAATCATAATCATAATCATAATCATAATCGTAATCGTAGTCATAATCATAATCGTAGTCATAATCAAATTCATTATCATAGAGATGATCCTGAACGCCGTTCGGCTCTGTTCTGCCTTTGTCCGAAATAGCTTCAAACATATGATAAAAAAGAGCAAACAGGGCAATCAGAAAAAGAACCACCACCGTAATAATAATCCCGATGATCAATCCGGTATGTTTCTTCTTCGCAGGCGCCGCATACGGACTGTACGGCCCATTCCCATAAGGGCCCTGACCATACGGATTTCCATATTGATTATTTCCATAAGGATTGTTGCCAAACTGGCCGTTTCCACTTCCATAGGCATTGTTTTGATACGGATTGTTTCCGCTTCCATGGGGTCCGTTTTCATATGGATTGTTTCCGTACGGAGCGCTCCCGTTTCCATGGGGTCCGTTTTCATACGGATTATTCCCGTACCGGCCGCTTCCATTTCCATAAGAATTGTTTTCATACGAATTATTCCCGTACGGAATGCCTCCGTTTCCACAGGCATTGTTTTCATATGAATTATTCCCGTACGGAGCGCTTCCGTTTCCATAGGCATTGTTTCCATATGGATTATTCCCGTATGGAACGCCTCCGTTTTCATACGGATTATTTCCATACCGGCCGTTCTCGCCGGAATTGTTCCCATACTGATTATTTTCATAGGGAGCAAGCCCATACGAACCGCTTCCGTAACGGCTGTTCTCATACTGCCCGTTCACAGACGAATCATAATCATATGTATTCCGGCTCTCCGGCGCAGCGTCACCGGTACTGTATGGCACATCATATACCACCTGCTCCGACGTATGATATGTCATGCTGCCGGCCTGCTGCTCCCCGGAAAATACGCCGCCCGTATCATATCGTTCAGGTTCCGTATCCGGTGTCTGATAGATATCCTCTCCGGTCTGCGTCTGATAGACATCCGGTGTCGTATAAAGCTCTCCGTCTCCCTGTTGTCCCTGATCATTCATTTTAATTTTCCTGCTCCTTTCGTCTCCTCAAACCGATCACTGCTTCCTCCTGACAGCGCTCCCTATTTCCTGGCCCCGAAAGTAACCTCGCTGTAATAGGCAAGAATGGATTCCCGCATCAGCGATAATGCTGCGGAGACACTGCTTTCCCGTATTTTCATCCGGCTTCCTCCGAAATGACATTCCTTCACGTCAATCCTTCCGCACACGTTGCATGCGATATAAACAAGTCCCACCGGTTTCTCTCCCGAACCTCCATCCGGCCCTGCGACTCCCGTAATTCCGACCGTCACGTCCGCTTTCCCGAAAAGCGCGGCTCCCTTTGCCATTTCTTTCGCGATTTCAGGACTGACCGCTCCATGCTTTTCCAGCGAAGATTTCTTAATGCCCAGAAGCTTTCGCTTGGATTTATTCGAATAAGTGATATATCCTGTCTTAAAAACTTCCGATACGCCAGGCACATTGATCAGTCTTGCGGCCAGCATGCCGCCGGTACAGGACTCCACCGTACTGACTGTCAGATGATTGGCCAGAAGCAGATCGACAACCGCTTTTTCCAGCGTCACATCTTCCTGCGTTGTATAAACATGATTGCCAAAACGCCCCTTCAGCTCTTTCACATAGGGCTTTACCAGTTTCTTCGCTTCCTTCTCGCCCTCCGCGCGGGCCGTCACACGCAGATGCACCTCTCCGGTTTTGGCATAGGTTGCGATCGTCGGATTGCTCTGCTCATCGATCAGATCCTTAATCATCGCTTCCACTTTACTTTCTCCGACGCCGCAGACTTTCACGGTCTGCGAATAGATAATACCCGGCTGAAGCGAATTCAGATAAGGCATCACGGCATGCTCAAACATCGGAATCAGCTCATTCGGCGGCCCCGGCATCAGCACGACATGCCGGCCCTTATCCTCTATGATCATTCCCGGAGCCGTTCCGTTCTGATTGTCGATAACAATACACCCTTCCGGCACCATCGCCTGCTTCCAGTTATTTTCTGTAATCTCAATTCCTTTTTTCTGAAAAAAGGATTCGATCGCCGCTTTACTCGGCTCGTGAAGAATCAGCTTTCTCCCCAGCGCCTTCGCCGCAGTCTCCTTTGTCAGATCGTCCTGTGTTGGTCCGAGTCCTCCGGATACCAGCAGCACGTCCGCCCTTTCCAGCGCCGTCTGCAGAACACCCTCCAGACGTTCCTCATTGTCGCCAACCACTTCCTGATAATAACAGGAAAGTCCGATCGCGGCACATTTTTCAGCCAGATATGCCGCATTCGTATTGACGATATTGCCAAGCAAAATTTCAGTTCCTACCGAAATAATCTCTACTGTCATTTCAACCTCTTGTTCCCTTTTGCGTTCTGTTATTTGGTTTCCTTCATGATATCCTTATTTTTCAGCAGATAATCGATCAGCGAAACGACTGTCAGTACCAGAGCAATCCATACAATAACATTTGTAATTATACTAATGGCTCCGATATCCGCAATCAGCAGACAGATCATTACCATCTGAAAGGTGGTCTTGAATTTCCCCCAGTAGCTTGCTGCAATCACAACACCGTTGTCGGAAGCGATCAGGCGGAATCCGCTGATAATGAATTCCCTTGCGATGATGACAATCACCATCCAGGCAGGAAGCTTCGCCATTTCCACCAGACAGATCAGGGCGGAGCAGACTAACAGTTTGTCCGCAAGCGGGTCCATAAACTTGCCGAAATTCGTAACCAGATTATATTTTCTCGCGATCTTGCCGTCCAGAAGGTCCGTCAGACTCGCAATGATGAAAATCGCCAGCGCAATCCATTTATCCATATTTGTTATGTCAACCAACATAAACAACACAAAAAAAGGAATCAGGATAACGCGGAACATTGTCAGTTTATTGGGTAAATTCATCTTCCAATTCTCCAATCAGATCATATTCACAAGCGCCGGTAATCCGGCACTTCACAAAATCGCCGGTCATCAGCTCTCTTTTCGTATTGATAAACAGGAAGCCGTCCACGTTCGGCGCATCCTTATAGGTACGCGCAACATAGACATCCTCTTTCACGACTTTTCCCTCGATCATGGCCTCCACAAGCCTTCCGTTCATGGCAAGCGCAGCATCATACGCGATTTCCTGCTGCAATTCCATCAGCTGTTCACGCCTTGTCTCCTTTACCTCCTCCGAAATCTGGTCCGGCATAGACGCTGCCGGCGTATCCTCTTCCTGTGAATAGGTAAAGACGCCCAGACGGTCGAACTCCATCAGATCCACAAAGGAGAGCAGCTCTTCATGTTCCTCCTGCGTTTCTCCGGGAAACCCTGTGATCAGTGTCGTCCGGATGCAGATATCCGGTATTTCCCTCCGGAGCTTTCCGATGACAGCCGTCAGTTCTTCCCTCGTTGTCCGGCGGCCCATCCTCCTTAATATTGTATCGCAGCCATGCTGTATGGGCAAATCCAGATAATGGCAGATCTTCGGTTCTTCCTTCATGACGCGGATCAGTTCATCGTCGATTTCTTCCGGATAGCAGTACAGCACGCGTATCCAGCAAAGCCCGTCGATTCGGCACAGTCTCCGAAGCAGTTCAGGCAGCGTCTTCTTTCCATATAAATCCATGCCGTACAAAGTCGTTTCCTGCGCGACGACGACCAGCTCCTTCACGCCCTCCGCAGCAAGGGTTTCCGCCTCTTTTACAAGGCTTTCCATCGGAATGCTTCTGTAACGGCCCCGCACTTTCGGAATAATACAATAAGTGCAGTGCTTGTCGCAGCCTTCCGCGATTTTTAAATATGCGTAGTGACCGCCCGTTGTCAGAATCCGTCTCGTATCCGCAAGCGGCGCTCTGTCCGGACTTCCGTAATAATTCTCTTTTTTTCCTTCAAAAAACCGGTCCAGCGCCGAAACGATCTCATCAAGCGCCGAAACACCGAGGATCATATCGACCTCCGGAATCTCTTCCTGAATCTCTTCCCGGTAACGCTGGGCAAGGCAGCCGGTTACGACAAGCGCTTTCACTTTTCCGCTTTTCCGAAGCTCCGCCATTTCCAGAATCGTATCGATGCTCTCCTGCTTCGCGTCGTTGATAAAACAGCAGGTATTGATCACAACAATATCGGCCTCCGCTTCGTCATCCGTAAATCCATACCCCCGCCCGGATAAAAAACCGAGCATTCTTTCCGAATCAACCAGATTTTTATCGCATCCCAGCGAAATAAACAGTATTTTATCACTCATAGCCGCCGTTTTCTTCCTCGTTCAGAATCTTGATTTTTCCCTGATTCAGCTCCTCCACGGCAACGGACAAAGGTTTTTTCCCCTGATAGTTTTCCACAAAAGCCTCATCCCCGGCAATGATCTGTCTCGCTCTCTTGGAAGTCGCCATGACAATCGAATAGCGACTGCTGACTACCGGCTCCTCGCCCTCCTCGATCTCACTGTTTACGACCTTCATTAAATCTGTGTAAGATGGATGTAACATTACTTTTCTCCTTTCGAAAGAACTTCCAGTTCTTCTCTGATTTTTTCAATAAACTCCTCATTCCTGTATGGTGTATTATGAGCAGCCACGATAATTTCATGTAATTCCCGCACGCAGGTCTCCAGATCATCGTTGACTACAATATAATCATATTCCTCAATGCCTTCCGCTTCCTCGGCCGCGCGAACCATACGCTTCTCAATCACTTCCGCCGTCTCCGTTCCCCGGCCGGTAAGCCGGCGCTTCAATTCCTGCACGCTCGGCGGCATAACAAATAAGAGCAGGGACGTCGGAAACTGTTTCCGCACCTTTAAAGCCCCCTGAATTTCGATCTCCAGAATCACGTCTCTGCCGGCATCCAGCTGTTTTTCCACATAATCCCGCGGCGTGCCGTAATAATTGCCGCAATAGCATGCATATTCTATCAGACCGTTCTGCTCGATTTTTCGTTCAAAATCCTCTTTGCTCAGGAAAAAATATTCTCTTCCGTCTTCTTCTCCGTCCCTCGGCGCTCTGGTCGTTGCCGAAACGGACAGGGCATAATTATCATATTCCTGCACCAGCTTCTTCATCAAAGTGCCTTTTCCCGCTCCCGAAAAACCGGAAACTACAATCAAAATACCCTTATTCTTCATCTGTCTCTCCACTTTCCGGCGCTGCCTTGTCTTCCGCCTGCGCTCTGCCCGAAATGGTCTCCGGAAGCAGTGCGGACAAAACGATCTGGCTGTTCTCCATAATCAGTACCGCCTTCGTCTTTCTGCCCTGCGTCGCATCGATCGCCATGCCGCTTTCTTTGGCCTTCTGCACCATGCGCTTGATCGGTGCGGAATCCGGACTGACAATCGCAATAATTTTCCCCGTATTCACAACATTGCCGAATCCGATATGAATTAATCTGCCCAAATGACCGTTCCTGCCTTCATTATTCGATATTCTGAATCTGTTCGCGGACTTTCTCGATTTCCGTCTTGAGTTCAATCGCCCGGTTGGATATTTCCAGATCCGTTGTCTTTGACAGAATCGTATTGGCTTCCCGATTCATTTCCTGTGCGATGAAATCCAGTTTTCTGCCGATGCTTCCGCCCTGTATCAGACTCTCCTTCGTCGTCTCAATATGGCTTCTTAACCGTACCAGTTCTTCATCCACGCATACCTTATCGGCAAAAATCGTCACTTCCATCAAAAGCCTGCTCTCATCAACCTGCGCATCGCCCAGCAGCTCTTTCACTCTGTCTTCCAGCTTCTGCCTGTACTGCGCAACGATCTTCGGAGAACACCCGGTGATATATTCCACATGCGCCAGCATGCCGTCCAGCTTGCCGGTCAGATCCGCCCTGAGATTCTCTCCCTCCCTGATCCTTGTCTCCACGAATCCTTCCGCAGCCTGGGAAACCGCTTTCCTTAACATCAGCCAGAGTTCTTCCTCATCAACCGTCTGTTCCTCCATGCTCAGCACTTCCGGAAACCGGGACAACGCGGATACCCTCACATCATTATCCAGCGCAAAGTCCTCTGCCATCCGCTCCAGATATTTCATATATTCGGCCGCCAGTTCTTTATTATACTTCACACAGAGATTGGACTCCGTATAATCCTCATAAGTAATAAAAATATCTACCTTTCCCCGCTGAATGTAATTCTTCAGTTCGTTCCGGATCGCCGCTTCGAAAAAGTTCAGTTTCTTCGGCATCTTGATATTAACATCCAGATATCTGTGGTTGACAGATTTCATCTCCACCGTGATTTTACGGTCATTCTCGACCACTTCGCTTCTGCCAAACCCGGTCATGCTCTTAATCATAGGAATAACCATGCCTTTCTCTTCATCCGCCGCCGTTTTCCAAACGGATCTCCATCGTATCCATCATTTCATATTCATAAAACGGTTAATCTATAATATTATAGAATAATCAGAAAGCCCCGTCAAGCAAATCCGGCGCGGAAAGCCCCCTTTGTGAGTTGAAAACCCCCTTAAAATATGATACAATCTTGACATTGTTGAAAAAGAAAGGGGCTGGCAGCCATGGCATTCGACGGAATCACGATTGCAAGCATTGTAAAGGAATTAAATCAGAATTTAACAGGCGGACGCATTTATAAAATCGCCCAGCCGGAATCGGATGAGCTGCTACTGACGATCAAAAATAACGGTTCACAATATCGACTGTTATTATCGGCAGATGCCTCTCTGCCGCTCGTTTATCTGACCGATAAAAACAAACAGAGCCCTCTGACCGCTCCCGGCTTCTGCATGCTGCTGCGCAAGCATCTGCAAAATGCAAGAATCCTCGATATTACCCAGCCCGGTCTGGAACGCATCATACGGATTCGTCTGGAGCATTTGAATGAGCTAGGTGATCTCTGTCAAAAAACACTTGTTATTGAAATTATGGGAAAGCACAGCAACATTATTTTCTGCCATGAAAATATGATTCTGGACAGCATCAAGCATATTTCCGGCATGGTCAGTTCCGTGCGGGAAGTTCTTCCCGGCCGGGAATATTTTATCCCGCAGACACAGGACAAGCAGGACCCGCTTTCCCTCGTGGACAGAACATCACAGGATTTCGCAGATAAAATCTCTTCCATGCCGATGCCGCTTTATAAGGCGCTCTACTGCGCCTATACCGGTCTTTCGCCCGTCATGGCACAGGAGATCTGTTTTCGTGCGGGGCTGGACGGAGACCTTCCGGCTAACGCACAGGAGCCGGAAACGCTCAACCGGCTCTTTGAGACCTTTTTAACACTCTTAAAACAAATCATAGACGGAGATTTTGCGCCCAACATCATCTATGAGAAAAAAAATCCGGTGGAATTTTCCGCACTGCCCCTGACGCTTTATGCGGACAGGGAAAGCATTTCCTATGCTTCCATCAGCGAAGTGCTGGAACGTTATTACGAAGAGAAAAATACCCTGACAAGAATCCGTCAGAAATCGGCGGACCTGCGCAGAATTGTCCAGACCGCGCTGGAACGGAATATCAAAAAATATGATTTACAGTGCCGGCAGATGAAAGACACCGAAAAGCGGGAAAAGTACCGCGTCTACGGAGAATTGTTGAATACTTACGGATACGGCGTAGAGCCCGGTGCAAAATCGATGGAGGCGCTGAATTATTATACGGACGAAACCATAACGATTCCGTTGGATGACACGCTGACTCCATCCGAAAACGCCAAAAAATACTTTGACAAATACGGCAAACTGAAACGCACCTTCGAAGCGCTTTCGGAATTGACCATAGAAGTCAAAAACGAAATAGAACATCTGGAATCCATTTCGGCGGCTCTGGATATCGCCTTACAGGAAGACGACCTGGTGCAGATCCGGGAAGAACTGATCGAAAGCGGCTATATCCGCAGAAAAGGCGGAAACAAAAAATTAAAAATCACAAGCCAGCCTTTCCACTATATCAGTTCTGACGGCTTCCATATTTATGTAGGCAAAAATAATTACCAGAACGACGAGCTGACCTTCAAAACCGCATCCGGCAGCGACTGGTGGTTCCACGCCAAAGGAATTCCCGGTTCCCACGTCATCGTCCGGGCGGAAGGAAAAGAGCTGCCCGACCGCACCTTTGAGGAGGCCGCCCGGCTGGCCGCCTATTATTCCAAAGGACGGGAACAGGAAAAGGTGGAAATCGACTATCTGCAAAGAAAGAACGTCAAAAAACCAGGCGGCGCAAAACCCGGATTCGTCATCTATTATACGAATTATTCGATGGCCATCGATTCCGACATCAGCGGTCTGGAACAGGTAAAATAGCATCCGTTATATATTGTTGCTGATTCCTGAGAACAGTAAAAAAGTTCCCTTACCGTATTCCGATGCGGCGCATCTCCTGATACAGTATTGGGGAACTTTTTACTTACTTCCGGCATGCCCTTATATGCGGCATGACCGCCGTCAGATCGTTTTCTCGGTGAAAAGAGATTTCACATGATCGATCTCCGCCTGTGTCGCCTTGGCGGCCGGAACATAATAGGATTTCTCCCGCGCGATCTGATACAGCTCTTCCTGTGACTGCTCACATGCGTTTCGAAACTGCTTTAAGGTCATCTTTAACTCTTTGTTCTCCGTCTGAGGAATCATCTCGCCGAAACGAACCAGTTCACCGTTGATTCCCGTCAGAGTATCCGCTACCATCGTTTTTTCCTGCATCTGCATTTTTATTCACCTTCACCTTTCTCATACTAACGTAAAAATTCCATTAACTGCTGCTTGTTCTGCATTGCGGATTTCGCTCCTTTTTCAAAGAACTGCTTCACCTGTGCGTCGCTCGCGCATTCCGCATATTCTTTCATTTTGCAGTGTGTTACGTCATACCCGCCCATGAGATGACGAAGATTCTGTAATTCCAATTCCGATAAATTTGCCATTGGGGTTCCCTCCTGATTTTTTTTATGCAGATTTAGTATCTGTATCAGAAAGGAAATTATACATTCTATTGACAAAAAAGAACTGAAAAATTCTTCATTTTCCAGTCCGTCTCAGCAGATGCATTTTTTTGGCGATGCGCACCAGCATGGCCCCTTTCGGAAAAGCCTTAAGCTCCGCCTCGTTGACCACTCCCATCCGGATGATCAGCACGAAATATACGAATACCGCCACGCCCATTGCCGCTATCAGCGCAACTCTGTTCAGCCTGACCAGATAAAATACGCCCTCATAGACAACATAGGCCGCCGCTCCCATCCAGGCGGCCGCAAGGATCGGGAACAGATAGGTTTTCAGAATATCCTCCCGGTAACCAAGATATTTTTTGACCGAAGCATGATTCAGCAGACACATGAGCAGAGAATAAGCGATGTTGGCAATGGCCAGCGCATAAAGATCCAGATCCGTGTAGTAAAGAAGGCCGATTAAGAGACCAATCTGTACGACCAGCGCGACCGCCGAATGAATCACGGGAATATTGACCTTCCCGATACCCTGCAGAACCGCATTCGTCAGAGTGGAAAGTCCGTACAGAATCACGGTAACCGACAGCACGCGCAGCAGACCGGAAGCCGTATCCAACGCTTCTTTCTGCGGATAGATGAACTGTACGACCGGTTTCGCCAGTACCAGCAGGCCGGCCGCCGAAGGAATGGCCAAAAGCATCGTCATCCGGGTTGCCTGCGTAACCTTACGCCTCGTTTCCTTCTCCCTGTGCATCGCAAAGGTTGCGGAAACCCCCGGCAGTGAAGCGGACGATACCGCCGAGGCCAGAGCGATCGGTATATTGACGATGGAAATCGCCTGGGTCGCGAAAATGCCGTACTGAACTGCCACCAGCGATTCTTCCAGCTCTTTGATGCCGATCATCATGTTGTTATAGATTTTGTTATTGACGACAGTGGAACAGTTATAGATAAAAGTGCTTAAAATAAACGGCGTTACGGTAGTAATAATGACCCTGAAGATCTCCTGATAGCTCTCCTCATGCCCGGTATGATCCCTCTTTACCCTTTTCCGGATCACGTCTCCATTCAGCCAGTACATTCCGAACATGAACAAAAGCGCGACTAAAACGCCGGCTCCCGTGCCGAGCGCACTGCCCGACGCTCCATAGACCGCCTGTTTCGTGCTGCTCTCGTTCTTCACCGTACCGATCAGCAGCCAGGCCGCGAGAATGCTGACGCCCGCGTTCAGAATCTGCTCCAGAATCTGGGAAATCGACGTATGAGTCATCGAACCATGCGCCTGAAAGTATCCCCGCAGTACCCCTAAAATACCGGAAAAAAAGATCGTCGGCGCAAAAACTCTCAGCACAGGAACAGAATTGGGCATATCGGATAATAACAGCGGCGCGGCAAAAAAAGTAATGAGAGACGCAATGCCCCCCACCACCAGCACATAAATGAGTGCACACTGAAATACCCTCTGGGCATTTCGATATTCCTTATAAGCCAGCCGCTGAGCGATGACTTTAGAAATGGCAGAGGGTATACTGTACGAAGAAACCAATAAAATAATGGTATAAATATTGATGGCGCTGCTATAATAACCGTTTCCTTCCAGCCCGATGATACTGGTCAGAGGGCTTCTGTATATCAGACCAATGATTTTAACGATGATGCCGGCTGCCGCAAGAATGCCGGCCTGAAGCACAAAACTGTCTTTTTTCTTTTGTTGTGCCATATTTCGTTTCCATCCGTCCTTTTGCTGTCTAACCGATCAGCCAGTCATACATTTCCTGATACTTTTTCGCGGATACATGCCATGAGAAATCAGCCGCCATAGCGCGGTCCACAATCTTGTTCCACTCTCTTTTCTTATCATAAAAAATGCGCTCCGCATAGCGGATTGTATCGAGCATCTCATGCGCATTGTAGTTGACAAAGCTGAAGCCCGTTCCGGTGCTCTCATATTCGTTATAAGGCTCCACCGTATCCTTCAGACCACCGGTCTCCCGGACGATCGGAACCGTACCGTAACGAAGCGACATCAGCTGGCTCAAACCGCAGGGCTCAAACAGCGACGGCATCAAAAACGCGTCGCTCGCCGCATATATCTTATGGGAAAGCGCATCCGAGTAATAAATATTGGCCGATACCTTTCCATGATATTTCCAGTCAAAATGGCGGAACATGTTCTCATACTGTTCTTCGCCCGTTCCGAGAACGACGATCTGCACATTGTCCCGGCAAAGCTCATCCATAACATAAGCGATCAGATCAAATCCCTTCTGTCCGGTCAGTCTTGACACAATGCCGAGCATCATCGTCCTGTCATCCTGCTCCAGTCCCAGTTCCGCCTGAAGCGCACGTTTGTTTTTCACCTTTTCCTTGCGGAAATTAACCGCATTATACGGATATTCGATATTTTTATCTGTTTCCGGATTGAAATCATCATAATCGATGCCGTTCACAATACCGCGCAGATCGTTTGCCCTTGCACAGAGCAGACCGTCCAGCCCTTCTCCGTAGAACTCCGTTTTAATCTCTTCGGCATAGGTATCGCTGACTGTCGTGATCGCATCCGCATAAACAAGACCACCCTTCAGCAGATTGGCATCTTTGTATGCTTCCAGCTTATCGGCCGTAAAGAAGTATTCGGGAAGTCCGGTAATTTCCCTTACCCCCTTTACATTCCATTTCCCCTGGAATTTCAGATTATGGATTGTCATGACAGTCTTGATGCCGCGATAAAACTCACCGCCCTGGAATCGTTCTTTCAGATAAACGGGAATCAGGCCTGTCTGCCAGTCATGACAATGGATCAGATCCGGTTTAAAATCGATTACCGGCAGAATGGACAGCGCTGCCTTACAGAAATACGCATATTTTTCGATTTCAAACAGCGCGTTATCGCTGTACGGCTTAAATCCATTAAAGAAAGACTCGTTATCAATAAAATAATACTTTACACCGTCTACTTCCGCTTCCAGAATCCCTACATATTCATTTTTCCAATGGAAATCCATGTAAAAATGTGTTCTGTACTGCAGCAGATCCTTCATCTTCTGGGACATACAGGTGTATTTGGGAAGAATGACCCTTACATCAAAGTATTCTCTGTCAATACATTTGGGCAGCGAGCCGACAACATCCGCCAGACCGCCGGTTTTGATGAACGGTACGCCTTCCGAAGCAACAAACAAAATCTTTTTCATGAAATAACCCTCCAATATAACCAGTCGTTTCTGTTATTATACAGCATTTCCACCTGTAATAAAAGGATTAATTTCCATAATTATCCGCAATTCTCCGTTTCCGCGCTTTTTCCGGCTTTCGTGCTCCGCCCCGGTTTCCCGCTTTTGTCACGTTTTCACGCTCTGTCCGTTTCCTCCTTAATTACCGTATCCCCGGTACTGAAGGCGGATCTTATCCGCAATCAACGCGATAAACTCGGAATTGGTCGGTTTTCCTTTTCCGGTATTGATCGTATAACCAAAAAGCGCATCCAGCGTTTCCATTTTTCCTCTGGACCAGGCCACTTCAATCGCATGACGGATCGCCCTCTCCACGCGGCTTGAGGTCGTCTGATATTTCTCCGCAATCGTCGGATACAGAACCTTAGTAATGGAGCCAAGCATTTCCACATCCTCTACGGACATCATGATAGCTTCCCGAAGATACTGATAGCCCTTAATATGTGCCGGTACGCCGATTTCATGTATCATATTGGTAACATCCTTTTCCAGATCATGAACGGCCGCTTCTCTGACGTCTTCTTTTATCCGGGGCAGATCGCTTTCCGCTCTGCCGGACGGCACCGTAATCATAATCTGAAATTCTTTATCTCCACTCATCAGATTATTCAGGATCTGATATACCTTTTCGTTATCTCTTGTTACCGTTAGATTTAACTGTTCCATATAAATACCATGCCTTTCTTTCAACCTTCCGTTACTTCGCGAAACCTTTTAACCTATTATAAACAATACGGAAGGTCGATGGAACATTTAGGCATCGCGTCAGCGTATTTCCTGTCGCGAAAGAAGACCGTCGTGCCGTTTCACTGTACAAGCATGTTCTCTATGAAAATTCCATAACCGCTGGCGGCATTCTGTACGAGCACATGCGTCACAGCGCCGACCAGCTTCCCGTTCTGAATAATCGGGCTGCCGCTCATCCCCTGAATAATGCCTCCGGTCAGTGAAAGCAGTTCTTCATCCGTAATGCGGATAACCAGCCCTCTGTTGACATTTCCCTCCTCCAGATGAAGTTCTTCGATTTCTATATCATAATATTTCGGTTCTCCGGTTACGGAACATATAATCTGGGCAGGACCTGTTTCCACTTCCTGCTTCAAGGCGATCGGAACCGGCGCAAAAGAAGTCTGTGTAACGATCTCTTCCTTACAGATTCCGAAAATCCCCTCCGCAGTGTTTTCCGTAATCTCACCGATCACATTTTCGTTTTCATATTCGATATAGCCCGTCAGTTCTCCCGGTGAACCGTCCTGGCCCCGTGTAATCCCTATGATTTCCGTTTTGTAAAGCGTGCCCTCTTCCAGCTGCATCAGAGTGGAGGTATCCACATCGTTGATGCCATGTCCAAGCGCGCCGAAGGTTTCATCCGTATCTACATAAGTCAGCGTTCCGATTCCCTGCGCATTGTCCCTGATCCAGATTCCCAGCTTGAAATCACCGTTCGGATTCCCTTCCGGTCTGATTTTTACCTCCGTAATTTCCTCTCCACGCCGCAGAGTCATGATCATGTCCTCCCCCTCGGACTCCTCTATCATCTGCACAAACTGTTTCTTGTTTTCCACTTTTTCTCCATTCACATCCAAAATATAATCGCCGGCCTGAAGAATGTATCGGGCCGGAGAGATCGTCTCGCCCTCCTGATTCTCAAATTCTCCGATTCCTACGACAAGAACGCCGTCCGTCTTCACATAAATACCGATCGGAATCCCGGATGGAATCAGCGTTTTATCCTGAATCACCTCAATGTCCACACTTTTATAAGGAAGGATTCCAAACAGCTTTAAATCCATTTTATAATGATCGATCTCATTTGCTTTGACCGTAACGCCTCTGGAAAAGTTGACATGCAGGCTTTCTACATGTGTTGACAGACTTTCCACCGCCTCCTCCTGATAAATCTCCCCGGAAACCGGCACATGAAAATCCAGTTCCTGCTCGATTCCCGCACGAATCTTAATGGTAGAAGGCACCTTTCTCCAATAGTCCATATATGCAGCCGCCAAAAGCGCAATCAGGCCCCCGGCCAGCAAAAAATATAAAAATCCGCGATATCTCTTTATTTTATAATCATAGTCATTCATTTTTATGTTCCTTTCTTCCCGTTGTCAGCGTGTGTCCGCCAGGCACACCAAAAAAAGAACATACAAGCGTATGTCCTTTTTAGTATGTGAAAAAACTTCGATTTTAATTTAATATTGTTTTGTTTTTCTTGCCAAATCTTTCATTTCTTTTGCATTGCTCAGCACGGTTTCCGTTATACTGGCGCCTCCGAGCATTCTGGCAAGCTCTTTTATACTTTCCTCTTCCTCTAATTCTCGTATTCCTGTTGCGGTACGATCCTTCGTAACGGCTTTCTCTATCTGAAAATGCGTATCCGCCATCGCCGCAATCTGAGGCAGATGCGTAATGCAGATCAGCTGATGCTTCTTTCCGAGTATTCCCATTTTTTCGGAAACTTTCCAGGCCGTCTTACCGCTGATTCCCGTATCGATCTCGTCAAATATCAGCGTTTCGATTTCATCCTTATCCGCAAGAACGGTCTTTAAGGCCAGCATAATCCGGGAAAGCTCCCCGCCGCTTGCCACCTGCGAAAGGGACCGGAGCGCCTCACCGGGATTGGTAGATATCAGAAAATCCACCTGATCATAGCCTCCCGCTCCGATCCGTTCCTCTTCCGGCATAACTCTGATCTCAAACGCCACATCCATAAAATTCAGATCAATCAGCGCTTTTTTCATGGACTTCGCGAGCTTTCCGGCCCCGCGCTGTCTGATTTCCGATACCTTCGCGCACAGGCGCAGAAGTTCATTCTTCAATTCCTGTTCCCTGCTCAGAAGCTGCTGCCTGTACGCATCGAAATTCTGATATTTTTCCAGTTTTTCCTGCATCTTTTCCTGATAGGCAAGAATCTCCTCGACCGTACTGCCATATTTTGCCTTCAAATGATTGATCAGGTCAAGCCGCTTTTCGACCTTTGCAAACAATTCTCCGTCGAACTCCAGCCCATCCAGATAATCCGCCGCCGCCCTGTTATAATCATTTAACAGACTGTCAATATCGAGCAGCTGCTCCTCAAAGCCCCGCAGTGTCTCATCAAAAGAAGCGACGGCGCGTATTTCCCTGACCGCTCTGCCGATGGCATCTCCTGCTCCGCCATTCTCGTAACCGCTCAGCTGATGCGCCGCTCTTACCGCTTCCTGAATCTTCTGCCCGTTGACCAGCTTTCTGTAAGTTTTCTCCAGTTCCTCGTCTTCCCCGGCCGATAACGATGCCTGCCCGATTTCCTGCACTTCAAATTCCGCAAGAGAAGCCTCTCGTTTCCTCGTCTCCTCATCCACCTCTTCCGCGGAAAGCTGCTCAAGGACCTCTTTATACTGTTCATAGCGCTCTTTCAGCTTTTTTTTAGGCAAGACGAGTTCCTCTCCGGCATATTCATCCAGAATTTCCAGCTGCTTCACCGGCTTTAGCAGTGACTGATGCTCGTGCTGTCCATGAATGTCAATCAGAATTTCGGCAAGCGCTCTGACCTGTCTGACACTGACCGTTTCTCCGCCTACCCTGCACAGAGATTTTCCCGGCATGATCCTCCTTTGCAGGATAATCGTTCCGTCCTCTTCCACGGGCAGTTCCAGTTCCCGGATTTTCTGCAGCTGTTTTTCTTTTTCCACCTGAAAAACCAGCTCAACAAGCGCATAATCGGCTCCCGTACGGATCATTTCCTTCTCCGCCTTCGCGCCGAGCGCAAGATTGACGGAACCGATAATAATGGATTTTCCGGCACCTGTTTCTCCCGTCAGTATGTTCAGTCCATTCCCGAAATATACTTCCGTTTCGTCAATTAATGCAAGATTTTTTACATACAGGCTCACTAACATATCCTTACTCTCCAGACTGCAGTATTTTCTTTATTTTGTCCATAACGTATCTCGTATCCTCCGGCGTTTCGATGGCGATCATAATCGTATCGTCTCCGGCGATACACCCCACAATTTCCGGCATTTTCATGGCATCCACCGCAGCCGCCACCGCCATCGCCATACCGGAAACGGTTTTCATGACAAGAAGGTTCTGCGCCACGCCCATGGAAGCATAGCCGTCTTTTAAGACACGCGCATACTTATCACCGAGCCTGCTGTCCTCGTGCTCATACATGACATATTTCTGTTTTCCGTCCGTACCGGACACCTTGGAAAGCTTCAATTCTCTGATGTCTCTGGAAACGGTCGCCTGTGTGACCTGATATCCTTCCTCTTTCAGCCTTTCCGCCAGCTCCTCCTGTGTCTCAATCTCGTATTGGCCGATCAGTTCCCTGATCTTTTCGTGTCTGCTCTTCTTCATAATAACGTTGATAACCATGCCTTTCTTTCCGTCTAATCGTTCATTTTTTTATGTAAGATCTCCAGAAAGCTTTCCGTATTGAGTTTGAGGATTTTCGTCGTTTTTAAAGCTTTTCTGATCACGATCCGGTCTCCGGTCCGCATTGTGACTCTGTGGTTTCCGTCAAAATTCGCCTCCACTGTCTGCACCGACTTCTCCCTTCCCTCCGGAATTTCAATCGTCACCTCATCTTCCGGTGAAAGAATAATACTTCTCGTATTCAATGTATGGGGACAGATCGGCGTCAGCATCAGAAGACTTGCCCCAGGCTCCACGATCGGTCCTCCGGCCGACATATTATAACCGGTAGAACCCGTGGGTGTCGCCACGATCATGCCATCCGCTCCGTATCCATTCAGAAACTTTCCATTTACATAAATATGAAAATGAAGAATCTGGAGAGAACCGCATCTGGAAATCACGATATCATTCAGTGCGTAATCGCGAACGGCAGTTTCCTGATCCCGGTATACATGACCGGCGAGCATCATCCGTTCTTCTTCCACATAGTCTCCACCTAACAGCTTGTCAAGAGCCTGCTCGATATTGCCGATCTCCACCTCCGCCAGATAACCAAGTGTGCCGAGATTCACGCCGAGAAGCGGAATTTCACGTTCCATCAGATCTCCTGCCGCCTTTAACAGCGTTCCGTCTCCGCCGAGAACAATCGCGCATTCGGCTCTTTCGGGCGCATGGATCGTTTCCAGTGACCGGCCGTTTACCACACAGGAAACCTCCGCTCCGCGCGCACGCAGATAAGCCGCAATTCTTTCGGTATATTGTCCCTCCGGGTCCTTCGCCTGATTTGCTATCAAGAAAAAATCTTTCAATTTTTCCGTTCCTTTCTACAGCGCCCGATGCGCCTCCTTTACCGTATCGGCAATCAGCTGCCGCATGGACTGCTCCGGCGCATCCCGCAATGCTTTCCCTGCTTCCTTTTCCAACACTTCCTGCAATGCTTTTTCGGCTTCCTGTTCCGTCAGCCGACTTACCTCCTCGGAAGGCGATGCCTTTTTTTCCAGACAGATCAGATATTCAATATTTCCTTCCGGCCCTTTGATGGGCGAAAAGGTGAGCCCGTTCACCGTAAAACCTGTCATCTTTGCATACAGCACGATCTTTTCGATCACCTCTTCGTGAATCTCCGGTTCCCTGACAACACCCTTTTTCCCTACCTTTTCCCTGCCGGCCTCAAACTGCGGCTTGATCAGGCAGACCATATGTCCGGTCTCTTTCAGAAGGTTCCTCGCAGGAATCAGAATTTTCGTCAGAGAAATAAAGGAAACGTCTACGGATGCAAAATCCAGCCGGTCCTCAATATCCGCAGGCTGCACATAGCGGAAATTCGTCTTTTCCATACAGACAACCCGCTCGTCCTGCCGCAGCTTCCAGGCCAGCTGTCCATGCCCCACATCCACGGAATAAACTTTCGCCGCGCCGTTTTGCAGCATACAGTCCGTAAATCCTCCGGTGGAAGCTCCGATATCCATGCAGACCAGATCGGACAGACTGATATCGAATGTCTCCATCGCCTTTTCCAGCTTCAGTCCGCCTCTGCTGACATATTTCTGAGCGGCTCCCTTTACCTCGATCCGTACCTTCTCTTCGTCAAATGCCGCTCCGGCCTTATCTTCCCGCTGTCCGTCCACGAAAACGTTACCGGTCATAATAATAGCCTTCGCCTTTTCCCTGGAAGCAGCGAATCCTTTTTCTACCAAAAGCACATCCAAACGTTCCTTCATATGAGTCTATGCCCTTTCCAG
>CALDLG010000207.1 GCA_937910785.1 uncultured Lachnospiraceae bacterium | reverse complement strand
CGCCGGAAACAACACCCCCGGCTTCTGCTGCCGTTTCTTACTCCGCAGCAGCCCCGGTCTCTCCAACGGATGAAGACATCCTGACCGGAACGGAAGCAATTGAAAACCCAGACGAAACCCCAAAGGAGGACGAACCCATGGACAATGAAACGACCCAAAACACAATCAATCCGGAAACTCCCGACGGTGCGCAAACGCCCTTTGCCCGGCATGGCGCGCTTCATGTGGAAGGAACCGCATTAACGGACAGCCATGGAGACCCCATACAGCTGCGCGGCATGTCCACCCACGGTATTGCCTGGTTTCCCGAATATATTAATCTGGAAACCTTCCGATACCTGCGCAGCGGCTGGAACACCAACTGCATCCGTCTCGCCATGTACACCGCGGAAAACGGCGGTTATTGCACTGGCGGCAGTCAGGAGGAGCTGAAAAAGCTGATACAGGGCGGCGTGGAATACGCGACGGAGCTTGGCATGTATGTTATCATCGACTGGCACGTTTTAAGCGATCAGAATCCTCTCACCTACAAAGAAGAGGCCATTCGTTTTTTTGACGAAATGTCAAAACAGTATGCGGATTATGATAATGTCATTTATGAAATCTGTAACGAACCTAACAATGCAGGAACATGGGAGAGCGTATGCGCCTATGCCGGCGAAGTGATTCCCGTAATCCGGGCCAACAGTAAGAATGCCGTTATTCTTGTCGGCACGCCCACCTGGAGCCAGGATATCGATCAGGCACTGGCTGCGCCGCTTGATTACGATAATATTATGTATGTCCTGCACTTCTATGCGGCAACTCATACGGACTGGCTCAGAGAGCGGATGCGAACCTGTATTGAAAGCGGCCTTCCGGTCTTTGTCAGCGAATTCGGCATCTGCGACGCTTCCGGCAACGGTGCGGTCGATCTGGAACAGGCCAATGCATGGAAGGAATTAATTGAGACATACAACGTCAGCTATCTGTGCTGGAACCTCGCAAACAAAAACGAATCCAGCAGCATCCTTGTCCCCGGCTGTTCGAAGCTTTCTGACTGGAACGAAGAAGACCTGAGCGAGCAGGGGCGATGGATCAGAGACTGGTTTCTTGGTGAAAAAGAATAGCAATACATTTGCCCCAAAATAATTTAAAAAAGGAGAAAAACAATGGCACACTACCATGTAAAATTTTTTGCAAATTCCCTGAAAAGATCCACTTCCTTTGACATGTTTCTTCCCAATGACATACGCGCGGACATTCCTCATGAAGACACCGAGTATAACAGGAGAAAAACAAAAACCCTTTTCCTGCTTCATGGCTATACCGGCAGCGCGGAAAACTGGGTTCCCGAATATCTGGCGGAAAAATACAACTTTGCCATCGTCATGCCAAACGGTGAAAACGGCTTCTGGCTTGACGGTCTCTCCACAGGCCATCAGTTCTGTACTTTTCTGGGAATCGAGCTGACAGATTATCTCCGCAGGACCTTCGGCCTTGCAATGAACGCGGATGAAACCTATATCATGGGGCTGTCCATGGGCGGCTTCGGCGCGCTTCACACCGCGCTTTACTACCCTGACAGATTCGGCAAGCTGGCGGCTCTTTCATCTGCGCTGATCGTGCACGAAATTGCGCACATGAAAGAGGGCGGCGGCAATGCGGTCGCAAACTATGCTTATTACCATGAGTGCTTCGGAGATCTGGAAACCGTCGAGGAAAGCGATAATAACCCGGAAACACTCGTCAAAAAGCTAAAAGAGGAAGGCCGCAAAATTCCGGAAATCTACATGAGCTGCGGTACGGAAGATTTTCTTTTGGAAAATAACCGGGAACTGCATGCATTTCTCAATAGCATCGGCGTAGAGCACGTTTATCTGGAAAGCGGTGGAAATCACGATATGGCATTCTGGAGCGAATATGCGGTAAAATTTGTAGAAATGATGTTTGCATAAGACAGAGACGCGAAAATCACAACAGCGCCGCCTTTCCTGTCAGATAACCGGCCGCCGGACAGATTCCCTGCTCCGGCGGCCGGTTTATGATTTCAGAAAGATAATTACTTTTAAGACAGCCTCATAGTTCTTTCAGCGCCCCAAGCATCTGCTCCGGATTCTCTTCCGCTTTTACTTTCCCATAAGCCTTCACAATAACGCCATCTTCATCGATCAGATAAGTGGTGCGCACAACGCCCATGCTCACTTTTCCGTAATTCTTTTTTTCCTGCCACACGTCATAGGCTTTTATGCATGACAGCTCCGAATCGGAAAGCAGTGTGAAAGGAAGTCCGTATTTTTCTTCGAACTTTTTATGGGAAGCCACACTGTCCTTGCTGACACCGATCACCACCGCCCCTTTTTCCTGAAACTGAGGATACAGATTCCCAAAGTTACAGGCCTGCTTCGTGCAGCCCGGCGTATTGTCTTTCGGGTAAAAATAAAGAATAACCTTTTTCCCCCGATACTCCTCCAATGTGTGTATCTGTCCGTTCTGGTCCGGCAGTGAAAACGCCGGCGCCTTTGTTCCTGTTTCCAACATCCTGTTTCTTTTCCTCCTTCACATAGTCTCCGCGCAGAACCGTCCTTCGCCCTGTACGCCGTCAGATTCTATACATTAAGCTCCGGACAGTATCTCCGGATATATTCAAACACTGTTTCAACCTGTTTTCCGTTCTCCAGATAGAGGCTGTCTTCTCCGCTCTTCCTCTCCGAAGCGGAACCGCTCTTATATTCAATAATCAGCGAGATTCCAATGGTCAGACTCTGGATAACGTTATAATCGCCGAGATGATACCGCGTTCTCGATTTTTCTTCTCTGCAATAGATATCTTCGATGTCTGCCACCCTGATAAACCGGACTGCCAGATCTCTGTTGAAGATCAGATATTCGCTGCCCGCCTGAAAACGGCTTGGAAATCGGTCTACGACGG
The DNA here is from genome assembly GCA_937910785.1 of uncultured Lachnospiraceae bacterium. Lineage (GTDB taxonomy): Bacteria > Bacillota > Clostridia > Lachnospirales > Lachnospiraceae > UBA3282. The sequence continues at coordinate 3,819 of CALDLG010000207.1, read as the reverse complement.
TGTTCATAAAAACAGTTTTGCCAAAACTGCCCGATTCTATCTGCCGCACGAAGGCCGCTTTATCCTCTTCGGAATGAAAAGCCTCCGTCATCGCTCTCTCATATGCGGAACGCACCTTTTTCGTCGATCCTCTTTTCATCTGAACCACAAAACAGATCCAGATAAACAGCGCAATGCCGCAGCCGATTGGAAAATGCAGCTTAAATACGGAAGCCGCATCGCCCCCCACGATAAATCCGAGCGCCGTCATGCCAGCCACACTGACTGCCATCCACAGATACATCATTTTCGTGACCTTCTCATTAAATCTTTTAAAGTCCGCCGAAAACTCTTTCAGTTCTCCTTCCAGCCACATTTGTATCCGTTCATCCATTTTCTTTTCCTCCTTTTCCCAGGCGCCAATGTCTCACCTTCGTGCATTCCTGTCTGCTTCACGCTCATCCAGCGCCTTTCTCGCCTCTGCAACCACCTGCCCGTCGGTCCGGATAAGACTGTACTCATCCATCATCGGAAGCCCCATCGGCACGCTATCCTTTCGGTAACGCATGGCGCTGTCAATCGTCTTTTTGGCGGACATATGGTACTGCGTAATATCCGTTTCGGCAAGAAACTGTCTGATCACGTCCGGCGTCACGCCCGCCCCTGCCATAATCTTTGGTCCCCCGGTCTTTTGCTGTATCCCGGACAGTTTCTTCAGAAGGGGCATTCCCGCAAGACAGCTGCTTTTCTGCCCCGATGTCAGAACCGCATCGATGCCCAGCTCTCCCGCCTGCTCATAGGCTCTCTCAGGATCTGCGCAGACATCAAACGCACGGTGCAGCGTGATCTTCATATTTCCGGCCGCTCCTGTCAGCTCCCGCATCTGTTCCATATCGAGATTTCCATCCTGCATAAGACAGCCGATCACAATGCCATCCGCCCCTTTTTCCCGGAAAATCTCCACTTCCCTTCTCAGAATATTGAATTCATATCGGCTATAAAGAAAATCTCCGAACCGGGGCCGCAGAAGAACCCGTACCGGAAGCGCGCATCGCTCCCTTACCTGCTCGAACAGCGCAATTCCAGGCGATATCCCGCCGATCATAAGGGCAGCGCATAATTCCAGCCTGTCTGCTCCGCCCTTCTCCGCTTCTACGGCGGACTCCACACTGTCCACACAGCATTCCAGCATATAGTCTCCCAACATGATACTCCTTCCCATCAGATTTTTCTCTGTCCGAAATGAAGACATTTCTGCGGACAGGCATCAACACACTTCCCACAACGGATACATTCCGGCGAACAGGATATTTCGGTTACGGAAAGCGCTGCCGGACAGGCTCTTTCGCATGCTCCGCAGGAAGTACACCGCTCCTTTTCCCAATGAATCTGCACCAGACTGAACCGGTTAAAAAGTCCGTAAATGGCTCCCAGCGGACACAGATACTGACAAAAGGGACGAAAGCATTTTATCGACAGAATGACAATCAGAATCAAAACGCCAAGCTTCCAGTAAAACAGCCCGCCGACCTGCATTCGCAGCCCTTCATTTGCGCCGAGCAACGGCAGCGCTCCAAGCAGTGTCCCGGAAGGACACAAATATTTGCAGAAAGCCGGAACCTTCGCAAATCCCCCGAACAGAAACATGGAGCCGATACATACAAGAAACAGGAGGGTGGCATATTTTCCATATTTCAGATATTTATGAAAGGGCAGCGTTTTCTTTTTCCGGAAAAAGGGAATCCTGTATAAAAGGTCCTGCACAAGTCCAAACGGACACAGCCATCCACAGATGAACCTTCCAAGCAGACTTCCGAACAGGAAAAAGAACCCCAGCGCTCCAAACGGAATCCGAAATCCCCTCTGATTCAGCAAAGCCTGCAGCGCCCCGATCGGACAGGATGCCAGCGCCCCCGGACAGGAGTAACAGTTCAGGCCGGGCGCGCAGACATACTTCAATCCGCCCCGGTATATCTTTCCGCTCAGGAAACCGTAGGTATATCCGTTTGTAATTACCGTAAAAAGGAGCTGTGCCGCCAACCGTATTTTCTGAATCATCGTTCTGATAACCTCTGCCTTTTCTTTTTCTCCCCAATCACCATACATTTATTCGTTTCTTACGTCTTATCCAATCCCGATGCACTCCATGCAGATCATGACCGCTTTCTGCCAGATGTCCGCCAGGTGCCCCTGTAGGGCCCCGACACCAAGAAATAATATCCCAAGAACCGTTCCGTACAGCCATCCGTATTTTTTATTCTTCTCCCAGATATTCATTGATCTTATCCTCCCATGACGCCTTATCCATCGCGCCCACCACGGTATCTAACAGAGTACCGTTCTCGTCGAAAAAGAACGTCGTCGGTACGGCAGATACATCTTCCAACAATGCATGATACATCGATTCATTGATCAGCAGATGGGTGTAAGACGCTCCCGTCATCCCGATCAGCTCTTTGGCCATATCTATCGCTTCCTGATCCGCGTTCTCCGGCACATCGCTGATAATGCCGATGATTCGGAAGTCTTCCGTATCATAAGCCTGCGCCAGCTCACCTAACTCCGGCATCTCTCTCAGACAGGGATTGCAATAGGTCGCCCAGACATTGATCATCGTCAGTTTCGATTCTTTAAACATATCCAAAGAAACCTGAACCGTATTGCCTTCCACATCATGCGCTTCAAAGTCGGTCTGCTTAACCAGTTCATCCGTAAATGACAACGTCTCGTCCTGCGAATCGCCGGTTTGGACCGAACTCTGCGTTTCTCCCGTTTCCTCTCCGCCGCTTCCCGCACAGCCTGCCAGCAGAACCGCCGGCAGAAGCAGCGCCAGAAGCTTCCACCATTTATATGGACTGATTCCGTTTCCAATCATGTCTTTTCCTTCTCCTTTCCTTACGCCTCAGGGTCCGTCCGGACCGCTTCCCGGCCCCTTACGTCCGCTTTTAGCAATATGGACAATTTTAACATATTATACATGAAAATTCCACACCGGCATAACACAAATTCGGACACAGATAAAGGGCGTGACGGCAGACCGCCAACGCCCCTTTTATCATTCTCCTGTTATTCTTTCCGTATCCGCACAAACTCAGAACAAATGGAAATCTTCGATTCTACACATGCCTGTCATATCCCCCCCGGCACAGATCATCAATGGGAAGGCCGCGCCCCGTGCATGCCTCTGCAAAGCCAAAAGCCAATCAGCATCCCCAGCACATTGTTCATAATATCATCCAGCTCAAATTTTCCGCGCCTCGTGATCAGCTGGACGCTCTCAATGGCCACGCTGCACAGAAACCCCATAAGAATTGAACGGCCGGGACGCCGAAAGGGTTCCCATAATAGATAAAGTAAAATTCCAAGCGGCATCAGCAGAAGAATATTTTCCACCCACAGCGTCGTATACCGAAGGCCCGTTTCCCATGTCCCAAAGGGCAGCAGATTCAATATATACTCTGTTCCGGCTTCTCTTGATAAAACAGTTATCTCCAGAACCATGCAGAAATAAAATCCAAGCAGCGCAGCCAACGAGGTCTTCCGGCATAAACGGATGATGCTTTTTAAAGAAAGGTTTTCGAAAGCGCCCCTGCAGACCGCCGTCAGCAGATAAAGAAGTACGGCCGCGCTTCCTGCCTTCAGACCTGCCTCCGTATAGTTCTCCAGAAACGCGCAGCAATCCTTCCATATCATTTCCACGACCGTTTTAATGCTTTCTGTCCAATTGATCCCCGATAAAAAATCCGGCAATTTTCCCACCAGTGTATCCACTCTCCTGCTTATTTACTCAAACTTCCCACACCTAAAGCGGGACTCTCACTTTGAAAAATCAATACTTAA
>CALDLG010000206.1 GCA_937910785.1 uncultured Lachnospiraceae bacterium | reverse complement strand
AAGGAAATTCTTTCGTTCCTGCACGAGTTTGCGGAGCAAACTCGTAATCGAGCTTTGCTCGATTTGTTATAAAAGGAAATTCTTTCGTTCCTGCACGAGTTTGCGGAGCAAACTCGTAATCGAGCTTCGCTCGATTTGTTATCGGGAAGAAATACTCTGACCGTCCACGAGGAAGGAATCTCCGTCCTCTACAATACATATCATTGTTTTTCCGGTATTTAATTCGATTTCATTTCCGTTGTCGTCATAATATCTTGTTGCGCCGTAATCGGAGGTCTTTTTCCAGGTTACATGGATTCCCTTGCCGTTTGTGAAGAACCAGCCGTCTCTTGTGGTATCATGGCACTGGAAGGCGAGATAGCCTTTCTGGTCGCGCACCTCGAAGTAAGTATTCTGAATCAGCACATTTTTAAAGGAAAGCTGTTCGCCGTTTGCCTTATCCACATGTGGGCCGTCGGCAGCGCCGGACAAATGCTGGAATCTGTCGTACAGTCCGGTTTCCTCATTATAGACGAAATAGGAATTTGTTACCGGGTATGCGGGCGACATATCGATTTTACCGGCAGCGATCGCATCGCCGTACTGCTCCAGTGTATTCGGATCATTATCCGGTGCAAAGAGGTAATGCTGCTCATCCGAATAACCGTCGCGATAGTTCAGATCGTACCCCAGTTTATTGACATCGGCCATGATGCCTTCCGTATCGAGATAGGCATTATCCGTCGAACTGCCCGTATCGCTGGCGCGCCAGAAATTACTGCTTGTCAGGCCGTCGATGTGCTGAGTGTCAGGGCGGCTGATGACCTCGTTGATGTAAAAAGGACCGCCGAAATGGATGTAGATGGCATCCCATTCAAAAGACCAGTATATGTAGTAATCGCGGCAGCTTCTGACATTGCCGAGTCTGTCGAAATCGCTCCAGTCCTGAAATAAAGCCATTAATCTTGTGATGCTTCCTTCCACATTGCATTCATATAAGACATCGGCTTTGGAAATCCCATACTGAGCGGCCGTCTTGGTATTCGGAATCATAACGGTAATGGGGCGCGTGTTATTCACTTCCTCCGACACCCATTCATTTGTAACGCGGCTGCGAACCATTCCCTCTTCCGGCGGGCCTTCTTCTTCCGGTGTTTCCGGCTCCGGTGCCTCTTCTTTTTCTTCCGGGCTGTCTGCGGGTTCAGGCTCATCGATCACCTGTTCCACAACAGGTTTGACAACCTCCTCTTTTTGTTCTTTCTGTTTATCACCACAACCAGACAATAAAAGAGTGGAGGACAAAGCCGCAAGAAGAATTACCTGTAATTTTTTCATGTTAAATCCTCTCTTTCTTTTTGGCGCGGCCTGTTTCAGACCGCTTCTGATAGTATATCATAAGAAAATTGTTGCGTCACTAGAAAAAAGATGAAAAAAAGGGTTCAGATACCGCACAAAAAGGGCGAAATGACAGACCGTCGAGATTCCATTCTTTACAAATACCGCGGATTGGATGTATGATTAAAAAAGCAGTGTATTCAGAAATATGGAGGACATATTGAGCGATGAAGAAAATTATTGTGACAGGCTGTAACGGACAGCTGGGACGTGCTGTTAATGCGCTTTATGCGGGGAATGATACCTATGAGCTGGTCAATACGGATGTGGGGGAACTGGATATAACCAGTATCGATCAGGTTATGGCATTTGCGAGGGAGATAAAGCCTTACGCGATCATAAACTGTGCGGCGCATACGGCGGTGGATGCCTGTGAAAGCGAAGGGGACAGGGCCTATAAGATCAATGCGGTAGGTGCGAGAAATCTGAGCATAGCGGCATCGGAAATGGACGCGAAGCTGATCCATATTTCGACGGATTATGTTTTCGACGGGAAAGGTACGAGACCCTATACGGAATTCGATCAGGTAGGGCCGCAGGGAATGTATGGGCTGACCAAGCTCGCGGGAGAAAATTTCGTGAAAGATTTTGCGGACAGATATTTTATTATCCGGACGGCGTGGCTTTACGGGGACGGCAAAAATTTCGTAAAGACAATGTTAAAATTATCCGAGACGCATGATAAGGTACGCGTTGTAAAGGATCAGGTCGGCTCGCCCACAAGTGCGGAGGAGCTGGCGAAGGCCATTGCGTATCTGCTTCCGACGGAAAATTACGGACTCTTTCATGGAACCTGTGAAGGCGACTGCAGCTGGGCGGAGTTCGCAGAGGAAATTTTCCGTCTTGCCGGAAAAAAGACGGAGGTGGAAGCGATTACCACGGAGGAATACGGTGCGGCGGCAGCCAGACCGGCCTATTCGATACTTGAAAATTATATGTTTAAGCTGACGTCGGATTTCATGTTCGCGGACTGGCATGAGGCGATTGAAAAATACGTGAAGGGTTTAGGATAAAATGATTTTTTTGAAGGAACTGATTCAGAATCCGGTGTTCGTTGCGGCGGTCATGGGATGGTTCGTGGCGCAGGTGCTGAAAACGATTATTCATTTTATGATTCATAAAGAATTTCTGTGGGAGCGTATGGTTGGAAGCGGCGGTATGCCGAGCTCACATTCCGCGACCGTATGCGGACTGGCTACGGCGGCGGGGATTCGGTATGGCGGCGGCAGCTTTGAATTTGCCATCGCGGTGATTCTGGCAATTATCGTTATGCACGATGCGATGGGAGTGAGAAGGGAAACCGGAATTCAGGCAAGAGTGCTGAATGAAATGATGGCCCTTTTTCGGGAAATGGGCACGAAGATGTCAATGGAGGATAAGCTGAAGGAGTTTGTCGGCCATACGCCGCTTCAGGTATGGATGGGCGCGATTCTCGGCATCATTACGGGACTGATCACCTGCCAGCTCATGATTGCCGGATATCAGATTTTTTGAAAAGCTTTATATCAGCGTCTTTGGCCGGTATCCGGGCGCTACCATTTTTTCCGGTATTCAAGCGGGGTCATGCCTTCGGCATTTTTAAACACTTTGATGAAATAGCCGGCATCCTGAAAACCGCAGTTCAGAGCGATACTTTCGATGGACGCGCTGGAAAAGCGGAGCATGGATTTGGCGTGGGAGATGCGTTTGGAGGCCAGATCGTTTCCGATCGTGGTGCCATAGATTTTTTTATATTCTCTGGAAAGATGGAATTTGCTGATAAAGAATCTGGAAGATAATTCTTCCAGATTTATTTTTTCCGCAAAAGATTCCTCCAGATAATCATGCACCTGCTTCAGTTTTTCCGGGATCGAAGATGACTCCCCGCTTTCCGGCAGACCGGCGGAAAAGCACAGGGTGATCAGGTCCGTGAGATAGCGGTTTGCATACAGCTCCATCAGGGACGGCTTGGAGGAATGAATCTGGTATAAATGATGCAGAATATCTGTAAAAGCGATTGTATTCTGAGGACGGAACAGAAACGGGCAGGATTGTTTCAGAAAGTTTCCATAGAAACAGGGAGCTTCTTTTCCGTAGAAATGCACCCACATAAGGCTCCAGGGATCGGATGCGCTGCTTTCGTGGGAATAGGGCTTCGTGCAGTCCAGCCATACACAGTCACCGGCGGTAATGTTGAAGCTTAAATCATGATAAGAAACGCATCCGCTGCCTTTTAATACGATAAAAAACAGGAAGGAGTTCAGGTTCTGGCGGCTGCTGATGTGCGGTTCCAGACTCTGCAGCGTGCCCACTTCCTGCACATATAAATAATGCTCTCTGGCATAGGAAGAGGGGGTTGCGATAATGCGGTTGGAAGTGGATTTGGCCATTTGGGGTTCATGCTCCTTTTGAATAGCAATATTTTACCATTATGCGGCAATATTTTATGTTGATACTTGTATTATACAATAGTATACTCCCATATGGAATAGCAAGATATGTATAAAATCAAAAAAGGAGATTTCATCAATATGCAGAAAATAGCTCTTATAACAGGAATTACAGGTCAGGACGGTTCCTATCTGGCAGAATTTTTGCTGGAGAAGGGATATGAGGTGCATGGTCTGATCCGCCGCCACAGTATTACGAATACATCAAGAATTGATCATATCATTCAGTCCGATTATTATAAAATCAAATTTTTCCTGCATTTTGCGGATATGACGGATTCCAGCAATCTGATGCGCCTGATCGCGGAGATCCGTCCGACAGAAGTCTATAATCTGGCGGCGCAGTCGCATGTGGGCATTTCCTTTGAGGTGCCGGAGTATACTGCGGAGGCGACCGGCGTCAGCACGCTGAAGCTGCTTGAGGCGATCCGCGTCAATGGCGGAAACTGCAGGTATTATCAGGCGTCCACATCGGAGCTGTTCGGCGGAATTCCGGAGACGGCGCCGCAGAGCGAAACGACGCCCTTTTATCCGAAGAGTCCGTATGGTGCGGCGAAGCTGTATTCATACTGGATCACGGTCAATTACAGAGAGTCCTATAATATGTTTACCTGCAACGGTATTTTGTTTAACCATGAATCTCCGAGGAGAGGCGAGAATTTCGTGACGAGAAAGATTACGCTGGCCATCGCGAATATCATCGCGGGCGGTCAGGAAAAGCTGTCTCTCGGCAACATGAACGCAAAACGTGACTGGGGATTTGCAGGCGATTATATTGAGGGTATGTGGCTGATGCTGCAGCAGGACAAGCCGGGCGATTATGTTCTGGCTACCAATGAGACACATACGGTCAGGGAATTCGTGGAAGCAGCTTTTGCGGAGCTTGGCATTCAGATCAGATGGGAAGGAACCGGCGTGAACGAGAAAGGCTACGATGCGGAAACCGGTAAGCTTCTGGTGGATGTGAATCCGGAATTCTACCGGCCGGCCGAGGTTGAGTTCTTATGGGGGAACTGCCAGAAGGCGGAAAAAGAGCTTGGCTGGAAGCGCAAGGTAGATTTTAAAGGTCTTGTCGCGATGATGATGGAAGCTGATCTGAAGGAAATCGCGGGCATGAGCTGTGCGGAATACCAGAAGAAAAAACAGAAGAAAAATGAAAAATAAAAAACGAAAATAGAAGAATGCTTTACTGGGGAATAACATGCTGTCTGTAATCTTGAACTGGTTCTATATGGCCGTTACCACATTTTTATTGGGATACGGTATTTTGACGGGGCTTTCCGCGCTTACCGGTTATTCCGTAAAATGGTTTGGAAGCTTTACTATGTGCGGTCTGGCAGGGGCTGCGGTCTATGCGCAGATTTTCAGTCTCTTTGCGCCGGTGGGAGCGGCAGCGGGGCTGCTGCTTTGTGCCGTCTGTCTGGGGAGCGCATTCCTGTGCAGGGACAGACTGATTAAAGACTGGCGGCAGAGAATGCGGGACTTTGGGGAGCTTCGTAAAACTTCCGAAAGGAAGGCCTGGTTTGGGGTGACCGGATTCCTGCTGCTGTTTCTGCTTTTCGCGTATGGGACTTCCAGAGGCATTCTGCATTATGATACCGCTTTATATCATGCCCAGAGCATCCGGTGGATAGAAGAGTACGGTGTGGTAAAAGGACTTGGAAACCTGCATTGCAGGCTTGCCTATAACAGCTCCTCTTTTGCCCTGTCCGCACTTTACAGTATGGTGTTTCTGGGCGGACAGTCCTATCACTGCGCGGCGGGGTTTCTTGCGCTGACGGTGGCGGCGCTCTGCCTGGAGCCGGTCCGGACGGTGGGGAAACGTCGTCTGCGCCCGTCCGATTTCGCCAGAGTGATGGGAATTTACTATCTGTTGATGATTTTTGACGAGATGATCTCGCCGGCATCGGATTATTTCATGGTGCTGATGGCTTTCTGGCTGATTATCCGCTGGATGGACCTGCTGGAAGCGGAGGAAAAAGAGATTTTCCCGTTTGCAATGCTGTGTGTGCTCAGCGCTTTTCTGCTGACCGTCAAGCTTTCCGCGGCGCTTATCGTTCTCTTTACGCTGAAACCGGCGCTGTCTTTACTGCGGGAGAGACGGTGGAAGGAAACCGGCATTTATCTGGGGCTCGGTATCCTGACCGTACTGCCTTATCTGATCAGAAACGTGATTTTATCCGGCTGGCTGGTTTATCCGTTTACCGGAATTGATATGTTTCGGGTGGACTGGAAGATTCCGGAGGGAATTGCCGCATATGATGCCAGAGAAATACAGGTCTGGGGCAGAGGATACAGCGACGTGACAAAATATGGCCTGCCTGTGTGGGAATGGATGCCGGGCTGGTTTCGGGGGCTTGGCGGAACGGAGAAGATTTTCGTTCTGGCGGCGGTTTTGTCAGTGTTGGTTTTTGGTCTGCGTTTCGTCCGATGGGCGGTGAGAAAAGGCAAAGCGCCGGGAGAACATCTTTTTCCGGAAGCGGTGGTATCGCTCTGTTTTCTCTTCTGGCTGTTTAGCTCGCCGTTAATTCGTTATGGATGCGTATATGTTTATCTGACAACGGCTGTTGTATGGGGAGATGTCTGTACGGAATTTTTCGAGGAATCTCACCGGACAGGACGGAAATGCGGAAGGCATATGGAAAAGGCATGTATGCTTCTGATCAGTCTGTTTCTTGTTTATAAGGCGGCGGCTTTCGGAAGAGAGATCGTCTCGTCTTATGTCAATGATTACTGGCTGTGCCAGAAGGATTATGACAATTATGAAACGGAAAGCTATGAAATAGACGGAGTTCTTTTTTACAGGCCGGTTTCCGGGGACCAGACAGGATATGAAAGTTTTCCGTCATCACCGGCGACGGCGGCTGTCAGGCTGAGGGGAACAGATATCGGAGCGGGATTTTGCTACAGGGAATAGGTAAGCGCTGTCCGGAAGAACAGGCATGGATGTAAGCCGCGGGCAGGCTGCGGCATGGAGGTAGAAGAATGGAAAAGACAGATAAAATTTATGTGGCAGGTCACAGAGGACTGGTAGGAAGCGCGATTGTCAGAAATCTGAAGGAAAAAGGATATGAGAATGTAATCGGCAGAACGCACAGGGAATTGGACCTGACCAGTCAGGCGGATGTCAGGGCATTTTTTGAAGCGGAGAGGCCGGACATTGTTGTGCTGGCCGCGGCCAAGGTGGGCGGTATCAATGCGAACAATACGACGCCGGCGGATTTTGCCTATGAAAATATGCAGATTCAGTGTAATGTGGTTAAATGCTGCCATGATTTCGGCGTAAAGAAGCTGTTGTTTCTCGGAAGCACCTGCATCTATCCCCGGATGGCACCGCAGCCGATTCCGGAGGATGCGCTGTTGACGGGACCGTTAGAGGAAACGAACGAAGCCTATGCAGTCGCGAAAATCGCGGGACTCGAAATGTGTAAGTTTTTCAAAAGGCAGTATGGGGATGATTTTATCAGCTGTATGCCGACCAATCTGTACGGCGCATATGACAATTATGACTTGCAGGGATCGCATGTCATGCCGGCCATGATCCGGAAATTCCATGAGGCGAAGGTGAACCATGCGGATACGGTGGAGCTGTGGGGAACCGGGACACCTTTAAGAGAGTTTCTGTATGTGGATGATATGGCGGACGCCTGCGTATTTCTTCTGGAAAACTACAGCGGAGAAAGCCATGTGAATATCGGAACCGGCAGGGAGGTTACGATCAGGGAGCTGGCAGAGCTTGTAAAAAAGACGGTGGGATATCAGGGAGAAATCATCTGGAATGCAAAGATGCCGGACGGTACGCCGCGTAAACTGACGGACGTCAGCAGACTGCATGCGCTGGGCTGGAAGCATAAGATAGAGCTGGAGGAGGGCGTCCGCCTGGCATATGACTGGTTTCAGAAGAATGTGGACAGCGCGAGAATGTAATCGACGAAGAAGAAATGAATTGATTGGAGTATCTGCGTAAGCAGACAGTTGAGGATAATGATGAAAACATACGGAGTGATTTTGGCGGGGGGAGGCGGAACGCGTTTCTGGCCGCTGAGCAGAAAGGAACTGCCCAAACAGCTGTTGAACCTGACGGGAAAGGATCTGATGGTAAACGAAACCATCGACAGGCTGGAAGGCAATGTGGAAAAGGAGAATATTCTGGTCGTGACGAACAGCACGCAGGCGGAGCTGATGCTGACAGCGACGGCGGGAAGGGTCCGTCCGGATCATGTTCTGGCGGAACCGGCGGCGAGAAATACGGCGGCCTGTATCGGCTATGCGGCGATGGAAATTCTGTGCAAATACGGAGACGGCGTGATGTGCGTGCTGCCGTCCGACCATTATATCAAAAACGTGGATGTGTATAAAAGGGTGATTGCGTCCGCGATAGATGTCGCGGGAAAGACGGATGCGCTTGTGACCATCGGCATTCAGCCGGCATTCCCTTCGACCGGTTACGGATATATCTGTCATGAAGAAAAACGGAATGATGACGGGTCCTACGCGGTCAGACATTTCGTGGAAAAGCCAAATCTGCAAAAGGCAAAGGAATATCTTTTGTCCGGTGAATATCTGTGGAACAGCGGCATGTTTATCTGGAAGGCGTCCGTCATCATGAAATATTTTGAGGAACTTCTGCCGGAAATTTATGATTGTCTGAAAAAGATTGGCGATGCCATGAATACGGACCGGGAACAGGAAGTCATTCAGGAGATTTACCCGCAGATTCCCAAAATCTCGATTGATTACGGCATTATGGAACGGGCCGGAAAGGTGCTCGTGCTGGAAGGCGATTTTGGCTGGAGCGACGTGGGAAGCTGGGATGCGCTGGAAGCCCTGTACGAAAAGGACGAATATGGTAATATTACTTATGGAGAGCAGGTTCACATTGACACGCGTGACTGCATTATTTATGCCAAAAACAAGCTCGTAACGACGATCGGGCTTAACAGCGTGATCGTTGTGGAGACAGAGGACGCGGTGCTCGTTTGTGACAAGAACCGTGCACAGGAAGTGAAGAAAATCGTAGAGGCATTGCAGGACAGCAATAAACCGCAGTATTTGTAGGAGGCCGCCGGTGTCTTTGCAAACGGAGCGGCCGCCCATTTATAAGTTCGTGATCGGAAACAGTCCAGTGCGATGAATAACAGTTTACAAATTTTACTATATTGTGATATGCTTTTCCAAAATGTACGGTAAAGGGGAATGATACAATGGAGAGCAATACAATGATAAGGCCGGAGACGGAACAGGTCATCTCCGGGTTAATGTTAGAGCTTGGCATACCGGCTCATCTCAAGGGTTATCAATATCTGCGTACAGCGATCAGTATGTGCGTGGAGGATATGGAACTGATCGGGAGCGTGACGAAACTGCTTTATCCGGATCTGGCAAGGCAGTATCTGACAACGGACCAGAAAATTGAGCGCGCAATCCGAAACGCAATCGAGGTTTCCTGGGAGAGAGGGAACGGAGAACTGTTCAAAAAATTATTCGGATATGCGAACAGCATCGAACACAGCAGACCGACAAACAGTGAATATATTGCATCGGTGGCCGATTATGTCCGTCTGGAGCAGGGGATGGTCTGAGCCGAAAACAGAATAAATAACAGGATATAACAGGAAGGGTTTGGATACCCTTCCTTTTTTTGCGGGGGTATGCTATACTCTTAACATAAATAGAGTAAAATTGCGGTCAGTGAGCCTGCGTTCAGGAATTGGTGTGGAGAACGGAAAATGAGTTTATTAAGTATTGTTGTGCCCAGTTATAATGAAGAAGAAAATATTGCGGATTTTTATCAGGAAATATTAAAAATTTCTCCCTTTTTTGAAGAAAAGAAAATTGAGCTGGAGATATTATATATTGACGATGGTTCCAAAGACGGCACCGCAGCGGAAGTCAAGAAGCTGCGCGCTGTGGACGAACGCGTGCATCTTCTGTCCTTTTCCAGAAATTTCGGAAAGGAAGCGGCTGTTTATGCCGGACTGCAGAAAGCAAAGGGCGATTATGTCGTTTTAATGGATGTGGATTTACAGGACCCTCCGTCTCTTCTGCCGGAAATGTTTTCCTATCTTGAGCAGGGATACGATTCCGTTGCCACGAGGCGCGTTACCAGAAAGGGAGAGCCGGTAATCCGTTCTTTTTTTGCAAGACTTTTCTACCGGCTGATGAATAAGATTTCCAAAACCGAGATTGTGGACGGCGCCAGAGATTATCGGCTGATGACGAGACAGGTCGTGGATGCGATTCTGTCCATAACGGAGTATAATCGTTTTACGAAGGGTATTTTCGGCTGGGTCGGTTTTGAAACGAAATGGATTGAATTCGAAAATGTCGAGCGGAATAAGGGAGAGACCAAATGGTCCTTCTGGAAACTTTTTCTGTATTCCATTGACGGAATTACCGCGTTCTCAACCGCTCCCTTAGCGGTCGCATCCATTATGGGAGTCGTATTCTGTTTTGCGGCGTTTCTGCTGATTATCGTGACGATTGCGCGCAAGATGCTGTTCGGGGATCCGACGTCCGGCTGGCCGTCATTAGTGTGTATTATTTCGCTGATCAGCGGGGTACAGCTGTTTTGCCTTGGAATCGTGGGGCAATACTTATCCAGAACCTATATGGAAGTGAAGCGAAGACCCGTTTACCTGATAAAAGAGGATATCTGATGGAAGAGATGGTCAGTATTATAGTGCCGGTTTACCGTGCCGGGGCCTATATTGCCGAAACGATAGAGATGGTTGAAAAGCAGACATACCGGAACTGGGAGCTGCTTTTAATCGATGACTGCTCTCCCGATAACAGCGCCGGCATCATCCGGGACATGATCGACAGACGGAATCGTATGAATGGACAGGATATCGCGGACAGGCCGGAAAAAAAGAATTTCGCGGAACCGGAGGCGGCGGGGCGGAAGCCGGAAGCGCCTGTGGAACGAATCCGGCTGATCCGGAAAGAAAAAAATGAAGGGGCGGCCAGGGCAAGGAATACCGGAATAGAACATGCGAGAGGGAGATACATCGCTTTTCTCGATGCGGACGATATCTGGTTTCCGGAGAAGCTTGAGAAGGAGCTTGCTTTCCTGAAGGAAAAACAGGCCGCTTTTGTCTTTACGGCCTATGAGTTCGGAAATGAAAAAGCGGAGGGGACGGGGAAGATCGTGCAGGTACCGGCGCAGCTGACTTACAGAAAGGCATTGTCCCGCACGGTGATTTTTACTTCCACGGTTCTTCTGGACAGGGAAAAAATCTCCGGGGAGCTGATACGGATGCCGGTGGTGGAGAGTGAAGATACGGCAACGTGGTGGAAGATCCTTCGAAACGGTTATACGGCATACGGGCTGAACGAGCCGCTTGTGATCTACAGAAGGCCGGCGAAGAGCCTGTCTTCCAATAAATTTGTGGCGATGAAGCGAATCTGGAATCTGTACCGCAGAGAAGAAAAACTGGCGGTACCGGTCAGCGTTTTCTGCTTCTGCATGTGGGCAATTCGCGCTACGGTGCGGCGGATATAGCATCCGGCCCAAAACGGCAGGGACGTGGGATTGGCAGATTCACAAATGAGGTGTTGAGGTGAAACGGACAGAATCTTTGAAAAGACTTATTATATCGGAATTTCCGCTGATCGGACTGATTGCGCAGGCGGGCGTGTATGGCTATTACTGGATGACGGCCTATTACCCTTTTCTGCATCTGCATCGGAATCTGAGATATTATTTTAAGGGACATGTATTGATGCTGCTTGTCTACCTGGTGATGTTGTATTTCTTTACGAGCACATACGGCGGACTGAAAATCGGTTATCTAAAGCCGGTGGATGTCTATTTTTCACAATTTTTCTCTCTGCTTGGAGTAAATGTGATTTCATATCTCCAGATTTCCCTGATGGCCAACTGGCTGGTGGATGCCGGTCCCATTGTCAAAACGATGCTGATTCAGCTGATTTTGGCTGCGGTATGGGTGTATGTCGGAAATATGCTTTATCGTAAGGCTTTTCCGCCGAGAGAAATTCTGCTCGTGCATGGAGAACGTTCGATCGATGATATTGTTGCGAAATTTGATTCGAGAAAGGACAAGTACAGAATCAACCGGTGCATTAATATTTCCGGGGGAATGGAAACGATACGGGAGGAGATTCTTTCCGGCTACGGGGCGGTTGTATTGTGGGACATTCCGGTGGAAAAAAGGAATGAGCTTCTGAAATTCTGCTACAGCAGATCGATCAGAGTTTATCTGATGCCGAAAATCTCCGATGTCCTGATTCAGGGTTCCGATCAGCTGCATCTGTTTGACGCGCCGATCATGCTGATCCGGGAATATGCGCTGAAAGCAGAGCAGCGGATTATCAAAAGGCTGATCGATCTGATCTGTTCTGTGATTTTGCTGGTTATCGCTTCGCCATTCATGCTGATTACGGCGGCGGCAATAAAGCTTTATGACAGGGGGCCGGTTCTTTATAAACAGATTCGGTGCACACAGGATGCCAGAGAATTTTATATCCTGAAATTCCGCAGTATGCGGGTGGATGCGGAAAAAGACGGCATTGCGAGACTGGCGGCGAGAAATGACGACAGAATCACACCGGTCGGCAGGTTTATCCGGGCAGTCCGGATCGACGAGCTGCCGCAGCTTTTCAATATTTTGAAGGGGGATATGTCCTTTATCGGTCCCCGTCCGGAACGGCCGGAAATTATCGCGCAGTATGTGGAAGAAATGCCGGAGTTTGTATTCCGCATGAAGGTAAAAGCGGGGCTTGCCGGATACGCGCAGGTCTACGGAAAGTATAATACGACTCCTTACGACAAATTAAAGCTGGATCTGACATATATTGAGAATTATTCGGTATGGCTTGACTTAAAGCTGATGCTTCTGACATTGAAGATTCTGTTCAAGCCGGAGAGTACGGAGGGCGTGGACAGCGGGCAGACGACGGCCAGGAAGCAGGAGACTGAAAAGAAGCTCTGAGGACCGGAAGAAAGGCATAGGGCATGGGAATTGAAATGAAATTCGGAAATGAGGGCATGGACTGTAAAAAATATTTTCTGCTCTTTCTGGGAAAGCTCTGGATTGCGGCGCTTGCGGCGGTTCTGGGAGCCGTGCTTGGCGGAGGCATCTATCTTTTCGTTCATGTTGCGCTTGACAGAAATCGGGAATACCGGGCTGAGTCCAAGATCTATCTGACTTTTGCGCCGGATGAGAGCGGGGAAATTTATCAGGCCTATAACGGATATACATGGAACGATCTGATGAAAACGAGGCCGATTCTGGATACGACGATGGCGTATCTGCCGGACGGTTATACACAGGAAGAAGTGGCGGCGGCAACCAAAGCGGAGATTCTTTCCGATCTTCGGCTGCTGACGATTACGATCACAACTTCTGACCCGGCGAGAACGGCAGAGATTCTGCGTGCTACCGATCTGTCGCTTGTGGAGCTCGGAAAGCAGGCGAAGGAGTTTATCGATATTGAAATCTATCAGGAGACGGAGCCGCAGATGGTGGCAGCAGACCCAAGACTGCTGCAGGCCGTGCTGGCAGGGTTCATGCTTGCGCTTGTATTTACGCTGCTTGCCATGGCGCTTCTATATGTGCTGGATGATAAGATCTATGTGCCGGGGGATCTGAAAAGTGTGACCGGGCTTCCGTTTTTGGGGTTTTCTTTTACGGACAGACCGGATGCGGGCAGAGAGAAAAAGCTGTGTGAGAATCTGGAGAATGATCTGGAGCGGAACCGGCAGCATCTGGCCGAAAAGACCGGAACGCTTACGGTATTTGGTGTGACCCGAAATCAGACAATAACGGAAGAGACCTGTAAAATGCTGCGGGAGGCGGATGGCGTACTGTTAGCCATTCCGTATGGAAAGATGGACAGGACGACGCTGGGTTACCGGATCGGGCAGCTTTCCCTGCAGGAATGCAGGCTTGCGGGCATTTTGATACAGGATGCCGATATGAGGTTGTTAAGATGGTATTACAATCACCTGTAAAGGTTCAGCTTCTGATATCCTCCGTAGATCAGGATGTCAGGGCGCTGACAAAGAAAATGAAGATCGAGACGGATGCCGTGATCGTCAATCAGTGTGACCGGTACGGTTATCGGGAATGGAGTACGGAATCCGGACGGATACGGAATTTTGACATGATGGAGCGGGGTGTGGGGCTGAGCCGCAATACGGCGCTGCTTCATGCGGCGGCGGATATCTGTTTGTTTTCGGATGAGGATATTGTTCTGGAAAAGGGCTATCGGGATATTGTAAGGGAGGCCTATAAACAGCGCCCCGATGCGGATATGATTCTTTTCAATGTCCGGGTGGCGCCGGAGCGGAGAACATACTGGAATGACCGGGTAAAGCGCGTCCGTTTTTACAATTACGGACGGTATCCGGCATACAGTATCTCCGGAAGACTGGAGGCCCTTCGAAGAGCGAATGTCCATTTTTCCCTGCTGTATGGAGGCGGGGCCAGGTACAGTAACGGGGAGGACAGTCTGTTTTTGAAGGACTGTCTGGACGCCGGGCTGCGAATTTATGCCGTGCCCGACTGCATCGGGGAGGAGATCCCGCGGGAATCCGGCGGTTCTACCTGGTTTCATGGGTTTACGGAGAAGTTCTTTACGGACAGGGGCGTCCTCTACCATGATCTTTACGGAAGGCTTGCCGGCATTTTTTCCCTGCGTTTTCTGTTGAAAAAAAGGAAAGAAATGTGCAGGGAGATTCCGCTGTGGAAGGCGTATCGGCTTATGAAAAAGGGAATCCGGTCACAGAAAAAAGGCGGGAAGGGATGAGGAAAGCGCCATGATATTATATCTTGCGGTTGCGGTGGGAACGGTGCTGCTTGCGGTTATGGTTGAGAATCACCCGGTCCCTGGGCCATACGGGGTGACAAGACAGCAGATGTGTAACAGGGTCTGTCTTCTGTCGATTTTTCTCATTCTTTTTGCCCTGTCCGCGTGCAGGCAGAATGTGGGCAATGATTATGCCAAATATGTTGAGTTCATGCATCTTGTCAATTCCGATGCCTATGTGCCGACAGAGCCGGGTTTTAACCTGTTGGTAAAGATCGTCTATGGGTTATCGGGTTTTGAAAATCATTTGCTTGTTTTCGCGATCTATGCGTTTGTAACGATTTTTCTTTTTCTGCTTGCGATTTATGAACAGAGCGATGATTTTCCGATGACTTATTTTCTGTTTATGACGCTGGGCTATTATTTTCAGACGTTCAGCACAGTGCGTTATTATCTGGCGCTGGCGATTGCGCTGTATTCCATGAAATTTGTATTACGGAGACAATGGGGCAGATTTATTCTGCTGGCAGCGCTCGGCAGTTTTTTTCATAAGTCGCTGCTCGTGATTCTTCCGCTTTATTTTCTGGCTTCCATTACCTGGAAAAAATGGCAGCTGGCCCTGATCGGCCTCTTTTGCACGACGTTTCTTTTTTTACAGGATTTTTATCTGAAGGTAGTCGTGTTTCTGTATCCGACCTATGAGGATACCGAGTATCTGACGGGTGGGACGAGTTATATTAATATCCTGCGCTGTCTTGGTGTGCTTATTCTTTCATTGTTCTATTATCGAAAAAGCATTCGGGGCAGCAGGCGGCTGCAGTTTTATTTTTATCTGAATCTGGGTGCGCTTGCACTGTATGTATTTTGTTCTTTTCTGCCGATTATTTCACGCATCGGCTATTATCTGACAATCAGCCATATACTGTTTCTGCCGGCCCTGTTAAAGGAAACGGAGAAGGCCGGATGGAAAAAACTTCTGCGGGCAGGCATCATAACGGCGGCGGTTCTTTATTTTGCCGTCTTTATGAGCAGGGCATATGATGACGGGCTGTTGATTCTGCCCTATAAAAGTTTTTTCTTTCATGATATGGTGAATATTCTGTCGGATATGAATTAGGATATTAAAGGAAGGTGGTTGGATGATGGAACCGGAATTTTCCATACTGGTAGTCTGCTTAAATCCCGGTGACAAATTGAAGACAACACTGGAAAGCATCGGGAAGCAGACTTATCGGAATTATGAAGTGGTGGTGAAGGACGGGCTGTCAACGGACGGTTCCGCCGCATATGCGAAAAAGGCTGCGGGAGCGTTTCCTTCTCTGCGGGTTTTTGAGAAGAAGGACAGAGGCATTTACGATGCCATGAATCAGGCCGTACAGGCTTCAGAGGGGAAATACCTGTATTTTCTGAACTGCGGGGACAGATTTTATCATGAGAGGGTTTTGGAGGAAATGGCAGGGCTGATCGCGGCGCATCCGGCGGAAACGGGAATCTATTACGGGAATATATATGAGAGGCTGACCGGGAGGGAAGTGGCGTCCAATCCCAGACTGGACGCTTTCGGATGCTATCGGAATGTGCCCTGTCATCAGGCCTGTTTTTATGACCGGAAATTGCTGCTTGCGCATCCTTTTGAAATCCGGTACCGCGTCAGGGCGGACTATGAGCAGTTTCTCTGGTGCTTCTTTACGAAGACACCGGAGCTTCGGACAGCTTTCATATACGGAGAGATACTGATTGCGGATTATGAGGGCGGCGGATATTCCGAGACGGGTGAAAACCGCAGAGTTTCGGCCGCGGAACACAGAGAAATCGTCGGGAAATACATGCCGGCAGGAACGGTATGGAAGTATCGGATCATCATGTGGATTACACTGGCGCCTCTGCGGACATGGATTGCCAGAAATCCGGTGACATCCGGGATATATAACGGACTAAAGAAAAAAATTTACGGGAAGGGATAAGGTGTTGAGGGATGAAGGTGCTTTGGGTATGCAATATTATGCTTCCGGCAATAGCGAAACAATTAGGACTTCCGTTCAGCAGCCGGGAGGGCTGGCTGACAGCAATGCTGGACCGGGTTTTACAGGAACAGCATCGTCATCGGATTACATTGGGGATTGCATTTCCGGTGACAGAAGAGATCGGCGAAATGAACAGAGAACTGGTGCTTGCGGGAGATGAGACCTGTGTCTGCTATGGTTTCGCGGAGAACCTGAATACGCCGGAGCAGTACGACGGCAGAATTGAAAAAAGAATGAAGGAAATTATCGATGATTATGAGCCTGATATGATACACATTTTCGGGACGGAGTTTCCGCATACGCTGGCCTGTGTACGGGCTTATCGGAATCCCGAGAGAACGCTGATCAGTCTGCAGGGACTCGTCTCTGCCTGCGCGGCGGCATATATGGCCGATCTGCCGGGGAAAATACAGAGAAGGGCGACGCTGCGGGATGTGATCAGAAAAGACAGCCTGAAACAGCAGCAGCGGAAATTTTATAAGAGAGGATTATATGAAAAGGAGGCACTGCGCCTGACGGGGCATGTGGCCGGGAGAACGGACTTTGACAGAGAAACCGTGGCGAAAATCAATCCGGATGCGACATATCATTTTCTGAATGAGACGCTTCGGAGCTGTTTCTATCGGGACAGATGGAAACGGAGCGCCTGCATTCCCTACAGTATTTTTTTAAGCCAGGGTGATTATCCGATCAAGGGCTTTCACTATCTGCTGCAGGCGATGCCGGAGGTGCTTGCGCAGTACCCGGAGGCGCAGATCTTTGTGGCCGGAAATAATATTTTAAGAAGCAATACCGGAAAGGAAAATCTGAAGCTTTCCGGTTATGGTAAATATTTGAGAAAGCTGATCAGGGATTATCAGCTGAAGGAGAAGGTCACGATGCTCGGCATGCTGGACGAGGATGGCATGAAGGAGAGATTTCTGCAAAGTCATGTCTTCGTCTGTCCTTCCGCGATGGAGAATTCGCCCAACTCTCTGGGGGAAGCAATGCTTCTGGGCGTGCCCTGTGTGGCGGCGGATGTAGGCGGTATCCGTAATCTTCTTGTGAGCGGCGGAGACGGTGTTTTGTATCCGGCCGGAAATGTGGAAGCGCTGGCGGAAAAGATCATCGAGATCTTTGCCAAAGAGGCGATTACCGAAAAATATTCGGATAATGCCAGAAGGCACGCGCGGGAAACGCATGATGCGGATCAGAATTATTATAAAATGATACGGATTTATGAGGAAATAGTGTGAAATCAGAGATTTCACCATCTTGATTTGAGTGCCCGCCAAAGCGGGCAAATGGGAGTTCGTGTGAAAATAACTTTTGTGTCCAATTATATTAATCATCATCAGATTCCATTTTCCAGGGCGCTTTATGAGCGGCTGGGGGAGGATTATTGTTTCGTGCAGACAATGCCGATGGAGGATGAGCGGGTGGCGATGGGATGGGGCGTCGATATGAAAGAGCTTCCCTATGTGCGCTGCCTCTATGACGATGAATATGTGTGCCGCAGGACGATTGCGGAAAGCGATGTCGTCATGTTTGGCTGGAGCGAAAGGGAAGATCTCGCGGAGGAAAGGCTTCGGTCCGGAAAAGCGACGATCCGGGTCAGTGAAAGGCTTTACCGGGAGGGCCAGTGGAAGGCGGTTTCTCCAAGAGGGCTTCTGGCCAAATATAAGGAGCATATCAGATATCGTAAGCAGAACGTTTATCTTCTGTGCGCCGGGGCCTATACTGCGTCGGATTTTCACCTGATCGGCGCCTATCCGGGAAAGATGCTCCGCTGGGGATATTTTCCGGAGACGAGGATTTATTCGGAGGAAGAACTCGTTTCCATGAAAAAAACGCGTCCGCTGCAGATCGTCTGGGCAGGAAGGTTTATTCCGTTAAAGCATCCGGAATATGTGGTGAGGCTCGCGGAATGCCTGCAGGGGAAAGGGCATGATTTTCGGGTACATATGCTCGGAAGCGGGGAAATGGAGCAGGAGATCCGGCAGCGGGTGAAGAATGCCAGTCTGTCAGAACGTTTTGTATTTTACGGGTATCAGGAGCCGGGAAAAGTCAGGGAAGTGATGGAACGGTGCCATATTCATCTTTTTACGAGCAATTATCTGGAAGGCTGGGGGGCGGTCGTAAACGAGGGGATGAACAGCGGTTGTGTGGAGGTGGTGAACGCGCAGACCGGAGCGGCGCCGTATCTGATTCGACATGGCAGGAACGGACTGGTCTATCCGGATGATTCCTATCCGGAGATGGAAGCGTTGGTGCTCGATCTGTTTGAACACTGGGACGAGCGGAAGCAGATGGGGTATGCTGCCTGTCAGACGATCATCCGGGAGTGGAATGCGGAACATGCGGCTGAAGAGCTGCTGCGGTTCGCAGAAGGACTGACAGAGGGAAGAGCCGTTCCGGCGACAGAAGGTCCGCTCAGTCCGGCGCCTGTCATTTCGCCCGGAAAGATGTACGGAGCGATGATGCGGGGAGAGATTTGAGCGGAATCATGGAGGTTTGTGTGGACGAAATGAAAATCAGCGTCATTGTGCCGGTGTATAATACGCTGCACTGTCTGGAAAGATGTGTGGATTCCATCTGCGGACAGACTTTTAAGGATCTGGAAATTATTCTGGTGGATGACGGTTCTACGGACGGCACAGGCCGGCTGTGCGACAAACTGGCCGGGCAGGATGAGAGAATACGGGTATATCATAAAGAAAACGGCGGAGCATCCTCTGCCCGGAATCTGGGTATCGGGAAGGCCTCAGGCAGCTATATCGGGTTCGTGGACAGCGACGATTATATCGATGCCGATGTATACCGGAAAATGGCGGAGCTTGCCACAAAGGGGCAGTATCCGGTTGTACAGATTTCCAGAGATGAAAGAGACGAAGAGGGGAACAGACTGCCGGATGTCTGCGTGCCGCCGGAAAAAGTGCGCTTCTGCGATTCCGAGACCTTTCTGAAAGAATTGCTGCTGCATCAGGCGGACTGTTCCTTCTGCACGAAGCTGATTCGGAAGGAACTGTTTGAGAAGCGCCGTTTTCCGGAAGGAGAACTGAACGAGGATTTTAAGCTGTTGGTCGAATTGCTGACAGGGATTGACGGAGTCGCGATACTGCCGGAGCAGGGCTATCACGTGGTGTGCCGGAGTGACAGCACGACGAGGAAGCGTTCCGCGGACAGTTTTTCAAGGGTGTTTCTGGATATTGTGGAGAACGCGGACCGGATGCAGGAAATCGTGGATCGTTCTTATCCTGCGCTGCATGAGCATGCGGTGCGGTTCAATCTGTATCAGAGACTGGACTATCTGCTGCATATTCCGCTGTCACAGATGAGCGGAAAAAATGATTTTTACAAGAGGGTGAAGAGGTATCTCAGGAAACATATCGGGGATACGGTACGAAACCCCTATCTGACGGAGAAGAATAAGATTTATCTTCTGCTTTTGACGGCGGCGCCAAAGAGCGTGCGCCGGGTTCATGGGTGGAAAATGCGGTTTGCGGCACGCAGGCAAGTGGATAAAGGAACAGGCTGAAAGCGCGGAAAATGCGGAATGAATAAGAAAGCGGCATGAAGGGAATGGAGAAAGGGAGCAGACAGAAAGAAAACAGAATATATTTTTTTCTCTTTCTGTTCGTCTGGTGTATACAGATGCTGACGGCAGTTTCTTTTTGTTGTCAGAAACAGGGTTTTCATGAAGATGAGTTCTATACTTATTACTCTACCGCCCGGACGAACGGACTGATCATCGAAGATGGCGCATGGATGGAGCGGGACGCGTATTTCAATGAGTTCGTCGTATTGGACGGGCAGGAATTTCAGTACGGGCTCGTTCGGCTCGTGCAGTCGTGGGATGTGCATCCGCCCGTTTATTATTGGGTATTTCATACGGTCTGCTCCCTGTTTCCGGGGCAGTTTTCCAAATGGTTCGGGCTTTCCGTCAATCTTGCCGCCTTCGGCCTCAGTCTGTTTCTGCTGCGCCGTCTCGCGCTGCAGGTTTCGGGAAGCCGGCAGAAGCTGACGCTCCTCGTCTGTCTGTTCTATGGATTCACACCGGCTGCGGTAAGCGGGGTTGTTTTCATTCGTATGTATGCGCTGCTGACGGTATTTGTTTTTCTTTGCGCGGTGCTGCATATGAGCGTGATTGAATGCGATCTTGCCGCGGCGGGAACTGGCGGAGAAGAAATAGTGCGGCAGGAGAGACTTTCTTTTGGGAAATTTCTGCTTCCGCTCGCGGTCGTAACCTATTTTGGTTTTCTGACGCAGTATTATTATTTTATTTTTTTGTTTTTTATGGCGGCGTCTTTCTGTCTTTATCTGCTGTGGCGGGACAGAAATCCGTGGAACTGCGTCCGGTACGGATGCAGTCAGGCGGCGGCCTTTGTTCTGGCATATCTGACCTATCCGTCCTGCCTTGGACAGATGTTCCGCGGCCAGCGGGGGGCGCAGGCGACGGATAATTTTCTGGACCTTTCCAATACATGGGCGCGGCTTTCCTTTTTCTGGGAATTGATGGATCAGTATGTGTTTGGAAAAATGCTGATACCGCTGCTTGGCCTGTTGCTTGTGCTGACGGCGTTTCGGCTGTGGCAGAAGCGGAACGTGGCAAAATGGCGGGAAAACGGACCTTCCCGAAATACCGCAGGTCTGATATTGGCCGGCGCCGCAGCCGGATATTTTCTGGCGGTTTCGAAAACGGCGCTGCTGCTCGGAGATACGTCCGTTCGTTATCAGATGCCGGTCTACGGAATGGTGGTTCTTCTGCTTTTCCTGGCGATCCGGGAAACGGGGGCAGGGCTTTTCAGAGAAAGCCGATGGGATAGACGGCATGTAAAGAATGTCGTCGGACTGGCGGCAGCTGCGTTGACTATAATAGTCAACACAATGGGATTGTTATCCGGGCATGTCGTATTTCTTTATCCGGAGGCGGCGGACCGCATTGCCCTGGCGAAAGAAGCGGCAGCGCGGGATATACCGGCTGTCTGTCTGTATGATGTCGGGCAGAGCTGGTGCGTATGGGCCTGTGCGGATGAATTTTTCGAATATGACCGGATCTATTTTGCGGGCCAGAGCGATACGGAGCCGATTTCGGATGAGGTGATTGCCGGGAGTAAGGAGCTGATCGTTTATCTTAGTAATTCAGCCGAAATACCCCGGCAGCTGCAGAGGATTCTGGACAGCTGCCCGAAACTGACAGGTTACGAGCTGCTGTATCAGGAGAAGTATTGCGATGTGTACCGGTTTTATGAAGAATAGCGGTTTATGCGTCGGGCTTCTTCAGATATTGGCCGGCATCCTTAAAGAAGCTTGCGGTGATCAGAAGAATGACGAAGCCGATCGGAAAGGCCGCGATGATCGCCACCGACTGTAAGCTGTACATGGAATTTTCAGAAAAGATCAGCGCGATCGGGAAGAGAATGAACATTACGGACCAGAAGGTACGGATCTTTTTGTCGGGTTCCGCCGCGATCGATAGTTTTTTATAGGAATAGGAGGACACGACCATGGTGATGGAATCAAAAGTCGTGGAATAAAAGGCAATCATGGTCAGAGCCAGCAGGAGAAGGCCCAGACTGCCAAGCGGCAGGGTATCAAATATTTTCAGGATCGCATCGGAATAAGCGCCGCCTTTTGCGATAAAGCCGGAGATGTCGAGGCCATGTTTCATCTGCTGCGCAAGCCCGTAATTTCCAAGAATGATAAAGGACGTAAAGGTGCCGGCAAGCCCCCATCCGTAGCCTCCGAGCACTGTATTGCGTATGGTGCGCCCTTTGCTGATTTTGCCGATAAAGAACGGCGTTGCAACGCACCAGACCATCCAGTAGGCCCAGTAATAGACCGTCCAGTTCTGGGGAAAGGAATTTTCCCGCAAAGGGTCCATCCAGGTGGACATACCGATAAAATTCTGAATCAGATTTCCGAGGGACGAAAATCCGGTTTCCAGAATATAAACGGTTTCGCCGCCCGCGAACAGAAAGTACGCTAACAGGATAAAAAACAGACAGGTGCAGGCGGCGGCCAGTCTGGAAATTCCTTTCATGCCGAACCATACTGTAAAGGTATAGACTCCGGCGATCAGCAGCAGAATGATAATGGTCAGGGCGGTATGACCGTTAAAACCGAAAATCCTGCTGACGGAAGCGGAAAGAAGCGGTGTCGCGAGCGAAAATGTGGTAGCGGTGCCGGCGATCAATGCCAGAATAGCAATCAGATCGATCAGTCTGCCGGGAATACCGTCCACTTTGCTGCCGAGAAGCGGCCTGCATGCTTCCGAGAATTTCTGCTTTTCCCGGCCTCTTACATGAAGCATAAAGCCGAACGAGACCGCGAGAATGATGTAGAAGCTCCAGGCAATCGGCCCCCAGTGAAACAGCGGATAGGTAGAAGCCCATTTCTGAATTCCGCCCATGTCCGCAATATGTGTTTCATTGGCATATAAGGCCCATTCGCATAACGAATAAAACAGAATATCTGCGGCCATCGTAGAGGTGAAGATCATGGTGCCCCATTGAAAAGACGAATATTCCGGGCGGGAGTCCTTTCCGAGACGTATTTTTCCGAATCCGGAAAATGCCATATAGAGTGTGCAGGCGAAGCAGCCGACACCGAGGAGCGCATAATAGATGCCGCCTTCGTCGCCAAGAAAACTTCGTATCGTCTGAAGGACAAGCGTGGACTGACCGGGAAGCAGGACGAATACGATGCACAGGGCGGTGACGCCGATGAGCGGGACGATGATGGAAAACCAGTCGATCTGTTCTTTTAATTTCGTTTTGTCATTCATAATGTTTCTCCTTGCGATGGTATAATTTTCTGGGATTCATATAAGTACCGGTATTCTCTGTCCCTGTAAGAGAATAATACGCCGGCCGCATTGTCCGGGGAGGCTTTCAGGGGCCGCAGATTTCGGATATCGCCTTCGGAGCAATGCAGGGCTTCAGCCAGCCGGGCCATAATTTCGGAGCCGGAATCAGTCCGGTATTTTTCATCAAAAAGACGCAGTTCATCCAGCGTATCAAATTCGTAAATCTGATCTTTTTCATAGCGTCTTATTTTCAGTCTGAGACGGTCCGTATGCTCCAGATAAACCGATTCCCATAACTTCCCGTAAGTCTCTTCCTTTTCATATTCCTGTTCGAGAATTGAAAGAAACTGCCGGCTGAAATCCGCGCTCCAGAAGACCTGTCCCAGCATGTACCATTGTCGGATTCCGCCGATGCTGACTCCCGTAATATAGTCGTCCGAATCCGTCCGTAAGCACCATTCATCCGTTTTTCCCGGCGCGAATACGGCGGCGTAATAGGATTCCTCAACCTCTGCTTCAAAGGGATTTTCCAAAAAATAATTATCCGAGGAACAGATATAAGTATTTCGCAGATAATCTCTGGCGGTATAGATAGTCGAGTGATTGTTTCTGGTGCGGTATTCCGGGTTTTCCAGAATGATCAGACCGAATTTGTCTTTCAGGTAGGAAAACTGTTCTTTTTTATAGCCGGTTACGAGAATAATCCGGTCGATTCCCTTTTCCAATAGCTGGCGAATCTGCCGTTCTATCAGAATTTCTCCCCGGACTTCGAGCAAAGCCTTTGGTTTTTCATAGGAAATCGGGGCAAACCGATTGGAAAATCCGGCTGCCATGATAACTGCATTGTCTACTTTATATCCCATCGCTTATTTCCTTTCCGGATATATTTATTTCAGACATACCGCACACAATCCGGTAATATTCTTTGGCATAGCGGTACTGTTTCAGAGAATATTCACCGAAATCCACGCCGAGAAGCCTTTTGTATTCGCACCAGTTGCTCCACAGAAGGCCGCAGGCGGCGATATAACAGTAAATTTTAATTCTGATGTCCGGAGGACAGGCGCCCTCAAAATAAATCTGAATCAGTTCATCAATCTGCGGCCGGTCATACATGGCATAAATGCAGAACATCGCGAGATCTACATGGGGGTCCTGCATACCCGCATATTCCCAGTCGATCAGACAGATCTGTTCGCCGCCCTGCGCATCCTTTGTGAAAAGAAAATTATCCGGGACCGCGTCGATATGTGTCAGGCTCCGGTGCCCGGCATGGCTGTCTATGTATGGCTTCAGGGAAAAAACATTTTCCCTTGTTTCGATATAGTCCTGATAAACAGAGGGCTCTTTTCCCCGAAAAGATTCGTATAATCTGATCTGCTCAAACAGATTGAATTCGTGTTCAACGGTCAGGTTCATTTCATGAAAAGCGCGCAGTTTTTGCATACATTTCAGGAGGTCTTCCTGATCATAGGGGTTACAGACTCTGGAATTTTCCATATACTCCGTAATTTTATATCCGTTTTCCGGATTGATATAGATATTGTTGTCACAGATTCCTTTTCCTTTGATAACCTGATAAACCGAAGCCTCCTGCCTGCGGTTGATTAACTGTCCGGTGCCTTCGCCCGGAATTCGCATGATATATTTTCTGTTTTTGCATGTAAACAGGAAGGAACGGTTCGTCATCCCTTTTTTCAGGGTGGTGATTCCGGTAATTTCATCGGAACGGGCATGCAGCGCTTCTGCGATAACTGCGATGGCATCCGATTTTAAGTGATCTGAACCGCTGTCCAGATCGCGCAGCTGTTCATAGGTGTTGATTTCGATCATATCGGAGGAAGAAACCAGCTTCGCGGGTATGATTATGCGGTGATTCCGGTAAAGCGCGGCTTCCCAGAAGGCATTATCATAAATTCTGTCCTCGCTAAGCCGCAGAACATTTTCTTTTACGATCTCAGACTGCTCCGACAGCAAATAAGAAATGCCGATCATGGAATTACCCTCCTGCGAGGCTGTGACCGGGACCAGTTCTCTTTTTCGGTTGATACGGACATTGCTTTCCAGGCTCATCGCGTCGCTTACCATATACCATGAATAAAGCTCATGATGACTGAAAGGATTTTCCCTGCACCAGATATCGCAGGGGATAATGTAAGTATTGGACAAATAACCTGAAACTTTTTGCAGAGAGTGCAGGTTGTTTTTCAGGGTATATTCGGAGTTTACGATCAGCTTTACATGAAAACGGTCTATCAGGTATTCATATTTTTCCTTCATAAATCCCGTTACGATATAGATTTCGCGGACGGACGCTTCATGAAGCTGGCGGATGACTCGTTCGATCAGCCGTTCTCCTTTGACCTCCAGTAATCCCTTGGGTGTTTCCGTATTGATGGGAACCATCCGCATGCCAAATCCTGCCGCCAGAATCACTGCATTTACAGGAGCTTTTTCCCGTAATTCCTGTCGGGCTTTCGCTGTGAGCCGTATTTCCCCGTCCAGATAGCCCTGGCATTTCAGCGCTTTTAAGGATTGGTTGACGATACCGAGGGAATGGCCGCTGATCTGTGCCAGTTCCCGCTGGTTCACATAGGGTTGCTCTGCCAGTGACAGCAGAATATCATATTGCTGTGTGTTCATATTATCACTCCTTGATATTTTCGTGAACAAAACGGAGAAAAGTAAGGGCCATACGGCCCATTTAACGTACAAATATTCATACGGTTAATCCTGTAATCGTATTGTAACAGATTGCCCGGCATTTAATCAATACAT
Organism: uncultured Lachnospiraceae bacterium; assembly: GCA_937910785.1. Lineage (GTDB taxonomy): Bacteria > Bacillota > Clostridia > Lachnospirales > Lachnospiraceae > UBA3282. The sequence continues at coordinate 2,695 of CALDLG010000206.1, read as the reverse complement.
AAATTCATGATTTTTCAGGAGATATTTGATGGGATTTCCGATGCATTTGAAAACGGTTCTCCGGACTGAAAAAGCCGGGTGCGGTTTTCGCGAAGCGGCCGATAAATTAGCTGATAAATGTACGGGAATCGTAATATTGCCAAGGGAAATGAGCTATGCTATACTAAAAGGCAGTTGAAGAATGGAAATTGGAGGTAAATCATGTTAACGGATAAAACCATTTTAATCACAGGGGGAACAGGCTCTTTCGGAAAAAGCTTTACCAGATATGTATTGACGAATTACCAGCCGAAGAAAATCATTATCTATTCCCGCGACGAGTTCAAGCAGTGGGCAATGGCGGATGAATTCAAAGGATATGAAGAGAAGCTGCGTTTCTTTATCGGAGATGTGAGAGATCTGGAAAGACTGAAAAGAGCATGCGAGGGCGTTGATTATATCATTCACGCGGCGGCGCTGAAGCAGGTTCCTTCCTGTGAATACAATCCGAACGAGGCGATTAAGACAAACATCCATGGCGCCATGAATGTGATCGATGCGGCGCTTGACTGCGGTGTTCACAAGGTTGTGGCGTTATCGACGGACAAGGCGGTTAACCCGGTGAATCTGTACGGCGGTACGAAGCTGGTGTCGGACAAGCTCTTTGTGGCGGCGAATGCGTATGTGGGCAGTAAGGACCTTTGCTTCGCGATCGTGCGTTACGGAAATGTGGCGGGAAGCCGGGGTTCCATCATTCCTGTTTTTGATAAGATTATCAAAGAAGGAGGAAGGCAGCTGCCCATCACCGACTGCCGTATGACCCGTTTCTGGATCAGCCTGACGGAAGGCATCGAGCTCGTCATCAAGGCGCTGGCGGAAGCCAAGGGCGGAGAGACCTTTATCAGTAAAATCCCGTCCTTTAAGGTAACGGATCTGGCGGAGGCGATGCTGCCGGGGTATCAGCTGAAAGAAATCGGTATCCGGCCGGGAGAGAAGCTGCACGAGATCATGGTAACGACGGAAGACTCCGCGACCACCTACGAGTATGATAAGCATTTCATCGTTTATCCGCAGATGACATGGAATAACAGGCAGCAGCCGGATTTAAGCGGCAGGAAAGTGGAAGAGGGATTTTCTTACAGTTCCGATAATAATAAGGAATGGCTTTCGGTGGAGGATATCCGGGAAAGGCTGCGGAAACTTTAGAATATGCGGGGCCAGGCGCAAGCTGCGGAGCTTGCGCCTTTTTAAAACGCAGAAGAAAGGACGTGTTTATAATGGAAAAACCGGCGATTGAAGGCGGAAAACCTGTCAGAGAACAGAAAATATATTATGGACATCAATATATCGATGAGGCGGATATTCAGGCGGTCGTGGATGTGCTGCGGAGCGATTATCTGACCTGCGGACCGAAGATCGGTGAGCTTGAGAAAAAGCTGTGTGATCTTACCGGAGCCAAATATGCGGTGGTGTGCAGTAACGGTACGGCAGGGTTACATATCGCCTGCCTTGTGGCGGGAGTCGGTGAAGGGGACGAAGTGATTACAACGCCGGTCACGTTCGCGGCTTCCGCCAACTGTGCCCTGTACTGCGGAGCGCGTCCTGTTTTTGCGGATATCAATCCGGAGACCTACAATATCGATCCGGCTTCGGTGGCGGAGCGTGTGACCGGGAAAACGAAGGCTGTCGTTGCGGTGGATTATACGGGACAGTCGGTGGAGCTTGAGCCGCTGCTCCGGCTTTGCCATGAAAAGGGAATTGTTCTGATCGAGGACGGCGCTCATGTGATTGGTACGAAATATAAGGGGAAGAAAAACGGCTCCATCGCCGATATGACCATGTTCAGTTTCCATCCGGTCAAAACCGTAACGGCCGGGGAAGGCGGGGCCGTTCTGACAAACAGTGAGGAATATTATCAAAAACTGCTGTTATATCGTGCGCATGGCATTACGAGGGACGAAAGGCTTCTGGAGCATGCGTCCGAAGGAGCATGGTATTACGAACAGCTTGTCCTCGGCTATAATTACAGAATGACGGACATGCAGGCCGCGCTGCTGATCAGCCAGCTTGATAAACTGGACCGGTTCGGCAGACGCAGAAAGGAGATCGTTGCCCGGTATAATGAGGCTTTTTCCGGGATGCCGGGGATCGTCGTGCAAAAGGAGATCCCGGAGTCGGATACGATAAGGCACCTGTATATTCTGCGGATAAAGCCGGAAGAGTTTACGATTGACAGAAGACACTTTTTCGAGGCGCTCGGAGCGGAAAATGTGTGCTGCAACGTGCATTACATTCCGACTTATTATTTCCCCTACTATGAGAAGCTGGGATATCGGAGAGGAATCTGTCCGAATGCGGAAAAGTTGTATGAGGAAATCATCACGCTGCCGCTTTACTACGCGATGAGCGATGAGGATGTGGAGAGTGTGATCGAAGCGGTCGGAAAGATCGCGGCATATTATCACAGATAAAGGAATCGTTATCAGTATGAAATTATCGATTATTGTTCCGGTTTATAATATGGCGGCCGAAGGCAGGCTGGAATATTGTCTGGAATCGCTTGTGCACCAGACGATTGCGGATTATGAGATCATTGCGGTCGATGACTGTTCCACAGATCATTCCATGGAAATTCTTTCCGCATATGAGAAGCGGTATCCGGAGAAATTTCATGCGGTGCATTCCCCGGTCAATCAGAAACAGGGCGGTGCGAAAA
>CALDLG010000205.1 GCA_937910785.1 uncultured Lachnospiraceae bacterium | reverse complement strand
CGCGCTGCTGTCCGGCGCTTTGATGAGCATTCAGGGAGTATTTAACACACAGGTCACCAAGTCGTCTACGATCTGGATTGCGAATGCGTTTGTGCAGTTTACGGCGCTGTTAGTCTGTCTGGGAGCGTGGCTTTGTACGGACCGTTCCTCTTTTGGCGCATTGTTTAAGGTGCAGCCCAAATATATGCTGCTTGGCGGAGCGATCGGCGCCTTTATCACCTATACCGTAATTAAGGCGATGGAGATGCTCGGACCTGCCAGATCCGTTATGCTCATCGTGATTTCACAGCTGACAGTTGCCTATCTGATCGAACTGTTTGGTCTTTTCGGGGTGGAAAAGCAGCCGTTAGAGGTGCGTAAGCTGACGGGCATGGGAATCGCAATTCTGGGAATTATCATTTTTAAGTGGACATAGGCTAAAATTTATTTTACAATAAAAATACAGTGCATGGCGGGGACTTCCTGAGCTTTTCCGGCAGTGCCGGAGAAGCGGAAAGGAAACGATGCATATGTTTATGAAAATGCTTATGAAAATGCGGCGGATCGGAAGTGTGTCTTTTATTTTTCTGGTTTTATCGTCTGTCATGACGTTGACGGGATGTACCGGAAGAAACGAGGTCGTTTTGCGGATGGAGGAGACGGAGAGCGAAGAAGCGCAGGATGCCGTCCCCGAAGATCAGGGAACGGAAGAGACATTCGGTCCGGAGAATGCGGCGGAAACCGGAGGGGCAGTGGAAGGGGCTGTTCCTGATGATATTTATGTACATATTTGCGGCGCGGTGACGGAGCCAGGTGTCTATGTGCTCCCCTCAGGCAGCAGGGTCTATGAAGGAATCGAGGCGGCAGGCGGCTTCCGGGAGGATGCCTGCGAGGATTTTATCAATCAGGCAGGAATGCTTTCCGACGGTCAGCGGCTTGTCATACCGACGGAAGAAGAGGTCATGGAGGCGGAAAAGAGCGGTGCATATCCGGGCCGGCTGCAGCCGGAGGAATCAGGGCCGCCGGAAACGGGGATGAGCGTTCAGGCGGATTCCCCGGCGGAGCGGGTAAATATCAATACGGCGACGGAGAAGGAGCTGAGCGGGATTACCGGAATCGGTGCCGGCAAGGCGGCGGCAATTGTGAAGTACAGGCAGGAAAACGGCGGCTTTGCGTCTATCGAGGACATCATGAAGGTAAGCGGCATCAAGGAAGGCACTTTCGAGAAGATCAAAGACAGGATTACCGTAAATTAGAACAGGCAGGGGAAGTATGTTAAATGGCTAAAAGAGTATTGGTTGTAGACGATGAGAAGTTGATTGTAAAGGGGATTCGATTCAGTCTGGAGCAGGATGGCATGGAAGTGGACTGCGCCTATGACGGAGAGGAGGCGCTGGAGCTGGCGAGGAAGAATCAGTATGACATGATCATGCTGGATGTGATGCTGCCGAAGATGGACGGCTTCGAGGTATGCCAGCAGATACGGGATTTTTCCAACACGCCGATCGTGATGCTGACTGCAAAGGGAGAGGATATGGACAAGATCCTTGGATTGGAGTATGGCGCCGACGATTATATTACCAAGCCCTTTAATATTCTGGAGGTAAAAGCGCGGATTAAGGCGATCATGCGCAGAACCGGAAGAAAGAGCGAGGAGAAGAGCGCGGACCGGGTTATCGAGAACCGCGATATGCGGCTGGACTGTGACGGAAGACGGGTCTATATTAAGAACCGGGAGGTCAATCTGACGGCGAAGGAATTTGAGGTTCTGGAGCTTTTGATGAAGAATCCCAACAAAGTTTACAGCAGGGAAAATCTTTTAAATATTATCTGGGGAAGCGATTATCCGGGAGATGTGCGTACGGTGGACGTACATATCCGGAGATTGAGGGAAAAGATCGAGAGTACACCGAGTGAGCCGATGTATGTGCATACAAAATGGGGAGTAGGTTATTACTTTGCATAAATGGAATTTCAAAAAATTAAAATTTCTGCGCAGCCTGAAATTACGCCTGTTTCTTATTGTGTTTATCGTCGGATTTATTCCCTGTATTTTTATGCGGTATGCAATCCTGGAAAATTACGAGCATCGTGCGGTAAGCGTGAGGACCTCGGATGTACAGACGCAGTTAAGAATTTTGTCCAATCATCTGATCGCTTACCGCTATTTGCAGGATACCTCTTCGGAGGTGATCAATGCGGAGTTAAACCAGCTTTCCAATCTGTATGACGGACGTGTTCTGATTATCAATAACGATCTGAAGGTGGTCAAAGACACCTATGCCATAAGCGAAGGACGGACGATCGTTTCGGAAGAGGTGATCCGCTGCTTAAAAGGCGAGAATACAAGCCGTTATGATGCGGAAAACGGCTATATTGAAATGACAATACCAATTACGGAGACCGTCGCGATGGAAAATCCGGGGAAGGAACCCTGGCAGTTTGACATTGTCAGAGGTGTTATGTTAACCAGTGTGTCGACAGATAATGTCAGGGTTACGATGGAAATTCTGAGCAGACAGGCTCTTGTGGTGGAAGTTATTGTCATCATCGTAGTTTTTCTGGTGGCGATTGTGCTTTCGAATGTTTTGATCAAACCGTTTGAAAAGATTACGGATGCGCTGAGCCAGGTAAAGGAAGGATATAAAAACGATCCCATATTCGTACCCGATTATCTGGAGACGGAGCATATCGGAGACGCTTTTAATCAGGTACTCGGCCGCATGAAGGTTCTGGACGATTCCAGACAGGAATTTGTATCAAACGTATCCCACGAACTGAAAACGCCGATTACTTCGATCAAGGTACTTGCTGATTCCCTGCGGGCACAGGAGGATGTCCCGGTGGAAATATACCGCGAATTTATGGAAGACATTGCGGCTGAAATCGACAGAGAGAACGAGATTATTAACGATCTGCTTGCACTGATCAAAATGGACAGAGCTGCCTCCGATCTGAATATTGCCCAGGTGGATATCAATACCATGGTGGAGATGATCATGAGAAGGCTCCGGCCGATTGCGATCAAACGGGATATAGAGCTTGTTTATGAAAGCATCAGACCCGTTACGGCAGCAGTGGACGAAATTAAAATAACAATTGTTATAACAAATCTGATCGAAAATGCTATCAAGTATAATAAAGAGCACGGATGGGTCAAAGTTACGGTGGATGCGGACCATCAGTTTTTTACGGTCGAGGTGGCGGATTCCGGCATCGGCATTCCGTCGGATTCCGTAGAACATGTATTTGAGCGTTTTTACCGCGTGGATAAATCCCATTCCAAAGAGATCGAAGGAACCGGGCTGGGACTCTCGATTACGAGAAGCGCTGTGCTGATGCACAGGGGAACGATCAGGGTAGTCAGTGAAGAAGGCGAAGGAACGACGTTTACGGTGAAGATTCCGCTGACCTATATTGCAGTTACTTCTTAAACTGGCATGGAGGATGCCATGAAATCATATTGGAAAAGAAAATTATGTCCGCTGCTGTTTCTGATGACGGCATTTTATATGACCGCGTGCGGAAGCGATGCGGAAGACACTGCGGGAAAAGCTTATGATATATATTATGTAAACAATGAGGAAACCTGTATTTTTTCCAATGTCTACCAGACGGAAACACAGGATGCAGGACTTCTTCTTTCAGAGCTGCTCGACAGGCTTTCCATCAGGCCGGAAAAAATGGAGTATAAGGCGCCGCTTGCGGAGGATTTCGAGCTGCTCGATTATGTGTGGGAAGAGGAGAAACTGACGCTCAATTTCGACGAGCGCTACAAGGGCATGGATACGGTCAAGGAGGTGCTTGTACGGGCGGCGGTAGTCAGAACGCTGACCCAGGTGCCGGGCGTAAAATATATTACGTTTACCGTACAAAATGAGCCGCTTACGGACAGCAGCAATGTGGCGATCGGCACTATGTCCGCGGATACCTTTATCGATAACGCGGGGGATGAGATCAATACTTATGAAAAGGCCAATCTGCGCCTGTATTTCGCGAATGAAAGCGGTGACGGACTGGTGGAGGAGAACCAGAGAAATGTAGTATATAACAGCAATATTTCTCTGGAAAAGCTTGTCGTGGAGAAGCTGATCGCGGGTCCTACGGCGAAAGGCAGTTATCCGACGATCAATCCTTCGACGAAGATACTGAGCGTAACAGTGATCGACAGAATATGTTATGTAAACCTGGACAGCGCGTTTTTGAGCCAGCCATACAGTGTAAACTCGGATGTTACGATTTATTCCATTACCAATTCGCTGGTGGAACTGCCCAATATCAATAAAGTTCAGATTTCCGTAAACGGAGAGACATCGATTCAATATAAAGAGAGCATCAGTCTGTCCAATATTTTTGAACGGAATCTGGATCTTGTTACAAGTACCGCCTCTGCGGCAGAATGAGAGGTATGATGAGAAGACCGGTTTGTCTGATCGGTCTGGCCTTTGTGATATTGATTCGAATCGGTTTGTATTTTCATCCGCTGTCCGGTCCGGATCTTACGGAAATTGACAGAAGCATTGTTGTTTTGTCAGGCCAGGTCGATCGAAAAGAATATCACATTTCTAATGATCAGGAAGTCTTAGTAATTTATCTGAAAAATGTTCGGGTTACAAATCCACAGACAGAAAATAACAAAACAGATGTTACGAAACAAAAACAGCGGACGGAAGATCCGTATGCGGCAATTCGCGGCGTTATCTGTTATCCGGAAGAGGGACAGGAGCCCCGGATGGGCAGTTATGTCAGGGTACGGGGAAAGCTGTATGCCTTTGCCGAAGCGACGAATCCCGGAGAATTCGATGCGAAGCGCTATTATCAGATTCTGAATCTGCAGGCGGGAATCCGGAATGCCGTAATTTTACACGAAACGAATGATTATGACAGATTCCGGGAGGGACTTTATGCTCTCAGAACATACCTGTCCTCGCTGCTTGACCAAAGTCTGGATGAAAAAAACGCCTCTGTCATGAAGGCGGTGCTGCTTGGGGAAAAGGGCGGACTGCATGAAGAGACGAAACAGCTGTATCAGCAAAACGGCATTATCCATATTCTGAGCATCAGCGGACTCCATATCTCCATCATAGGCATGGGCTTTTCACGACTGCTTCGAAAAGGCGGATGTCCTAAAATAGCAAATGTTATTCTTTCGGTCATTCTGATGTACGGCTATGGCATGATGACGGGGATGAGCATTTCGGCGCGCAGGGCGGTCATGATGTTCGCCTTTCATGCCGCGGCGGGCGTATTCGGGCGTACATACGATATGCTGACAGCGATGAGTATTGCGGCGGTTTCCGCCCTGATCTGCCAGCCTCTGTATTTATTTCACAGCGGTTTTCTTTTTTCTTTCGGAGCCATTTGGGCGATCGGCCTTCTTCTTCCGGTGATGGAAGAAAACCTGCTCGCAAAGGGCGCGGGCAAAAGCGGAATGATCTGCAGAATGGAGAAGAGGACGGCAGCAGGTCTGGCGGTGTCCGTCGTGACACTTCCCGTATATCTTTGTTTTTATTATGAGTATCCGCTTTATTCCCTTTTTTTAAATATGCTGCTTATTCCCTGTACCGGCCTCCTTGTGACGGACGGACTGGCCAGTCTGATGGCTGCCGCCTGTTATCTGCCTCTGGGGAAATATGCCGCTCTGCCGGCAAGACTGCTGCTTGCCTTTTACGAATTATGCTGTACGGCGGTCCTTCATCTGCCGGAGAGCCGGAGTATTCCAGGAAGGCCGGAAAACTGGCAGATCGCGATATTCGCGGCACTTTTGTGCATAGCGGTTCTTGGGAACCGCAGATGGACCGGACTGCTGTTCTGGCAATGGCTGCTGCTTGCCGTCTTCTGTCTTACCATGCGGTGGCAGAGCGGACTGCGGATTACGGCGCTGGACGTGGGACAGGGGGACTGCATTTATCTTGCGGACGAAAAGGGAGGCCGCTATCTGATCGATGGCGGCAGTTTAAGTAAAAGCGATGTGGGAACTTACCAGATACTGCCCTTTTTGAAGCAGGAGGGCGTGGATACGCTGAATGCGGTTTTTGTGACCCATATGGACAGCGATCATTACAACGGAATCTACAGGTTGGTGGAAGAGATGCGTTCAAACGGCGTCGGGATAGAAAATCTGATACTGCCGGATCTCGGTAAAAGCGGCAGGAGCAAAGAATACGAAGAACTGGAGGCGCTGGCTCTGGGACGGGGAATTAACGTATTGCGCATTCACAGAGGTGATACGCTGGGGCATGGAAATCTGCGGCTGACCTGTCTGCATCCGGAGGAAGGAACGGAGCAGACAGGTAACGGGGCGTCCGTCGTTCTGTATCTGGAATACGGCGCATTCAGCGCGCTTTTTACGGGAGATCTGGAAGGAAACGGAGAGGAGGCAGTCGGAAGGCAGTTAAAAGAGCTGCTGCCGGACGGAGGGGGCATCACCTTACTGAAGGCGGCGCATCATGGCTCCGAAAATTCTACCGGAGAGGCTTTCCTGAAAGTGGTATCGCCGCAGCTCGTCCTGATCAGCGCCGGAAGGAACAACCCTTACGGGCATCCGCACAGGGAGCTGTTAGACAGACTGAAAACGGCAGAATGTCATGTTTTCAGGACAGACGAGGGCGGTGCGCTGACGGTAACGGTTTCGGCTGACGGGCGGAAGCTGCGGGTACGGGCGTTTTTGGGGAAATGAGGGAGCCAGAGCGGGCCGGAGAAGGCTGTCTGTGGTTTGACATTTTTTCTTCCCCTGTTGTAGAATGTATCTGTGCCGGTCGGCCGGGAAAGGGGAAAGGGATAATGTACCGGATTTTAATTGTGGAGGATGATCCTGTCATCGCAAAGCAGGTCAGCGGATATCTGGCAAAATGGGGTTATGAAGTACGGGGTGTTTCGGATTTTTCGGATGTTTTATCGGATGTGGCGGGATTTACGCCTCATCTTGTGCTGATGGATATCGGCCTGCCCTTTTATAACGGTTATTATTGGTGCGGGGAGATCAGGAAGGTGTCGAAGGTACCGATTCTTTTCCTGTCCTCGGCTTCCGATAACATGAATATCATTATGGCCGTCAACATGGGCGGAGATGATTTTGTGGCAAAGCCTTTCGATCTGGAAGTATTGGCGGCCAAGATTCAGGCTGTCCTGCGGAGGACATATTCCTTTCAGGAGACCTCCTCGCTTCTGGAGCACGACGGCGTCATTTTGAATATAATGGACATGTCGTTTCTGTATCTGGGAGAACGGCATGAACTGTCGAAAAATGAGTTCAGGATTTTGCAGGTCTTATTCGAGAACGCGGGAAATACCGTGACGAGGGAGGAGCTCATGCGGCGGCTGTGGGACGATGAATGTTTCGTGGATGACAACACGCTGACCGTCAATGTGAACCGTCTGCGGAAGGTGTTGGAGGCGGCGGGACTTTCGGATTTTATCGTGACGAAGAAGGGTGTGGGATATCAGCTGCGTTCCGCGTAAACGAATGCGCGGCATTCCGGGGCGGGATACTGACCGCACCGATGGTCCCGGTGCGCCCGGAGAGAGGAAGAAAGCATATGATGAAAAGAAGAAAGCAGGAAATCCGCATACTCAGAGCCTGGTTTGGAGAGCATATCCGGGTGGTTCTTCTGTATGGGACGGAGGTTTTGATTATGTTCGGGCTGGCCGCTCTCTATGATTACGACGGAGCGATGCGGAATATGTCCTATGGCGTTGCGCTGACCGTCTTTTTCGGAATGCTGTACGGCATATGGGATTATCTTCGGTTCCGAAGAAAATGCCGGATTCTGCAGGAGGTTGTCACAAGGAGCGGAGAGCGGTCTTTTTGTCTTCCTGAGCCCGCATCCTATGTGGAAGAACTGTATCATAAAATAACGGATGCCATTGAATCGGAAGAAAGGGATGCGCGCTCAGAGTATGACGAAAAGAAGCAGGATATGGCGGATTATTATACGATGTGGACGCATCAGATTAAGACTCCAATCGCGGCGCTGCGGCTTTTATTGCAGGGAGAAAAGCAGCCGCTTGAGGAGCTTTTTAAAATAGAGCAGTATGCGGAAATGGCGCTGCATTACGCGCGGCTTGACAGTATTTCGGCGGATCTGCTTTTTCAGACACAGGATGTGGCCGCGATCCTGCGGGCGGCGGTAAAGAAATATGCGGTTCTGTTCATCGGAAGCGGCCTTTCCTTCCGGATGGATGCGTTTTCGGTACATGCCATTACCGATGAAAAGTGGCTTTCTTTCGTATTTGAACAGATTCTGTCCAATGCGCTGAAATATACGCCGGAAGGGTCGATTCAAATCTATGGGTTGAACAGGCAGGGAGAACGGACAGAGGGAGAAGCGGCTTATATCGTGATTGAGGACAGTGGAATCGGTATCAGAGAGGAAGATCTGCCGAGAATTTTCGAGCGGGGCTTTACCGGCCATAACGGACGGCTGGATAAGAAATCCACCGGAATCGGACTCTATCTTTGCAAACAGATTCTGGACAGGCTTTCTCATGCCGTCCGGGTTGAATCCCGTATGGGAGAAGGGACGAAGGTAATCATCGGATTTCTCAGGGAGGGCTGAGAAGCGCGGAAAAAGGATGCGTATCCTGCGTTCGCCGGAAGGGAATGTGACAGAAATGTAAGGTTGCAGGAAGGAAATGTAAGCCGGAGCAATGGCAGTGCATTTCCTTTTTCCATTATAATACTGGTGCGAAGGGAAAAATCCCGAAAGCAGGATTTACGCAAAGGAGAGATCAAAATGGCAATCTTGGAAGTAAAGAATGTAAAAAAGGTATATACGACCCGCCTGGGTTCGGTCAAAGTGCAGGCGTTAAGCGATGTCAGCTTTTCAGTCGAGGAAGGGGAGTATGTGGCGATCATGGGGGAATCGGGCTCCGGGAAGACGACGCTTTTGAATATTCTCGCATCGCTTGACCGGGCGACGAGCGGTCAGGTGCTTTTACGGGGACAGAACGTTTCCGGAATCAGGTCAAAGGAGCTTTGCGCGTTCAGGCGGGAACATCTGGGCTTTGTTTTTCAGGAGTTCAATCTGTTGGATTCGCTTTCCTTAAAGGACAATATTTTTCTGCCGATGGTGTTGTCGGGGAAGGATTATGCCGAAATGGAAAAACGGCTTGCGCCGCTTGCGAAAAGGCTGTTGATCGATGATGTGCTGGAGAAATATCCATACGAGGTATCCGGCGGCCAGAAGCAGCGTGCGGCCGCCTGTCGGGCGTTAATTACGAAGCCGGATATCGTTCTGGCCGATGAACCGACGGGCGCGCTGGACTCCAGAGCTTCCGGGAAGCTGCTTGGGCTGTTTGAGGAAGTCAATGCGGAAGGGCAGACGATTCTGATGGTTACCCACAGCATTCAGGCGGCAAGCTATGCCGGGCGTGTTCTTTTTATTAAGGATGGCTGTGTGTATCATCAGATTTATCGGGGAAATCAGAGTAAGGATGCCATGTACAGAATGATTTCGGATGCGCTGGCGGTGCTCCGGACGGAAACAGGGCCGGGCGGGGAGATACGGACTGACAGAAGGGAGGAGCCGATATGAAAAAGGGAAGGATTCTGCCGGTTATGGCGGCAAAGGGAATTGTTGCAAACAGTAACGTATATTATCCATATATAACAGCTGTTATATTTTCTGTTTTCATACTTTTTGTTTTTTCCTCTATTCTGCATAACGACCTGATCAATATCCTGCCTTACAGGGCTTATGCATGGATTATGCTGGAGCTTGGGAAATATCTGCTGGAATATATCATGGTTTTCTTTCTGTTCTATGCGGACAGCTTCGTTATAAAGAGACGAAAGAAGGAAATCGGGCTCTACAGCCTGCTGGGACTGGAGAAAAAGCATATCGGAATCATGCTGTTTCTGGAAAACTGTATCGTGTATGCCGTAACGATGTGCGGCGGCATTCTGCTTGGCGTGGCGCTTTCCAGACTGCTGTTTCTGCTCCTGTTAAAGCTGAGTCATTTGCCGTTAGAGGTGGATTTTGTCTTTTCTGCGGAAGCGTTTACGGAAACCCTTCTTTATTTTGCGGTTGTTTTTCTGATGCTTTTTGTATGTCAGCTGTGGGAAGTGGGAAAATCCCGTCCGGCAGAACTGTTAAGCGGAAACAGGAAGGGAGAAAAGGAGCCGCGTCTCCTTGTGTTGTGGACTGCGGCAGGTCTTGCGCTTCTGATCGCGGGGTATCGCGCCGCCATTCTGGCGAAGGCTGATTCGATGATTTTCATTTCTTTTTTTATGGCCGTTTTTCTGGTGGTCGGAGGAACTTATTTTCTTTTTACATCGGGAAGCGTGTTTTTCCTGAAGGTGGTCCGCAGAAATAAGAAACTGTATTATCGGGCGAAGAATTTCATCACAATTTCCGGCATGTACTATCGGATGAAAAAAAGCGCGGCCGGGCTTGTCAATATCTGTATTTTTTCCACCATGGCGCTTATCACGCTGATCTGCACCGTATCTCTTTATCTTGGATTGGAGGAGGTGATGTATCAGAACAATCCTTATGATATGGAGTTAGAGTTTGAACAGGGGGCGCTGTCGGAAGAAGTCCTGCGGGAAAAAGCCGGTGAGCTGGCGTCACAGAATCACCTGACGCTGCAGCGTGCCGATGTATTCGAGGTGATTTCTCTGTCCTGCTCTCTGGAGGATGGTAATTTCGGACTGAAAAAGGAGGATGATCATGACGAAAGAAACTGTGGCGTTATGATCATGACGCTTGCTTTTTATGAAAAAATGTCTGGTAAGACGGAAAGCCTGTCAGGACAGGAAGCGCTTCTCTATGCGGAAGGGAAAAATTTTGACAGGGAAGTGTTTTCCTTTATGGGCATTGAGGGAACGGTAAAAGAAGAGGTGCAGGATATGTTTCCCTGGCCGAAAGCGGAAGAAAATCCGAACGGAAGATATCTGATCATTGTTCCGGATGACGAAACAAGAGATGCTTATGTCAGTGCCTGGGCCGAAACAAACGGCGTGGAGGAGCTGGAAGCCTTTGTGCACAGCGGCAGTCTCCGGGCGGGCGTTGTCGTGGATGGAACAGAGGAAGAACAGGAGGCTTTTGACGCCGCGCTGAAGGACTGGGGGCTGCAGCAGGACGGTATACGCAAGGTGAAAAACGGACTGGAAAACCGGGCCGAACTTTGTTCCATGTATGGAGGCCTGCTGTTTATCGGCGTCGTTTTCGGAGTTGATTTCCTTTTGTGTCTGTTCATCATCATGTACTATAAACAGATTTCGGAAGGTTATGAAGACAGACAGAACTATGAGATTATGCAGAAGGTCGGCATGAGCAGGGAAGAGATCCGGGGTACTGTCCACAAACAGATTTTACTCGTGTTCGGTCTGCCGTTAATCGGTGCGCTTGCCCATACCTTCGTGGGAATGTTCATGGTGAAAAGACTGATGGTGATCATCGGGTTTTACGATATCGGCCTGATGCAGAGCTGCCAGCTGCTCGTTGCGGCGGTTTTTGCACTGATTTATGGGATCGGTTATCTGAAAACCGCGGGAACCTATTATCGGATTGTAAACAGGGCGGCTTCATGATAAAATTTGCCGCACCTTTTTCCTTCCTGATCCGTTATACCCTGTAGAACGCAGATGATATACAGATACAGGGGATTGCGGCTATGCGGTGAAAACAGGGCGGTACGGTTCAGGTGTCAAAAGGTGCGGCATAAAACTCTTATTGGCAGATTGCACAA
>CALDLG010000204.1 GCA_937910785.1 uncultured Lachnospiraceae bacterium | reverse complement strand
GCATCTTGCAGATTCCCTTGCGGATATTTCCCACCAGCTCCGTACTCCGCTTACGTCAGTGAATATTATCCTGTCATTATTGGAGAAAGATGCGGATAAGAAGGAACAGAAGGCATTGCTCAGGGAAGCAGGGGAACTGTTTGGGCAAATGGATTTTTTGCTTACCTCTTTATTAAAGTTATCACGACTGGATGCAGGTATTGTGACTTTCAAAAAGGAGCAGATCAATGTGGGCAGATTAGTATCAGCTTCGCTCCGTCCTTTCCTGATTTCAATGGAGTTGCATAATATCCGGGTAACGACTGATATACCGGAGGATGTAGAAATTTGGGGCGATTCCCATTGGCTTTCGGAAAGCTTTCAGAACATTATTAAAAATTGTATCGAAAGTGTGAGGGATAATGGAAATATCCGGATTGCCTGTGAAGACAATCCTTTATTTATGCAAATCACGTTCCATGATGATGGGACTGGGTTTAAGAAAGAAGATTTACCACATTTGTTTGAGCGCTTTTATCGTGGAAAAGATGCAGGGGCAACGGGATATGGGATTGGGCTTGCCCTCTGTCGGACGATTATTATGCGGCATGGCGGGACGATTGCAGCCAAAAATCACCCACAGGGCGGAGCGGTATTTGCCGTCCGTTTTCCAAAATGACAGACTTCTTATAGAGATGTGACGAATCAGTCACAAAAAAGTCACAGAAAAGTAAGTTCAAAATCCTATGATATGGGTATCAGATGAAAGGAGGCTCATAAAATGGAGTTTTTGAAAATTGAAAATTTGTGCAAGGTCTATGGCAGGAATGAAAATATGGTTACAGCATTAGACCATGTATCCCTGGAAATTGAGAAAGGTGATTTTACTGCTATCATTGGTACTTCCGGCTCTGGGAAATCCACACTGCTTCATGCGATTGCAGGCGTAGATGTCCCTACAAGCGGTAAGATTTATCTGGACGGGCAGGATGTATATGCCCAGAGCAGCGAAAAACTTGCCATATTCCGCAGAAGGCAGGTAGGTCTGATTTATCAGTTCCACAATCTCATTCCAACACTGAATGTAGTAGAGAATATTACCCTGCCGATTCTCATGGATAAAAGAAAAGTCAACAAAGAGCGGCTGGATGATTTGTTGGAACTCTTAGGATTACAGGAGCGAAAGACACATCTGCCGAACCAGCTTTCAGGCGGGCAGCAGCAGCGTGTTGCGATTGGACGTGCCCTGATGAATGCGCCTGCAGTGATGCTGGCGGACGAACCCACAGGAAGCTTGGACAGCCGTAACGGGCAGGAGATTATTCGTCTCCTGAAAGAAAGCCATTGTAAATACCATCAGTCATTGATTATCGTTACGCATGATGAAAATATCGCTTTACAGGCAGACCGCATTATCAGCATCGCAGACGGAAAAGTGGTAAGGGATGAGAGGCAGGTGGTGCAGTCATGAATATTTTTCATAAGGTTGCTTTGCAGGGGTTAAAGAAAAACCGCACCCGCACGTTTGTGACAGTCATTGGTGTGGTATTGTCTGCGGCGCTGTTTACGACTGTTGCCACTTTCGGAACATCGCTCATACAATATTTGATTGATGGCTCAATAGCCAAATGTGGCAGTTGGTATATTGATTTTGTAAATGTAGATTCGGATTTCATACAGGAAAGGATGCAAGATGCGGAGGTTACGGATACAGTCGTTTTTGAAAATATTGGGTATGCCTTGTTGGACGGAGCAAAAAGCACTGAAAAGCCTTATTTATTTCTTGCAGGTTTTACGGATGAGACGTTTGAGAGGCTGCCGGTTACGCTGATTTCAGGCAGATTACCTGAGAATGATACGGAAATTATGATACCTAATCATGTTTCTGTTAAGGCAGGTGTGCGGATTCCGGTGGGAGAGCAGCTTAACCTTGCGATTGGCCACCGTGAAACAGATGGAAATTTACTGACGCAGCATGATCCATACAATTCGGAGGAAATGCTGATTACTGTGGAGAAGAAAACCTATACGGTTGTAGGGACTTATGAAAGAGCCGGATTTGAAGAACATGATTCGCCGGGTTATACATTGATTACGAGAACAACGACTGACGATATGGCAGGGCGGTACAATCTGTTTATCACATTGGATAGCCCGCAAAAGGTAAAGGAATATGGAAACCGTTTCGCAGGTTCGGTTCCTTTCGTTCTGAATGAAGATGTACTGCGTTTTTATGGAGTATCGGAAAATACCCTGTTTAATGCTGTCATGTTTTCTGTTGGAGGAATATTAGCTGCGATCATCATGATTGGCTCGGTTTTCCTGATTTATAATTCCTTTCATATTTCATTGAATGAACGTATTCATCAGTTTGGCATTCTTATGTCCGTAGGGGCAACTGCCAGACAGCTAAAGGGTTCCGTTTTATTTGAAGGTCTTTGTATCGGTGTACTTGGTATTCCGTTTGGTGTGGCGGCGGGGATTGGAAGTGTTGCTTTCGCATTGCCGATTGTTGAAAAAAATTTTGCTACAATTTCAACCAGTAATGTACCGCTTACCTTGTCGGTTTCCTTTCCGGCGCTGACTGCGGCTATCGTAATCAGTCTGGTCACAATTTTAATATCAGCGTATATTCCGGCGAGAAAAGCTGCTGCTATTCCGGTGATGGAGTGTATCCGGCAGACTGGTGAGATCAGGACCGAAGCAAAAGATGTTAAAGTTTCCAAAATATCCGAACGTATTTATGGTCTGGAAGGAATACTGGCTCTTAAAAATTTCCGGAGAAATAAGCGCCGCTACCGCAGCGTCATATTGTCATTAACTTTAAGTGTTGTACTGTTTGTAACGGGCAGTGCCTTTGGCAATACCTTGAAAGGAATTGCAAAGGAATTGACTGTGGAAGCTGATGGTGATATTTCATTTTATGCAGACGAAATGCCACAGGACGAACTTATTACGCTGCACGATAGATTGAAAAATGTTATGGGAATCAGTAAAAGCACATGGCAGGCAGATTTGCTTTATTCGGGAACTGTGAAGGGGATTCCCGATGACTTTGCGGGAGGACGGTTTCAGACAGATGGTCGAATTCCAATCTATGCACAATTTATTGAGGATGCGGTCTATTATGAATTCATAGAGAGCCTTGATTTTCCCAAAGAAGAATACAGTGGTCAGGGGGCAAAAGTCCTCGCTGTTATCATGGATACTTCAGAGCATAAGGCTTTTTTCATGGGAAAGGAGATGGAATTTACCATTTATTCTGATGCGGGGGAAAATAACCTTCCCCACGAGGGAATGGCAAAAACAGTCTGTGCAACCGTGGTGGATAATTATCCGTTAGATATGCTTCCGCTTGATTCTACACCGGAATACTTATTTTTTATGGTGATTCCATGGTCAATGAACGCTGATTTTGACGGATTAACGGGATTCTCTAAATCAGGTCTGACTTTTTGGACAGATACGCCTGCGCAGACAATGGCGCAGATTCAGTCTGAAATTACAGATTCGGGGATTATCTATGACTATACACTTATCAATCTGTCTTCCGCTGTTGATCTGTTTCGGAGCATCACTTTTGTAGTAGATGTGTTTATTTACGCCTTTGGAGCTATGATTTCATTGATTGCGGTTGCAAATGTATTTAATACGATTTCAACAAACATTCGCATCAGGAGGCGGGAACTTGCCATGCTGCGCTCGGTTGGAATGTCAGAACATGGTTTTAACCGGATGATGAATTTCGAGTGTTTCTTTTATGGATTGCGCACGATTCTGTTTGGAGTGCCGATTGCGAGTATTCTTTCATGGCTGATTTATAAAGGGCTGGTTACGAATGAACAGCTTGAAGGATTTTCGTATCGTTTTCCGTGGCAAAGCATAATAATCAGCGTATCAGGTGTATTTTGTATTGTTTTTATTACAATGCTGTATGCTACCGGCAAAATCCGGAAAGAAAATATTATTGATGCACTTAGAGATGACATGGCTTAGCAAGGATAGGAAATGTTATTGTTTGAAAATATTATCTGCCATCTTCTGGCAACTTGATAGTCTGGCTGCAAGATGGCAGAAGGAGGCTGTTATGTGGCAGTTTGCATTTTTGTATTTTTTGTTTCAGTATGCATATTTGCAGGAATTATGCTGCATGATTCCAGAGCATTATGGAGTGGAGCCTCATTTTTGATTATGATGATGTGTTTGGCGATATTTTCGTTGTTTGCTTTATACAAATTTTCAGAATGGCTGGAAGCGCATGATTTAGTAATTGGAATACTGAATGTTATGTTTGTTTTAGCAGTAGGTGGTGTTGCTTTGTTTCCGGTGGCTTTGATTCTTGTGTTCTTTATAGAAGGGGTAAGGGTTATTAGACATGAAGGAATAAAACCGACAAATCTTGATATTGTCAATGTTGTTTTCTGTTCTGCTATGTATTTATCTGGTGGTCTGACCAGTAATTGGAAACTTAGGAAAGAATACATTAGGTACAATGCTCTATACAATTATAAGTTTCATAGCAGTAATCTTACGAAAAGCCGGAAATGCTGAATTTATGGTATGTTTTGAGCTATGAGGGGTTGTTTTACTGAGATTTTACTAAGAATGATGATTATTGAGAAGCTTTGGCACGAATAATAATCTAATATTTTATTTGGGACTTTGCTGCCTGTAGGGAAATTTTTCCAACAGTTGTGAAGTCCTTTTTATATTAACTGCAAATTGACTTTTACACTACACTAAATTATAATATGTAGTATGAAAGTAAATAAAAGAATGTTTTGATTTTCTTCAATCTGAATCTTTTTTGTCAACCTCATGGAAAACGTATATTAATTGTATGATTTATTCATTACAAGCTGATCATTTGCACCCTTTATTCTATTGGTCATTCCTAAAAGATCAATATATGTTACAATATATGTATCTGTTTCTCTGTCATAAGCATCTGCATTCCGATTTACAAACATCATCAATACCTCCACAATACCTGCAATCTATACAACCTTGGCAAATATTTGTTCAATATTCTTTATAATACCATCCCAATCATAATCCGCAGCGTAATCATATTTTCGCTGATATAGGTTCCATTGTTCCATCAATCCGGCATCAGACTTAATCTGCTCCAAAATATGATATGAATCTGACAGCAGCCCATAGGAATGTCTTCTTCTGCTGGTAACTTCAAGAGCCTTTCTTAAATCTGTATCATTGATTTCCTCCGATTTCACAATGTTTAAAATCATTAAATCGTAATAATCCCTCATTCTCGTATTCAATATACTTCTTGAAAGAATCGTTTCCATCTTTTCTGCCAATATCGTTTCAAGATTATAAGCTAACGATAATGCAACGCCTTTATTCGACTGGGGAAAATTCTATGAGAAAAATGGAAAGATAATGATGCCTCTTTCCATGCAGGTTCATCATTCGTTTGTTGACGGCGTACATATTGGAAAATTTGCAGAAAAATTGCAATGCTGTTTGGATGATTTTAAGTAGGTGTCCGCATGCTTTGCAGGCAGGCATTTTTACCAGAAGAATACGATAAGAGTACAGCAGCTATTGTATCATACCAGGAAGAATATTTTGAGCAAATATCAGATGTACATTTATGCAAGTGTGTGGATTGAAACCGTAGAAATAACCGTCATCAAAGAGACAGATGCAAAGACGCAGAGCCGATAAACCTGTAAGATACATCACAGTTCGTCGACTCTGTTTCTCATTCCGTAATATTCCGCAATTTTTTACAATTAAGATTTTATGCTTTTTGATAGGATGTAAGCAGGCAATGAAACTGCTAAAAAATTTGAAAGGAAGTGTTGGAAGTGGATTATAAAAATCTGTTTGAAAAATTTGATGGAGAGGGGAAGCTGCTTTTGCCGGATACAGAGTCTTCCTTTGATGCGATTCCATGGTCTGAGCATCCTGTCTTCCCAGGCGTGGAGCTAAAGCACATTATCACATCCGAAAAAACAGGCGGACAATTCAGTTATCATCTTGTAAAGATAGCTCCCAATAAAAAGATAGGCAGTCATATCCACGAAAAGCAGCTGGAAACCCATGAGGTAATCTCCGGTGCGGGAGTATGTGTGAACGATGGTGTTACGTTGCCTTACGAAGCAGGCGTAATATCTATTTTCCCCATTGGAGTGCCGCATGAAGTCATTGCAGGGGACGATGGGCTTTGCCTGTTCGCCAAATTTATGCCTGCCCTCTGCTAATCTATCTCCTCCGGTCAGATAGTACCGGAGGATGATTTATACGTTAATGGCGGCAAGCCTACATATTTCTCAAATTGCTTTATGAAGTGGCTTTGATCACAAAAACCTGTGGTCAAGGCTACTTCTGTTATTGTTTCCGCCTTGTGGATTAAGCGTTGTGCCTTGCGGATGCGGTTCTGTATTTGAAACTGATGCGGTGTAAGCCCAACCTCTGCTTTGAAACTTCTGATAAAGTGGTATTTGCTGATGAAAGCGTTTTGAGCCATCTCATCGACAGTAAGTTTACATTCCGGGTATAATTCCAGCTGTTTTTTTAGGTCGTGAATATATGGGTTATGGTTCTTTAAATTCCAGTCGATAGAAGCAGTAATTTCATTCAGCCGATTTAATAACAGCATTATCTGGGATGGATTGATTTTTTCCATGCCCAGAGCCTGTATCAGAAGCGCAATACGTTTTTGCAGGGTGGGAATTTCTACGTTATTTATTACGTTCTTATGAATGCACAGGCTGAGCAGGGTATAGCTGTCCTGCGTTGAAATGCTATGCGGTACATATGGGAATATGGCGAAAGTTTCATTTTGTTTATAAACCCTTGCTTCCTGATTTGTGGTAAGGATAACAGAGCCATCCAGTATGATACCGATTGTCAACACGGAAACATGATTGTGCAGTGGGTAGGATATCGACCAGTTATTGCAGAAAATCAGTTCAATGCCGGTTTCTGCACTGTATAAGTATCGGATGTTGTTAATTGCCATAGATTTTCCTCACAGTCTATTATCCATTTCACAGGTTTATGTTATGTGCTGATATTGCAGCTTTCAAGCTATAAAAGCTATTTCATTCAATTTTGATCTTTATAGTCTTTGGTGAGTTTTTTCGTTCAAGGATGCTGCATCGATATTGATTCGCCGTCACCGCAGGGTATCCGGTGCCGGTTGAATCTTTTATATTCGCATAATGATGAATTTGTCTATTTCACCACTTTTTCATTCCTTGTCCAAATCATTGTGTACTCGTTTTCGCCGGTAGCCTCATCAACTGCTTCTGACAATATGGAAAAGCCTTCTCTGAAATAAAACGTAGCCGCTCGACTGTTTTTTTGATACACGCCCAAAGACAGCGCATCGTGTTTCTGCTTTACAAATGCTAAGAGCTGCTTTCCGATCCCGCAGGAACGGCAGGTTTTGTCCACGAAAATTCCGGCGATATATTCGTTTATCATACCGATAAACCCCTGTATTTTGCCGTCTGACTCGTAGACAAAAATTTCTGCCTGCAATAACTGTTCCTGTACCCTGGCGAAATGGGAAAGCCAGTATTTGATAGAGATAAAAGGGTGTGCGTCTTCATTTCCATTCAGCCATAGCTGCATGACCTGTTCGGTATCTGATGTTTGAAATTCTCGAATCATTATTCCTGCCTCCTGTGTTTTGTGGCATATCGAATCAGAACAAAAATGGTAAGCGCGATCATACGATTTCATATAAAGGACAGACCTTTTCTGACGCAAACTTTTGGCCTTTATCCGTAAGACAGCGAATAGTATTTCTTCTGTCTTCCTGCTTTAGACAGACGATCCCGTCTTTTTCTAATGTGCGTATTGCGGAATGATTCCTCTTCACTAAGTATATTGTCCGGGTTTTAAGCAGTGCACATCTCCACCGCCATGTCTGATTTCGCACATTCATTATTATATCCGATTCCGTACATAAGCCAATAGCCTTTTTAAATTTTCCGGCTTCAGGCGTCAAGAAGATAGAAAAAAATAGAACCACATGCTAAAATGGCATAAGAAAACCGGTAATAAAAAAATAAAGTTTTTCTGTCACAAAAGCAATGGTCTATTGTCTAATAAAACAGGAGGTAAAAATTTATGAATAAAAAAATGAATGAAGAATTACAGGCTTTGATAGATAAAGCCACCGCAGGGGATAAAAATGCACTCGAAACTCTTATTGCAGGTGTACAGGATATTGTATTCAATTTATCCCTGCGGATGCTCGGTACATTTGCCGACGCAGAGGATGCCGCGCAGGATATTCTGCTGAAAATAATCACTCATCTTTCGTCTTTCAGAGGTGACAGCTCATTTACAACATGGGTATTCAGCATTGCGGTTAATCATCTGAAAAACTATAAAAAGCACATGTTTGCCCACTATCCGTTGAGCTTTGAATATTATGGAAATGATATAGAGAACGGAAAGATACAAGATGTCCCGGATTTAACACAGGATGTAGAAAAGGAAATTTTAGCGGAAGAATTGAAAATGTCCTGTACCAATGTGATGCTGCAATGTCTGGATATGGAGAGCAGATGTATTTTTATATTGGGCACGATGTTTAAGATTGACAGCCGGATTGCGGGGGATATTTTGGAAATGACGCCGGAAGCGTATCGTCAGCGGCTTTCCCGGATACGCAAAAAAATGGCTGATTTTTTAGGACAGTATTGTGGAGAATATGGCAGAGGTAAATGTAAATGCAAAGACAGAGTAAATTATGCAATACAGAGCCACAGGCTAAACCCATTGCAGTTAGATTATACGGCAGCTGCGGAAATCCCCGTTCAGACCATGATAGATGTGAAAAATGCCATGGAAGATATTGATGATTTATCACAGGACTTTTCATTCTGTAAATCTTATCAATCGCCCGAACGCATGAAGCATATGATACAGGAATTTTTAGATTCCACGCTGCTATCTATTATCCAAAAACCGTAAAGGAGATAAAAATTATGAACACACAATTTATTATGAGCTATTTATCAGCTTTGAGTATGAATAATAACCGTGAATGGTATCATGCGAACAAGGATGATTATAAAAAAGCAAATGCTGAATTTGAAAAACTATTACAGACATTGATACTGGAAATCGGAAAATTTGACAGTAGTATTTTACATAACAATCCTAAGGATCTTACATTTAAAATCGTAAGGGATACCCGGTTCAGCAACGACAAATCACCATATAACCCCGCGTTTCGCGCCCATATTTCCTCAAAAGGAAAGCTGCCTGTTCCGGTAGGCTATTATCTTATGATAAAGCCGGGCAATCAATCCTTTTTAGGCGGCGGGCTGTTTGCGGATATGTTTAAGGATGCAACAACAATGATACGGGATTATATTGTCAGAAATAGCAATGAATGGGAAAAAATTATCCATGAGCCGGATTTTGAAAAATATTTCACCGTGCAGGGAACAGCATTAAAGAATGTTCCTGTGGGATATGAGAAAGAGCATCCTCAGGCAGACTATCTGAAATTTAAAAGCTGGTATCTGGAATATCCGCTAAAAGATGAAGAAGTGAAAGATGTAGAAATGTTTGTTATAAAAGCCGTAGAACTTTTCCGGATTATGAAACCCTTTAACGACTATTTGAACAGGGCGCTTGTGGATTTTCAAATGCCGGCAAGGTGAAGAAATATTTATTTTAAAGTCATAAAAACGGCTGTAAGCCATGTACTAATCTATATATGGGAAAAGGCATATTACTGTCGTGGCATACTGGCTGTCTGACCAGGATAAACAACAGGGCAAAAATTACTGTGGCAGCAGGAAGCGCAAAGCTGATCCGTAAGTGACAGGGATTTCTGCCGGAATTGTCCGGCATTTGTCCTCTGCCTGAGAGAAAGCAAAAGCGCCTCTGCTACCGCCGGTATTCATACTGCCCATAACGGAAAGATCAGGCTTAGAAGCGTCATGTCCTTCTTTTTATCGTCTCAATTACCCCAATTCATATTGTCGGGCAGATGGTGTCCATTCTCTTAGATAATGCTCTGAAAAATTCCGATGAAAAAGCAAAGTCCGTTCATGATTTTCAGAAATGCTATTTAACACAGATTAAAAGCATGCATGGAAGTAAAAAAATTTTGTTCTGCCGAAAATGAAATGGCATATTTTCATTGAGTAAATCACTCTGTAATATTTTTGCGGCCTGTGTTACTGTTAAGTGGTACATATCCATTGGAGGAGATGCCGTTTGACAAGAAAAGAACAAAAGGAAGTCAGGAAAATTCAAATTATTCAAGCCACATTGGATTTGTTTGTGGAACGTGGATATTATGGGACGAAAACAAGCCAGATATCCAGGCGGGCCGGAATCAGCGAAGGGTTATTGTTTCATTATTTTCCCACAAAAGAAATTTTACTGGAAGAATTAATTAATATTGGACTCGAAGGGATGCGTATGCCAATGCGTATCGAAGCGGAAAACGGACTTGACTTTTTTTATCAATTTACTTCCATGCTGTTTCTGCAGGTGAAAAAAAGTCCTTTCGTTGCTAAAATGTTTGTATTCATGGGGCATGTGGCATTGGCTGAGGATATACCGGAAAAGCTCCGCAAGCTGGCGGTTTCCGTAGATATAATTGCATATAGCCGAAGATGGGTGGAGGCGGGGCAGCTGGACGGAAGCATTCGGAAAGGCGATGTAATGTCATTATCGAATATGTATTGGTGCGCTGTTCATGGAATGATGGAACAGTATGCTTTACGTCCTGAGATTCCGCTGCCGGAGGCTGGCTGGATAACAGACATGCTGCGGAATGATAAGGCTGAAAGGTAAGTTGGAGGTCATATTTTGGGAGCATTGCACAATTAATTGGCGGGAGGAAAACAATGAGCGAAGGAAAAAAGAAAATTGTCATTGCAGGTGGTGGTATTGCCGGGCTTGCGGCAGGAATCTATGGGCGGTTAGCGGATTATGAGGTGGAAATTTATGAAAAAAATCCTGTAGCCGGCGGCCAGTGTACGGGATGGAACCGTAAAGGCTGCCATATTGATAACTGTATTCATTGGCTTACAGGAACAAAAAAGGGAACTTCTCTCAGAAAGGTATGGGAAACGGTAGGGGCATTAGAGGAACATACGGAATTTGCGGACTGCGACAGTTTTTATACGAGCGTTACAGGAAAATATCGTGTAACTTTATGGAAGGATCTTGAAAGGACAGAGGCGGAACTTCTTCGGTTATCGCCTGAAGACGAAAAGGAAATAAAGAAATTTATAAAGCATGTAAAGTATGCGGCAAAATGTGAATTTCCGGCGGAAAAACCTATGGATGCCATGGGAATTCGAGATTATATTAATATGGGTGCTTCCATGGCGGATATGCCAAAGGTAATGAAAGAATACGGGTCCATTGATCTGTGTGAGCTGGCCGGGCGTTTCAGGCATCCCGCATTGAAGGCATTGTTTACGGATTATTTACCCGGAGAATATGTTGCAAGTTCATTTCTGGTATCCTATGCCACGGTTTTATCCGGTAATGGTGAAATCCCGATGGGGGGTTCTCTGGAAATGGCAGGCCGCATGGTGAAACGCTTTCAACAGCTGGGTGGAAAATTGTATTGCGGCATTCCGGTCCGGCGGATTCTGATAGAAGACAGAAAGGCCATTGGAATAGAAATGGCAGATAACAAAATTGTATTGGCAGACTATGTAATCTCCGCAGTAGATACGATGGAAATGTTCCAAAATTTAATTGGGAAACAGTATATGGACGCAAAATGGCAATCAAGTTATGCGGATATGGAGAAATATCCTCTTTTCAGTTCTGTGCAGGCGGCATTTATGGTGGATCGGGGGGCTTATGATGAGAAAGGAACGATTTTCTTTGACTGCGCTCCTTTTGAGGCAGGAGGAAGAAAGGTCGATAGAATTTCGGTGAAGGGTTATGAATATGAACCGGGATTTGCCCCCGCAGGAAAAATGGTGCTGCAGGTGAATGTGCCGCAGTTTGATAAAGAATATTTGTATTGGAAAGGACTGACAAAGGAGGCATATGAAGACCGGAAACAGGAGACTTTAAGGGAAATACAGGAACGGCTGCTGATGCAGTTCCCCACACTTCGGGGGCATATCGAATTTCTTGACGGCTGGACGCCAATCACCTACGAACGCTATTGTAATGCGTACCATGGCGCATATATGAGTTTTATTACGAGAAAGGGAGTGAAATCTTTTCGCGTCAGGGGATTGGTGAAGGGGATAAAAAATCTGTATATTGCCAGTCAGTGGATTATGGCGCCAGGCGGGCTTCCTGTGGCAGTGACTGCCGGGAAGTTTGCGGTCTGGAGGATTGCCGGAAGAGAGAAAAAGCGATTGATGAATTCCGGAGAGAATCCTTAAAACAAAGTGATAAAGAAATTTGTCGAATTTCGCCTGATGGGATGATAATACCCCTGTCCCAAAGTTCGTTTTTTGTGTTATTCTATATTAAGATTATTCAAATAGATATGGGACCGGAATAGGAAGAATATGTTTTATGGGAAGAGCAGGGTCCTGTGAAAATCTATTGTTTATGTTTGGCGTAAACAGACGGGGGGCGATAAGAATGACAGACATTTTTTTTGACAGGTTATATCGATACGACAGAGTGGCAGAGCCCTGTTATATCGGCATTCCGGTGCGCGAGGGTGAGCTTTGGAATACGGAAGGCGTCCGGGTGCTTCAGGAGGGAAGGAATGTACCTCTTCAGGCAAAGGTAACATCCCGGCACAGGGATGGCTCAGTACGTTTTCTGTTTCTCCGTTTTCTGGCGGATCTGCCGGGGAATAAGGGGGCGGTGCTGCAATACGATCTGCATGGAGGCGATCGGATGGAGCGGAGTGATCAGGAAAAGGAAATCTGGCCCGCAGGCATTTCTCCCATTGCTGTCATGGAAGATCAATCGGGTATCTGGGTATCCACCGGCTGCGGAGAAAACCGCGTGTTTTCGTTTCGTGTGGCGCATAACAGCCGGAGCATTTTTGAGCAGCTTGATGCAGCCGGTCGGATTTACACCGGGAGACAGTTTGCGGGCCCCTTTTTAAAGGACGGAGAAGGGCGAAAATATCGGATGCAGATTGGCAGCTGGCGGGTTGTGGAGCAGGGACCTGTCTGCGCTGTTTTGAAGGCAGCGGGCAGTCATGTGCCGGAAGAGAAGAAGAGCGGGCCCCGGATTGATTTTGAACTGAAACTGACTGCATGGGCGGGAAAACCCTGGGCAGAGATTTCCTATCGAATTATTAACAGCACGAATCAGCCTTTGCATGTGGCATCGCTGGCCTTTCATCTGCTGCGGACATCTGAGGCGGTTTATACGGAGCGCTTTATGCCTGTGGTTATGGAGACAAAGCCGGATTCCACCGGCTGCGGAGATTCCGGGAATCGATCCGATTCTCAGGAAGGAGCAATACTGCATGCCAGAGGAACAGGAGAGGCAGAGGAAGTGGCGGCGCGCTTATCCGTGGAAAATGTGCGTACCTGTGTCGGCAGCTCCAATTACAAAACGGATTTTTATCTGGGCAGAGACGGTGCGGCCGTGAATCGGGTAGTGGATTCTGACTGGCTGATGAATGAGGCGAATGAACATTTCCCGGAAGTTTTTTACGGAACATTTTTCGCGGACTGTACGGACGCCGGGGGCGGCGTGTGCGCCACGATCTTTCAGGCACAGCAGAATTATCCCAAAGCAGTTCGGGCGGACAGGAACGGACTGTCTGTTATGCTGGTGCCGGAAAATGTGGAAAAGGTTGTCATGCAGACGGGTATGTCGAGAGAACAGAAATTTCTGCTGCATTTTCATGATGCCGGAGAGAGCCTTACGGAGATTGATAACCGTAGTCTGATTTATCAGATGCCGGACAGACCTTATCTGTCGCCGGAGACTCACAGAGATTCGGGCGTCTGGCAGGATGTTTTTGCGGACAAATGGGATATGGAAGTGGAAAGATGTCTGGTCGGCAGGGCGGACGATCATTGTCATGCTTATGGGATGCTGAATTTTGGAGATTCCTATGACGCGGGATATACGAATCAGGGACGAGGCGGCGGTGAGCTCGTCTGGTGCAATAATGAGTACGATTATCCCCATGCCTGCGCTCTTCTTTACGTCCGCACGGGTATCAGGCGTTTTCTGGATTACAATATTGCGGCCTGCAGCCATTGGATGGATGTGGATGTATGCCATTACCATCCGGAAAAGCGCTATATCGGGGGGCAGTGGGAACATACGGGAGGTCATTGTATTCAGGGTGTTATGGTCTGTTCTCATGAGTGGGTAGAAGGACTTCTGGATTATTATCATTTTACGGGAGATGAAAGAGGGCTGGAGACTGCGCTGGGAATTGGAGAGAATGTATGGAATCTTCTGGACAGTCCTATGTATGCCAAAGTGGGGGAGGCCAATGCGAGGGAAACAGGATGGGCTCTTCGCACGCTGACGGCGCTTTATGTAGAGACGAGGGATGAGAAATGGCTGTCCAAATGCGATCGTATTTTACAGGATTTCAGAGTCTGGGAGGAGCAGTACGGCAGCTGGCTGGCGCCATATACGGATAACACGGTAATTCGTGTGGGCTTTATGATTTCGGTAGCCATCGGCAGCGTGATGCGCTATTACAGAGAATTCCCCGATCCGGCGTTAAAGGAGATGATGCTCCGGGCAGTGGATGACCTGATTGAAAACTGTTATGTGGAGAAATGGGGGGTTTTCTATTATAAAGAGCTTCCCAGCCTCAATCGGCCCGGAAACAATACACTGTTGCTGGAGGCTTTGGCCATTGCCTATGAACTGTCGGGAAATGTGGAATATTTGAAACCGGGAATCAATACGTTTAAAAAAGCGCTGGCCGATCCGGTTTCGGGAGCCGCGGGAACGAAGCGGTGCGTGCAGGACGCGGTGATTGCCGGAACTGCCAGCAGCAAGAATTTTGCACAGAGTATGATCCCACTGGCAGTTTATTACCGCGCTGCATCGGAATGCGGAATTTTATAAGGTAAAGCAGGGAAGGAATAAGATGGAAGGGCCTGTTTTGGATTGACATTTTGATATATAAAAAGAGAAGAGCGGCTGTCGCTTCGAACGAATGGAAATTCGTGAAGCGGCAGCTTTTTTTGGTCGATTTCAATAAGCGGAAGATACAGATTCTCCCATAACTTGAAATATAAAACAGTTGTATGGTCGGAAAAATATCTTATAATAGAACATATGTACGAGATATGGTATTCGATACGGTCAATATCTTGTTACAAATATTGCGGGTCGAGAGAAGGGTTTGGAAATTAGTATGCAGCGGTCAAAGGCCGGCGCAGCCGGAAAAAGGGAAATGGAGATTGCCTGTGAATGCTGGTTTACCAGCAAAGGGCGGATGCGGCCTCTCCTGTTTAAATATCAGGATGAACAGGGGGAAATCCATACGATAAAAGAATTAACGGTACATTCCGTAGAAGAGAAAAATCTGATGGCATCCCCCTGTACTGAATTTGGCGTGACAATCAACTGTCAGGGGATTTATATGGAAGTGAAGCTGATTTTTTATAAAAAGGAATGCCGATGGGCGCTGATCACGGGAAAGGGTTAAGAAATATTTCCGGGATGCGGCAAATCAGGCGGCATCCCGGTTTCTTCCAAATATATTTTACAGCAGCTCATACTCAGAAAGTATTTTGGCAAACAAACGATAGTAATGAAGGTTCGAACGGTTCCAGGTCGTGGTTCCTTTTACGGACTCAAGGCTTAAAATGGCGGGAGTTCCGTTTATATCCTTAAACTTTATCTGAATCAGGGAGTGAATGCTCAGTTTTCCAAGCAGTTCATACACGTCCGGAAGGGTGTCTTCCAGAAAGCGGACGTTATTCAGAAACAAAATGCCGGAAGCATCAAACTGCCGTAAATAGCCGTCCAGATTGGTATAATGCCCGGTTTCGGAAATCAGCTCCGGGGAAGGACGATGTTCACCGGCTATGTGCACGATGTGGCAGGGGGATCATGAGCCGTTGGACTCCGAAGTGAAGGACGAAATCATCCAGAAGATTTTCAAGCGGGTAAGCTTCTTTTCCGTATATTCTGTCCATCATGACGCAGAGGACGTCGCCCATCGACATATTTCCCCGGCTGTCGATCCGGCTGCCCGTTTTTTTTATGCTTCGAATGGTCTCCAGATCTCCATGCTTTGCCTTATCATAAATAATATATCGGTCACGCCCCTTTTCCTTCGCACGGTACAACGCATGATCGGCCAGGAAAAAAAGCGTTTCGTACTGATCGGCATCTTTCGGATAGGCAGCACAGCCCATGGAAAGCGTAATGGCAGGCTGTCCTTCCACATTTCGGGGAAAAGATGCCTTTACATTATTTTTGATACATTTCAGCCGCTCGCGCATATGTTCCATATTATCCGCATGGAAGAAGACAATCAGAAATTCATCTCCGCCGATACGGCCGATGAGCCCGCTTTCGCCGACCTCTTTTTCCATGATTCCGGCGACCTTTTGAAGCACTTCGTCACCGCACATGTGTCCGTAAGTGTCGTTAACCTTTTTAAAATAATCGATATCGATAATGGCCAGGGTGATTCCCCTGACCTTCCGTATGTTAATCAGATCAATTGCGGCGCGTGTAATATCGGCTTTGGTCATCAGTCCGGTCAGAGAATCCACTTCAATTTTTCTATGAATCTCCTGCTCCATCGCGCTTCCGATATGAATGCAGCCTGTGGCGATAAAAAAGATGCCTTTTTCATAAAGTGAGGCTGCACGGATTGTCATCAGGCAGTCTTCGTCATTTTCTTCGAAAAGATTCCGATTTGCGCACATTTCAAATCTGCGGGCTCCAATCCGGAGACTCGTGATGAACTCGTGTATTGTCTTTTTCTGTTCTTCGTCGGCATGAAGCATCAAACGGCATTCAAATTTTTCCAGCGGATAGCTTCCGATGTTCTGCTCACATCTTTCCAGCGTATAGAGCCGGATCGTGTCATTTGACGGTTCATATTCAAAATAGGTATCGTGATACAGTTCCAGGAGCGCGTTTTTAATGGAAACGGATTTTTTCAGCTGGCTTCGTATTTCCACAAGCGCTTCCGCATAAAGAAGAAAGACCGATACGCTGCTTTGGGAGGGACCTGCTTTTATTCGGGAGAAATAGAAGCTCTTTTTCCCGTTTTCGCCGATCAGGCGCACCATAAAGCGCTCTCCCGAGCAGTCACTGAGCTTCTGATAAAATGTCTTCTGATCCTCTTCCGGAATAAATTTCTCGAAAGGAACGTACAGCCGTTCTCCCATAAAGGCATAAAAAGCCGCATCTGCAGACAGGATCTGCAGAGTACCTTTGTCAAGAATAATCTCGTGTATATTGATACTATTCATTTTCTCACGCTTTTCTTGTAAAATAATTTATAGGATTATTCTATTATAGCAGATGGAAAGCTGTAATTGAAAGTATTTTGGCGTATTTTCTGAAAAAAACAAATTCTCTGCCGGATAGTGGTGCAAAATGGGCAATAGTTGTGATACAATGTCATAAGCCATATAATGTGCATGAGGGGAGGGGATGCGGTTATGATTCGAAAGACCGTGAAGAACAGGAGAGAAAGGAAACGGCGGTGCGGAGAAAGGCTCCGGTTTATCGCATTGACTATGGCGGCAGGTTTGTGCGGCTGTGGTATGGCAGGCTGCGGTGAAGTGGAAGAAGGGACGATTTTGACAGCGGGAGAAAGCAGTGAGGGAAAGGACGGTGGAACTGCCAGTTTCATTGAGTTTGATCATACGCTGGATGAATATGAACCCCTGGAAAAAGAATATAATTTCTATTTTACCTATAAAATGGTACATCCCTGGTGGGATGCGGTAGCGATCGGGATGGAGGATGCGGCGAAGCAGTACGAGGATATGGGAGTCACCATCAATTATGAGTACCTTGCCCCGAATATGGCTTCCGCACAGGATCAGGTCGAACGGCTTGTGGATGCTTCCACACGTGGATTTGACGTAATCGGCGTGGATGTGGCGGATGTTGACATGATTACACCTGTTATCAATGAATTGATGGAAGACGGACAGAAGGTTATGACGTTTTCGAGCTCTGATGCTGACAGAGAAGATGGGTGTGACAGAATTGCCTATGTGGGGAACACGCATAATTATGAAGATGGCGCCGCACTGACGGAGGCGTTGTGTGAGAAGCTTGAATATCAGGGCAAGATTGCCGTTTTAGTGGGGGTGAGAGAAGCACCCTGCCATGAAGACAGAGCGCTCGGTGTACAGGATGTGATCGCGAAGTATCCGGATATGGAGATTGCGGAGATCGAATACGACGAGGACAGTGTGGAGAAGGCTTATGAGTATACGAAGGAATTTTTAAATGAGCATCCGGATCTTGCCGGGATTGCCTGCTGCAATATGAGCAATCCGGTTGGCGCAGCAAGAGCAGTGATTGAGGCCGGAAGAGAAGACGAAATTGTGATTGTCGGAATGGACCATGATCAGGAGGCTCTTCAATATCTCAGAGATGGAATTATTTACGCGCTGGGGGTTCAGGATTGTTATTCTATCGGGTTTGATACCATTCAGGTAGCTGTTAAAATTGCGGATGAAAATCTTCCGGGAGAGGTATATCCGGAGAAAACAGAGGAATTAACTACAATTATATATCAGGACGGCGCCGCAGAGATGCTTCAGGTGCTGTATGGTGAAATCAGTTAAGGA
>CALDLG010000203.1 GCA_937910785.1 uncultured Lachnospiraceae bacterium | reverse complement strand
AGATCCTTGTGGTGGATGACAATGCGATGAACCTTGCCGTAGCGCAGGACCTTCTTCGGAAGACGAAGCTGCAGATCGATGTTGCCTCCAGCGGCGGAGAATGTCTTGAAATGCTGAAACGGAAAGAATATCATCTGATCTGTATGGATCATATGATGCCGGTGATGGACGGCGTACAGACGCTTCATGCCATCCGGGAGCTGGAGGATAACCCATCCAGAAACATTCCTGTCATCGCATTGACGGCAAACGCGGTTGTGGGAGCCAGGGAATTCTATCTCGACGCCGGCTTCGAGGACTATCTGTCGAAACCGATTGAGCCGGATAAGCTGGAGGATATGCTGATCCAGTATCTGCCAAAAGAACTCGTATATCTGACGGAGGACGAAGAGCTGTCCGGCGGGGAAGAGGACGGCGGCGGCCTGAACGAGGAAAAACTGACGGATATGGGAATTAATGCGGCAAACGGCCTGAAATATATGGGCGGAAGCCGTCCCCTGTATGAGAAGGTGCTGCGCGATTTTCGTGAAATCCTGCATGAAAAGGAAGAGCAGTTAAAAAAGATGCTTGCGAAAGAGGATGTGTCGGGCTATGCGATTATTGTACACGCGCTTAAAGGAAATGCCCGGAATGTGGGAGCCGATGAGCTGGCCGAGGAGGCCTTTGAGCTGGAGAAAAAGAGCAAAGCCGGTAAGCAGGAGGAAGTCGAGGTGCAGTCGCCAATTCTGTTCAGTATGATGCGGACGCTCGGAGAGAATCTGGACCGGTATCTGGAAACGGAGGCGCCGGAGGTTATCGTGGAAAAAGAAGAGGGGCCGGAGGGAAAGCCGAAGATTACCGAGGAGGAGTGGAGGAAAAAGCTGGAGCTTCTGCATCAGCAGCTGGATGATTTTGACGGAGACGGCGTCCTGGAAAGCATTGCGGAACTGAAAAAATATCATTTAACGGAAGGGAACCGGAAATTGCTCAGACTGTGCGAAAAAGCGGTGAATGATTTTGCCTATGATGTTGCCATGGAAATCGTTTCTTCCATACTGCAGGCTTGACTTTTGGCGATAAAAGTATAAAATAGGTATATTACAGGGGAAGAGGAAGGAGCGATAGGAGTTATGGAGAAGAAAAATATGGACTGGGCGAATCTCGGATTCGGATATCATGAGACGGATAAGCGGTTCGTGGCAAACTATAAAAACGGTGCATGGGATGAGGGCGCATTGATTTCCGACGCATCGATTACGATGAATGAATGTGCGGGTGTATTACAGTATGCACAGACCTGTTTTGAGGGATTAAAGGCTTATACGACGGAAGACGGCCATATTGTTACCTTCCGTCCCGATCTTAACGGACAGCGTATGGAAGATTCCTGTAAGAGACTGGAAATGCCTGTTTTTCCGAAGGAGCGTTTTGTTGAAGCGGTGACGCAGACCGTAGCGGCCAACGAGGCCTATGTCCCCCCATATGGTTCGGGAGCGACGCTGTATATCCGGCCGTATATGTTCGGAAGTTCTGCCGTAATCGGCGTAAAGCCGGCGGAGGAATATCAGTTCAGAATCTTTACGACACCTGTCGGACCTTATTTTAAAGGCGGCGCGAAGCCATTGACGATCAAAGTGAGCGATTTTGACAGGGCGGCGCCGAATGGTACGGGACATATCAAGGCGGGACTGAATTATGCGATGAGCCTGTATGCGATTGTGACCGCACACGAAGAGGGATTTGATGAGAACATGTATCTGGATGCCGGAACGAGAACCTATGTGGAAGAAACCGGCGGAGCCAATTTCCTTTTTGTTACGAAAGACAATAAGATAGTAACACCGAAATCGGACAGCATTCTGCCTTCCATCACGCGCCGTTCGCTTGTAACCGTTGCGAAGGACTACCTCGGACTTGAAGTGGAGGAACGGCCTGTTGCGCTTAAAGAAATCGAAGATTTTGCCGAATGCGGCCTCTGCGGTACGGCAGCGGTTATCTCTCCGGTCGGCAAGGTGGTAGACCATGGAAAGGAAATCGTATTTCCGAGCGGCATGACGGAGATGGGACCTGTGACGAAGAAATTATACGATACTTTGACAGGAATTCAGATGGGGCGCATCGAAGCGCCGGAAGGCTGGATTCACGTTATAAAATAGTATGAACGAAGCGCAGGCGGTATGGCCTGCGCTTTTTGATGTAATAGGGTTCAGGTGTCAAAAGGTGCGATATACAATTCTTATTGGCAGATTGTACAAAATATTCCCTTGCGTCTGACTTCGGAAAATGGATTTTCTAAATATTCTGCCAACGTTATGATATGCGGACGCAACCGCCCGATACTCGCCATCCGGGCTCGAATCGGGCTTTCCGGGACTTCCATGTCCCGAAATTGCTAAGTATTGAACAGAACATTAAGAAAATCTCATATTCCTGCGCAAGACCGCGGCGCGAATATTTTGTGCAATCTGCCTTTACAGTTTATTTATCGCACCTTTTGACACCTGAACCGTAATAGGAAATTCCGACACAGAGTGGAAGAACCGAAGGTTCTTCCGAACATAATGCCGAAGGCATTTTGTTCTGCGCAATCGGATATGGCGTGAAAGGACCTGGTTTCAAATGTATGAACGAATCAAAAAGGAATATCCTTATCTGTATGAGACCCACCTGCATACTTCCGAAGGAAGCGCCTGCGCCCGCAGTACAGGAAAGGAAATGGCGAGGGCCTGTAAGGATTACGGCTATGCCGGTATTTTTGTAACAGATCATAACTGGGGCGGTAATACGGCAGTTGACAGGAGTCTGGCATGGAAGGAATGGGTCGGGGAATTCTGCACAGGGTATGAAAATGCCAGAGAGGAAGGCGAAAGGATCGGACTGGATGTTTTTTTCGGTTATGAGGCGGGTTTTCTCGGAACGGAATTCCTGATCTACGGTGTCGATAAAGAATGGATGCTTGCCAATCCGGCCATTCGTTATGCGGATGTGAAGGAACAGTATGCGCTCGTGCATGCGGGCGGCGGGATGGTGATTCATGCGCATCCGTACAGAGAGGAGAGCTATATTCCGCAGGTGCGGCTTTTCCCGGACTGGATTGACGGCGTTGAGGGCATCAATGCCACGCATTCCAATTCGGCAAGCATTGCTCATAATGATCCGGAGTTTGACAGAAAAGCCATTGCTTATGCGGGGGAACATCATCTGCCGCTGACGGCGGGCTCCGATGTGCATCGAACAACGTTGTTTGGCGGCGGCATTGCTTTCCGCCGGAAAATTACATCCGCGGCGGATTATATCAGAGCGGTTCTGACGGGAGAGGATTATATGCTGACAAATGGTGAATACTGGTATCGGAAAGACGGAAAATGTCTGGATGCGGACTGAGCAGACGAATTTCGAACGTAGAATTGTAAAACAGAGGACAGAGAAACGATGATAGGAAAAAGAAAAAAAGCGGCCGCTCTGCTTTTATCGCTGTCGGCGCTGCTGTCTGTCATGACAGGCTGTGCGGGTAACGGAGGAGAAGGCATGAAGGTCGTACTGACGACAGGTTTTGACAGGGATGAAGTGTTCCGTATCGAGACGATTTCCTGTACCCTTCCGGAAATGATGGTCTATCTGACCAACATCCAGAATCAATACGAGAGCGTTTATGGAACGGAGATCTGGAATATTCATCTGGGTGACATGACGTTGGAGCAGAACGTGAAGGATATTGCACTGGCACAGATTGCGCAGATCAAGACGATGAATCTGATGGCGGAAAAATACCAGGTTGAGCTGACGAAAGAAGAGAAGGAACAGACGGAGTATCTTGCGGAAGTTTATTTCGCCTCTCTGAACGAGACGGAGGTCGAAGCCATGGGTGTCGACCGGAAAACGATTGAGGGACTTTACCGGGAATACGCTCTGGCCAATAAGGTATATCAGTATATTATCAAGGATATCAATCCGGAGATCAGTGACGATGAGGCGAGGACCATCAAGGTTCAGCAGATTCTGTTGAAGACCTATGCGACGGATGGGACCGGCCGGAAAATCGAATATACGGAAAAGGCCAGAGAGGATACCTGGAGGACGGCCTGTGAAGTGCAGGAAAAAGCCATGGCGGGAGAGGACTTTGACGAGCTGATCCGGCACTATAACGAAGGAGAAAAGAGCGCCTTTTCCTTCGGAAAGGGGGAAATGGACCCGGTGCTTGAAAAAGCGGCGTTTAATCTCGGAACGGGCGAAATCAGCGAAGTGGTGGAAACGGAAGAGGGATATCATATTATCAAATGCATCAGTACCTTTGATAAAGAAGAGACGGACAGCAATAAGATCAAGATCGTGGACAAACGGAAAAAGGAAGTGTTCGGTCAGGAATATGACGCTTTCGTGGAGACACTGACGAGAAAACTGAATGAGGAGCTGTGGGAAAGCATTGGTTTTATTCATGATGAAAATGTTGTGACGGCTGATTTCTGGGAGATTTTTAATAACGCCTATGGCTGATTCGTGCCGCCGGAAGGCTATGGCGCGTGAAGCCTGAGGGGGCGTCAGTTTAGAAAAAATTTAGAAATGAGAAAAAGCCTGTAAAACAGAGAAATTACAGCATGTTGTTAGCACTCGGCTTTGTCGAGTGCTAATTTTTTCTTGACTTTTTTTCAGGGGCGCATTACACTGTACTTTAGATAAAAACAGGCTGAATAACAGGCATGACAGTAAAGAGAGAAAGGAATGTGGTAAAATGGCAGCAAAACATGGTAATTTATCGATCAATAGCGATAATATTTTCCCGATTATCAAAAAGTGGTTGTATTCGGACCACGATATTTTCTTCCGCGAGCTGATTTCCAACGGATGCGATGCGGTGACAAAACTGAAGAAGCTGGATATGATGGGAGAATATGCGCTTCCGGAGGATTATAAGGCGAAGATTCAGGTCATTGTAAATCCGGAAGAAAAGACACTGAAATTCATCGATAACGGACTCGGCATGACTGCGGAGGAGGTCGAGGAGTATATTAACCAGATTGCTTTTTCGGGAGCGACGGAGTTTATCGAGAAATACAAGGATAAAACCAATGAAGATCAGATTATCGGTCATTTCGGCCTTGGCTTCTATTCCGCCTTCATGGTAGCGGACGAGGTGCATATCGACAGCCTTTCCTGGCAGGAGGGGGCGGCTCCCATACACTGGGAATGCGACGGCGGTACGGAATTCGATATGGAAGAAGGAACAAAGAGCGGAGTAGGAACCGAGATCACGCTTTTCCTGAACGAAGACTGTCTGGAATTCTGTAATGAATACAGGGCGCGCGAGGTCATTAAGAAATACTGCTCCTTCATGCCGATTGAAATCTATCTGTCCAAAGCAAACACGACGGATACACAGACGATTACGGAAGCGGAGAAACTCGATACGGATATCGTCGTAGAGGAAATCAAAAAGGAAAAAGAAGAAGATGAGCAGAAGTTAAAGATTCGGAAACGCCCGGAGCTTCTGAATGAGACACAGCCGCTCTGGAGCAGACATCCGAATGACTGCACGAAGGAGGATTACCTTGCATTTTACCGGAAGGTATTCCAGGATTATAAAGAGCCTCTGTTCTGGATTCATCTGAACATGGATTATCCCTTTAACCTGAAAGGAATTCTGTATTTCCCGAAGATCAACATGGAATACGAATCCATCGAGGGAACCATCAAGCTGTACAATAATCAGGTGTTCATTGCGGATAACATCAAGGAAGTCATTCCGGAATTCCTGATGCTGTTAAAGGGCGTTATCGACTGCCCTGATCTGCCGCTCAATGTATCGAGAAGCGCGCTGCAGAATGACGGGTTCGTCAATAAGATTAACGAATATATCACGAAGAAGGTTGCGGACAAGCTTTCCGGCATGTGTAAGACCGAGAAGGAAGAATATGAGAAATATTGGGACGATATCAGTCCGTTCATTAAGTTTGGCTGTCTGAAAGATGACAAGTTCTGCGAGAAGATGACGGATTATATCCTCTTTAAAAATCTCGACGGTAAGTATCTGACGCTTCCCGAATGTCTGGAAGTCGGCAAGACCGACCCGGATGAGAAGAACGATGCCTCCGAAGCGGCAGAGGGAGAAAATGCCGAAGAGAAAGCTGCGGGCGCTGATGCACAGACAGGAGCGGACGCTGAGACGGATGAGGCCGCACAGGCAGAGACTGTTGATGGCGACGCCGAAGCAGCAGGCGGCCAGGCCGTGGATGAGAACGGCGAAAGGGTAGAGGCGGAAGTCGTTGATGAAAATACGGACGACGAAGAGGAAGACGAGGAAGAAGAGGAAAAGAAAGAGAAGGTCATCTACTATGTGACGGACGAAAAGCAGCAGAGCCAGTATATCAATATGTTTAAGGCTGCCAAAATGGATGCGGTAATTCTGACACATAATATCGACCAGCCCTTCGTATCCCAGCTGGAGGCGAAGAATGAGGGGATTAAATTCCAGCGGATCGATGCCGATCTGACGGACACCTTCAGGGCGAAGACTTCCAAAAAGGCTGAAAAGGAAATGGAAGAACAGGCCGAAAAAATTGCGGATATCATGAAGAAGGCTCTGAAGAAGGATTCCATTACCGTGAAGGTGGAAAAGCTGAAAAACAAGAAAATTTCTTCGATGATTACCCTGTCCGAGGAAAGCAGAAGAATGCAGGACATGATGAAGATGTATGCGATGCCCGGCATGGATGCGGGAATGTTCGGCGGCAAAGAAGGCGAGACGCTTGTTTTGAATGCAAATCATCCGCTCGTTCAGTATGTACTGGAGAACAGAGACGGCGAAAACACCAAAATGATCTGCGAGCAGTTATACGATCTTGCGCTGTTACAGCATGCACCGCTTGAACCCGAAGCGATGACGAAATTTATTGCGAGAAGTAATGATATTATGCTGCTTCTGGCGAAGGCATAAAAGAACAGGAAAACAGAGACGGGTAAGAAATGGCAGGGCGGCAGAAGATGCCGCCCTGTTTTTTTGATATCCGTTCATCCGTCAGCCGGCACGTCCCACACAGCACATGGTTTCTTTGGAGGCACGCTTTCGCGCGGTACTAGGCTCAAATGCGGCAAAGCTGCCTTTTCGCCAAGGACCGGCGCTCTTCAAGGACCTCCGCCAGAAACCATGTGCTGTGTGGGACGTGCCGGCTGACGGATGGATATGCGCCCCCGGTTGTCATTATGCCCGGAACTGCATATAATAACCAGAAAGAAAATAAGGTTAAAGCAGGTAATTATATGAACGGGAAAACGTTTAAAATGGCGCAAGGGGAAGGAGAGCAGACGGGCGGACTGCAGATTAATGTGACCTCGGACATCGGCCTGATACCGATTCAGAACGCCGTCATTTCCATTGCCTATACGAGAGCACCTGAGACAGAAGTGGAAACACTGGAGACGGATATATCCGGGCAGGCAGAGGAAGTGCAGCTTTCCGCACCGCCTCTTTCCTATAGTCTGACACCGGAATCTCCGATGCCTTACTCGGAATATAACGTGACCGTGGAGGCGCCCGGATATGAGCCGGTCATGATTTCCGGCGTGGAAGTGCTGCCGGACGTAACGGCCGTGCAGAATATCCGGATGACGCCATTGGAAACGGCATATGGGACGGAAGAAACTCTCGTGATTCCGGATCATACGCTTTACGGAGAATATCCTCCAAAGATTCCGGAGGATGAGATTAAACCGATGGATGAAACAGGAGAGATCGTATTGAGCAGAGTGGTCGTGCCGGAGTACATTGTTGTAGATTGTTATTTAGTACACCAACTAATGCAAAAAATTAAAACCGCATATTTTATGTGTATCCGGATTTATATATATACCCTTTATTTTATCGTGCCAGAAGGCCCTTTTATGCTCCTTATCCAGTTTGTTGTACATATTCTGCCAGTCGCCTGAAAAAGCTTCTAAAAGAGGCTTGTATGAGGTCTCAGACAGGTCTTTTGTAAGAGTCTCATATTCCCTTATTTTTCCTGAAAGCTTATCATACTCATTTTCGTAATATTCTTCCTCAATCCTCCCTTTCTGAAACAGTAAATTAAGTCTTGTCAGTTCTTTCTTCAGTTTATCGATTTCTTTTCCAGGATCGGATTGTGCCGCGCTCTGATACGACATACGAAAAGACATTTGCGTATCTGTCAGCTCCCGCAGCCGTTTATCTACATTCGCAAGTATGTATTTTTCAACGGTGCTTTCATATATTTCGATGCCGCCGCGGCATAAAGACTTTGCACGATTTTTTTGCTTGCAATGATATACCGGGCTGATGTATATTTTTCCGTTCTTTTTTGTTTTATGTTGATAACCAGCAAAATTTTTTCCACAAAATGGGCACTTAATAAGACTGGAAAAAATGTAAGGTTCATTGTTTCCGGTGTATGTCTTCAGGTTTCCGGTTTCTTTTATCTTGTAAAATTGTTCCTTCGTGATATAGGGATCGCAGAAATCATCCCGGCCATATGCACGGCCATAATACACCGGATTTTTAAACATATAATGAAGTGTTGTTTCGGGCGGAGAGTCCGGGCCGTATTTGTCCATAATATGGTTTACGGTCGCGCGTTTGGAATATACGGTAAAGTAGTAGGAAAAGAAATCTTCTACAATGTGCCGCGTTTTTTCATCTTTTACAAATTTTTTATTTTCTGTCTTATATCCGAAGCTTGCATGTCTTCCGGAAAGAACTTCTCCATTACGGCGTTTGTATGCAAATACTTCACGAATTCGTTCGGAATCCCGGTCGCATTCGTTTTCATTGACGGATAACATTATATTTATTGCAAAACGGCCGTTGGAGGTACTTGTGTCGTATTGCTCGAAGATCGTTTTCCAGTTACAGTTATGCGCTTCCAGAATTGCCTGTGTATTATGGTAGTCTTTTATGTTACGGAACCATCTGTCCAGTTTTGTCACAAGGATCAGATCGATTTTATCCGCTTTGACATCATTAAGAAGCCGCACAAGTTCTTTGCGGTTCTGCATATTTTTCCGGGCTGTTATGCCCTCATCGGTATAGTAATCGACAATCTCATATCCATGCGCAAGGGCATAATTTGTCAGAGCATCCCGTTGTGCCTCAAGGCTCAGTCCAT
The DNA here is from genome assembly GCA_937910785.1 of uncultured Lachnospiraceae bacterium. Classification (GTDB taxonomy): domain Bacteria; phylum Bacillota; class Clostridia; order Lachnospirales; family Lachnospiraceae; genus UBA3282. The sequence continues at coordinate 6,569 of CALDLG010000203.1, read as the reverse complement.
CTTTTACCTGTAGATCGGTGCTTACGCGGTCATATAGTGCACATCGGATTTTCATTCCATACCTCACCTCCTGATTAAAAAAGGGGGAATCTTCTCCCCCCATTATCTAAGAATTTGCCAGACGAACTGATGGCATATAAACATCAATCAAAACCGCCCGCTCATTTTCCTTCGTTTTTATTTCAGACAGAGGGGTGGGAACAGGAATCTCTTCTCCATCTTCTTCCAGCCCGTTAAGGACGCAGACGAGAAGCTCCCGCGCTGATAAAAGAGCCTCATCATCATTTGTACCGCTGGTGGCACATTTTAAGTCAGGAAAATCAATGGCGATTTCTTTTCCGGGTTCATAAATAAAGATAGCTGGATAAAAATAGTGTTCTGCCTTTTCCATGTAAATACCTCCTGTTTGAGTGTGTCGAAGATGAGTCCGGGCTAGTTGAACCTTAGCCCCGACTGTTCTTCAACTCGTTTTAGTGTTGATATATTATATTTCTCGTTCACCTATGATACTCCTTTATGTAATTAATATTACATCCCTGATTTTGTGGTATTATACTAATTCAAAGACACCTATAGACGGTTCGAAATAAATAACATAGTTATCTATTGTTGCATAAACGCCGTATTTTCCTTTGTAATACTGTATTGCTTCAAATAGAAAATTTTCTGTAACTTCTAAATATTCAGCTGTATCATGTAAAGAATAACAACCATGTTTATATGAATTTATAATACCGTTTAGCCCGACAAGTTTATTATACGCCCAGACTCGTGCGCGAAGTTCCTGTTTGTGGTCTAATGTGGTAGATTGACTAATGATATCGCCTACCGTGGTGTGATAATGACCAAGTTCTTCGGCCAGCACACAGACGCGTTTGCGGCATGTTCGGATTTGTCTGTTGATACCGATTACATTTCCGTTGATAAGGCCGTCGGCTTTTGACTTGAAATCAGCATTCTCTACTACATATACGTCATGGGAAGTGCTTTCTTCCAGCAAATCTTCATATTTCACTTTTATTCCCCCAGTTATGTATAAATATTAATCAGGTTTTTTCAGGTTTGAAATATCTTCTTTCATTTTTTCAAGTTCGCCGGGTTCGGATTCGTAATCATTATGGGCGGCCTTGACTTCAAGCGTATATCGGGGAAAATATGTAAGCTCTTCGACGCGCTTTTCTGCTTCATGCTTTCCGATGTCGTTGAGTTGGTTATAATATTGGACAATTTTTGGTGATTTGTTTTTTGACTGTGTTTTTTGTTCCCATCCCATTAAATAGCAAGGAGACACATCTAAAACAATCGCTATTTGTTCTATAATAATGAACGGAATATTTGTAACAACATCTGTTTCATATTTATATAATGATTGCTTAGATACTCCAATACGCCTCGCTAAATCTGTTTGAGAAATATGTAATTCCTCACGTTTCCTTTTTATTCTTTCACCTACTGTCATAAGATTACCTCCATTATATTTTAAATTATAGCACGAAAAAGTTACTAGTCAAGAAAAAATAGCTTGACAAGTTACTTAATGCTGGTATAATCAAAAGTAACTTTTGGGGATACTTTAAAGAGAGGAATAGAACATGGTAAATACAGATGAATTGCGCGGAATATTTGCAAAGAATAGAAAAACGCAAGCCGATATTGCAAAATGATAGGTGTAACTCCAAAAACATTTTATCTGCGTATGAAAAATGGTGTATTTGGAAGTGATGAAATTCAAATTATGATTGACGAGTTACATATAGAAAATCCGGAAGAAAATTTTTTTACCAATAAAGTAACTTTAAAAGTTGCAAATAAAGAAGTAGTAAGAAATTGGAAAACAGAAAATATATCACATATACCTAACAAAAAGCCATGTATTATGCTTGATGTTAGGGCTATATGATACAAAGCAGATGGATTAATATTCCTTATTTTGTCCACAGGAACAAGAGCCAAAATAGGAAGCATTAATACTACCGCATTTTGGACACTTCCAAGAATCTCCAGATTTTATGGTCGATGTTTTTGAATAGGAAAGTACGTTGTTATAAGTCGTAGGATCAGAATTAATATAGGATTCAACAGCCATACGAATGAGTGCAGATACTGTCATTGAATGACTTTGACAATATTTTTTTACAGTGTCGAAAAATTCTGTGCTGACTTCCGCGCTAATTTTAGGATGACAATTAGAACTTGTTGGTTGCTCAAAATAAGTGGGTGGTGAATAGCTGTTTTCTTTTTGAGAAGAATTTTTAATAGAAATAACTGCGATTACTATGATAAAGATAATAGCTAAGATAAAAATAAACATAAAAATAAAAATGATTTACCTCCTGTGATATTTTGATTTCAGTATAAGAAAAAAATGGAAAAAAGCAAGAAAAATCATGAATACCGGATTAAGGAAGGAGATATAAAAGCAATGTCATTTGGTTAGGTGTGTGAGTCGTTAAGTTAAGGGCAAAAGGTTACCCCGATTCAGTTAAGAACCGGGGCAACACTTAGGCTTGCTGTCTTTGCTGATAGAGAGCAGTCAAAGAATCCTGAAGAACCTGTGAAAAATTAATGTGGTTTTTTTCGGCAAATGTATTGAGCCATGCAGGAATGGTAAGATTTTTTCTTACAGCCTTTTCACCATATTTTTCAGCGTAGGTGTCCATATCCAAGACAAGCATACTTACAAAGCCACCCGGTTCGGGAATGATACTTTCCAGAGGGCTTGCTTCCGGAGCAGGCTTTCCATCTTCCAGTTCGTCAAGCACCCAGCCGGATGCTGCATCTGTACCCATAAGGATAGCTTCAGCCAGCGTATTACCTTCGCTGACACAGCCGGGAAGATCTGGGACTTCGACAGTAAAGCCGCCCTTTTTCTCTTCACAAGGATAGAAACAAGCAGGATAAGTTAATTTCATAGATGAAACCTCCTTTATAGTGTTGCAGTACCGGACTTTTAAAGTCCGGCCTGCTTCAAAATGGATTTAATTGTTCGGGGGTCAAGGTCTCCGGGATGATTTGGAATGGAAACCTTGCCGGGTTTTGTCGGATGGATGTAAGAGTAGTGAGAACCTTTTGCTTTTTTGAATTGCCATCCATCTGCTAAAATAATTTTTTCTATCTCCCGGAATCTCATGTTGCAACCTCCTTACAATTATACTATACGCATTATGCGCATAAATGTCAAGAGGAAATTTAAAATCTTTTGGAAAAATAAGTATATGCAAATTACCAAATATAAAAAACTGTATTTTGAAAAAAATTTACCAAAATCTAATTTTGATGTGGTGCCGGCAGGCAGATTATTTTGTGAAAAGTAGGGATTTTGCCTTGAAAATGAGAGATTTTGAAAAAAATGCAGGTATGGAGATGTACCTGCATCATTTTTAGGCTACTTTGATTTTTCAGCTAATGAATCGATCATCTTTTTGATTAACTCACGATCTGAATCATTGAGCAAACTATATTGTTGTGCAAGCTGCCTCGCTTCATCGTCAATATCTAATTCACTGGTTATATCTTCAAATCCAGTTTCAAGAAGAATATCGCCAGATGTATTTAGAATAGTTGCAAGTTGCTTTATCTTGGCAACATCCGGTTGGCGCTTTCCCGTTTCATAACCGCAATATGTGCTTTTAGTAATGCCCATAAGGTCAGCAACTTCTTGTTGAGTATAATTCATATTTAAACGTGCCTTTTTTAGTTGTTCAGAAAATCCCATATCGTCACCTCATTTCAAAGCTATCCTAACATGAGGTTGGCGATATGTCAACAAATTTCAAAAATACTATTGACAAGTTGGCGATACGCGGATACAATCAAGATAAAGGTTGGCGATTCGCTTACAAGGAGGTGAATATATGTACGCAAATTTATTAGGTCAGAAAGCATACAACCATCTGACAGATGAGGATATGGGAAAGATTATCGGCGTTAGTCGAAATTCCTATAGTCAGAAAATACGAAGCGGAAGATTTTGGCCGAGTGAGTGTCAAGCATTTTGCAGGTACTTTAATAAACCGTTTGAGTATTTATTTGCGACAGAGGAGGACGCATCTTCCCATCAGACAGCGTAATCCCACAAAACATAGGAATGCAGTATGAGGGAAAGCACAATTTTAGGCTGGCGAATATAAGTAGACGAAGTCAGCGAGAAAAATAGGAGTGCAGTATGAAAGAAAAACATAGGAAGAAAAGAAAGGTTTCCGAAGAAACCTTTCTGATAGACGCTAATCTTGATGAAGAATCTCTTCGGAAACGAGAGTATCTAAATCTGGCAAAGAAATTCCATGTTCCGCTAAGCGTTGCGATAGAGAATTATGATATTCTTTCAAAGACAGATACATAACTCGGTACATTGAAGCAATTAACATTTCATGTTCGCGAACCAGCTGGACATCTGCAATATCGCTACAATTAGCGGCTGTTTTTGCTGCTTCACGCAAAAGGGAACGAGCATGGTTTTTTCCATACTCATTCATGACTTTAGTTTCGAAATCGTTCATAGTATTTCCTCTTTCATATGTACTCGGCTGCGGCAACAGCCTGTACGGTAATTATAGGATGAATAGGAGAATACGGCAATACAGGAATGTCCGGTAAAGAAAAACTTTCTTAACTTAACAGGAAAATGGCTTAAGTAAATGACATTGGGTATTTAAGGTCTTGATTTTTATTGCGGGCATGGAAGCAGAGAAAGCCATTGATCAAGAGGTAGCAGAACAGCCGTGCAATCCCCCAATGCAGAACCAGCGTAACCCAACAAGCCGTAGGAATGCAGTATGAGGGAAAGCACAATTTTAGACTGGCGAATATAAGTAGATGAAGTCAGAGAGAAAAAATGAAAGGAAAAGTCATAATTACAAAATCCATTCCTGTTAAAAGTAAGGATTTTCTTCATATCAAGATATTTTGAAAATTCATGGAATTTGGGATGAATAAGAGTGTCTTATGAAGAGAGAACCTCTTAACTTAACAGGAAAATGGCTTAAGTAAATGACATTGGAAGACGATGACAGTATTTTTCTTTTTTACAACGATAATTGCATTAACCGGATGGTTATTTTATTGGATAGGGAGCGCTGCGCTTGCAAAATATATGAAAGATAAAGGATATACGCCTCCATCAGATGAAGAAATGAAGGCGTGTTGCACTTATATATGGAAAAAAATATTCCATATCAGCTAAGAAAGACTGTCATATGCCAAATTGAGATCGGATAAGTTGTGTAATTACATTAGATGAAATTTGGATTACGGAATCAAGTTGCAGGAATGCAGTATGAGAAAGAAACGAGGATAGAGATGGGAAAGAAAAAAATAAAAAAAGAATTGGAAAAAACAATAAAAGTGGTGAGTGAAAAAATAAGAGGAAATGAGATATCAACGGAGAATCGCGCTGAAACAATGAAAGCCCTTGCTTCATTGGTAGAATCAAGGGCTTTACTGAATTGATTATTCTACTGTTTTGCCAGAGAGTTTTTCGAATAGGGTTTTGTAAAACTCATATACGGCATTGGCTGTTGCGACTGGATTATCAGTAGCGGTGATTAAATTATGCTCTATAGCGGTTGTTGTTAGTTCTTTTGCATGTTTTATAGCCGCTTCTGGATTAAGTATTGCCAAGAGTATTTCCTCCTTTCTTTAGTATTCGGCGCGGCAACGCCTGTACATCAATTATAAGACAGGTGGAAAAATAAGGCAATGTAGGAAGTCCAATGAAAAAACATTTCTTAACTTAACAGGAAAAGGGCTTAAATAAATGACATTGCCAAAACGGGGGTTTTATACAGTGGGAACACTTTTCCGAAAAGGGAGAAAAATTTTCATCATGGGAATATTTAGCACAACAGAATATTTCCGAAAACCAGCGCAATCACACAAGCAAAAGGAGTGCAGTATGAAAGAAAACACGATTATGGTGGAAAAAAGGTACATGGAAATATTGGCAGATGGTTCAAAATGTGAATTTGTGTTTTCCATAAATGCAGAGCGAACAGACGGAAATGTACAAGAGATATTACATAAATTTGCCCAGTTGTCAGGTTCTGCGTATATTTATTTGGGAAATAAGATGCATTATGGCACTGCAGAACAAAATGAAATAAATAAGCTGACCGCAGAAAGATAACGGTCAGCCATAGGTTAAATGTGAACCACCAGAGCATCAGCATTTGCGCCCATTCCGCCAGTTTCAACGCTCCTTGCAATAAAAACAGTTCCATCTTGGGATTTGATTTCTGTTCCTTTTGTAATTTCCGGACACTCATCAAGGGGAAAGACAATGTATCTTTCCTGATTATCGTAAAAACCTTTACAGGTATATGAGCCGGAAATGGTGTACAGAGATATTTCTGTTGGAAAATCAGAAAAAAGTATTTTCACTGGTACAGGCAAAAAAAACATAGGTATCCACTCCTTTCTTTCGTACTTGGCGCGGCAACGCCTGTACAACAATTATAGGATAGGTGGGAAAAGATGGCAATGGAATCAATGAAAACGCCTCCATCTGATGAAGGAATGAAGGCGTGTTGTACTTATGTATGGAAAAAAATATTCCATATCAGCTAAGAAAG
>CALDLG010000202.1 GCA_937910785.1 uncultured Lachnospiraceae bacterium | reverse complement strand
CTATTGTCACATATTTATCCTTTACAGTCGAGGTACGCACTATCTACCGTTTACTCATCGATAACCACAATATCCTCCTGTATCATAATTACATCCTTCATAGGGCAGTTAATAAAAGCGCTTTTTCTTACTACGCTGCCCGGTGGAATCGATGAATCGTAAAGTTTTTCACAATCTCTGAAAACATTTCTTTCAATCTCTATTTTATCGGAATTGATTTCAACCGTTTCCAGATTTGAGCACTCGCGAAATGCACTTTTTTTGATCATACTGACAGATTTCGGAAGCCTCACTTCTTTTAAAGCACTGTTTCCTCTAAATGCGCTTCCACATATTTTCCCTATGGAAGACGGCAGTGTTGACCATTCCAGACATGAACAGCCCTTGAATGCAGCCGAATCAATTACGGTAATCGTATCGGAAAAACAGATTTTACCTAATGAAATACAATCTTTAAAGGCCGCAACCCCAATACGTTTTTTTATATTTTGAACAGGAACCTCTCTTAAATTCGGGCAGTTGCTAAATGCATAGTTGTCTACCTGTTCTACCGCCGCGAACTCAATCTTTTGAAGGTTGATACAATCTTCGAAAGATGAAACGGCAATACTCTTTATCGATTCCGGTAATGAAATACTTATAATTCCGTCACAGAATCTAAACGCAGAAGGCTGAATTTCCACTAGTCCGCCAGGTAAATCCGAAGGGGCGTAAGAGCTGCAGTTTCTAAAGGCCCCTGCACCAATCTTCCGAAGGCCCGCCGGCAGATTTATATCTGTCAGACTTCTACAGTCCTTAAAACAGTTATTCGGAATTTCCCTGATATGTTCCGGAATCTTAACGCTTTTCAACGATGTACATTCCTCAAATAAACTTCCCGATAGCATAGACACCGTATCAGGAATTTCGGTCTCCTCATAATTATGACAAAATGCGAATGCGGAAATATCAATCCGAGTGACTCTTTTGGGTATCTGAAATCGTTGAAGGCTGCTGCAATTGTAAAAGGCGCTTGTGCCTATTTCCTCTATCTTATGATAATGCTCGACCTTCTGCAAACTACTGCAATACTTAAATGTGAATTTTTCTATTCTCGTTACCCGCGGCGGAATCTTTATTTCTTTCAGTTTATAGCACTCTTCAAAAGCCGCCATTCCTATCTTATCCAATATTAATGGCAGATCTATATATTTGAGAGAATGACAGTAGTAAAAAACCCCCGCTCCTATTTCGCGTAAACCTGAAGGCAGTGTAATCGATTCAAGGCTGGTACATCCCTTAAAAGTATCATTGTTTAAAATCTGAATTTTGCTTGCTTCGAAGTTATCGATCCTGCGCAATGATTTACATTCCATAAACGCACAATAATCTATTTGCATAAGCGAGTCCGGAACTGATACCGTTTCCAGTCCTGTGCATAATTGAAATGCTGATTGTTTAATCCGGATTAATCCTTCGGGTAAATCTATTTCCGATAATGACTGGCAGCCGTAAAATGCATTCCTCTCAATAACTTCCAGATTCCCAGGAAATATTATTTCTTTTAATGATATGCAACCGGAAAATACATTCTTCTCAATAACTTTCAGATTCTCAGGAAGTTTTATTTCTTTTAATGATGCGCAACCTGAAAACGCCCCTTCTCCTATTGTTATCTCATCAGGAATGGTATTATCAGAAAAACCGTCAAAAACCACATGCTTCAACGACTGACAATTGAGAAATGTGTATGCCGGAAGGCTTTTCAGCTTTTCAGGAAGACTTACCCTTTCCAGACTTTTGCAGTTGGCAAATGCCCCTCTGGGTAATACCTTTATATTCTTTGGTACCTGAATCGCTTTTATCGTATGATTATTACAAAACAGGTTCCCCTTAAACCGGATGCAAGTCTCCGGAATCATAACATTTTCCTGATTCCAATAATTACTTACAAATTCTAACTCTCTTCTGCTTATCTTTTGAAAAACAAATCCATAAAGCTCAAACTTACGGGGTGCAATCCTGTTGCGGCGCATATATGACAAGTCAACAGGAAAATGCATCTGCTGACAATCCAAAAATGCATTAATCCCTATGGAATAGGATAAAATTCCATTTCCTGTAAAAATAATTTTAAGATTTGTACAACCGGCAAAGGCATATTGCCCGATATTTTGTAAAGAGGAAGCGATAACAATTCTTTTCAATGTAACACAGCTTTTAAAAACATAATCGTTAATACTGTTTACCTTCAGTTTTCCCAGAAAATATTTCAGGGAAGTACACCCTTCAAAGGCTCCCTGTCCAATTTCCGATATTGAATTTGGAGTTGCCTCAACCTTTATTAAGGAATTACATGATTTGAATGCCTCATCCCCAATAGATCTGACATTGATTGGAATACGGATTTTCCCCAGACACTTTTGTCTGAAAAATGCCCGTTCACCAATTCGCACAACCGAATCCGGCACTTCAATATTCTGCATTTCCTCATATGATGTTAAAAAATCTATTTCCCTTTCCGTTATGGTGGAAAATACAAATCCACAAAATTCCTCTTCCCTGTCCGGAATATTTTTAATTGCAGAAAATGAAAGATTTCCGCACCCGCTTATAGCATGGTCCATAATACGAGTCCCCGAATCCGGCAGTTCCAAACTCCTTAAAGATCTGCAATTGGCAAACGCATATCTTTCTATCCTGTTCACGCTGTCCGGAATTTTAATATTCAAAAGATTATGGCAGTCGAAAAAAACCTCCTGCCCTATCCGGCGGAGCTGCTCCGGTAAATATACCGTTTCAAGATTGTTACAATGATAAAATGTCTGATCGAAAAGCTCGAATATTTTATAATTCGACAGATCCGCCTTTCTTAATCCGATACAATTATAAAATGCACCCTCCTCAATTCCACGCAGTTCCGACGAAAAAGAGATTTCTGGAAGATGTTCACAATAACCGAAAGCCTTTTTTCCAATGTGAGAAATCCTTTCTTTTCCTTTTATTTCAAGCAGATTTTCGCATCTCCAGAAAGCTTTTTCACGCAGAATAATCCTGTTCTCCTGTGTCCTGTATGCAAAATCCACTCTTCTTAAATTCGAGCATCCGGCAAATGTATAGCTTTCAATGACACTCACTTTTCTGGGAATGATGATTTCTTTCAGCTGTTCACATCCCTCAAAAGCAGAACGTCCAATACTATCCACTGATTCCGGTATAATTATATCTACAAGGGATGTACAACCTTTAAAAGCTAAATCCTTAATTGTAAGAACAGAAGGCTCCTTCCCCCTTTTATCCCCCGGTAATGCACTGATCAGACTGCTGCAGCCGGCAAATGCACTACTCTCAATCGTTTCCAGAGACGAAGGGAATACAATCTTTTTCAGATTTTTACATCTGCGAAAGGCTCCGGCATCAATTTTTTTAACGTGATTATGAAGAATAACGTTTTTAACAAAAGCATAGTCTTTAAAAGCATTTTTTTTCACATAGGTTAAGTTCGCAGGAAATGTAATCCGCTCAATATTTTCCACCCAGGAAAAATCCGATATAATTTTTTCATTATCATTATAAAGTTTATTGGAAAAACTTAGCGTATCAAAAAAGTAATTGCTAAAAATGTAATCAAAAAATAGTTTTACGTCTTTTACTTCAAACCTGTCAAGCATCTGCAGGCACCAATATTCACCAATAATATCCGGCTCTATTGATATGATATTCTGCCCGTCATTTATCAGATAATCTGTTTTTTTCAGAATCCGTATCAAATTTTCCCTGTTTACTTCAAAACTTTTTTCTACAATTCCATATACTTCTTCCGCCGTAATATTCGCCGCATAAGTGGCCAATGTCACTGCATATTTAATTACAGCTGCATAAACAGATTTCTCCCCATCAGGAAGATCGGATTCCTTTACGGCTCTGTCAATACGTCGAAGCTCCTTTTGAATTACATACTGATGGGCCGTTGCTCTGTCCCATTTGTCCAACGGTTCTCCGGCACACCATGCATCTGCTATAAACAACGCATACAATGGCCTTTTCTCCTCCGGATCTATTCTCAAAAGGACCTCTGTCATTTTATTTACATCATCAGCAGTCAGATTTTTATCCAATTCCAACTGCTTCTTATACTCATGAATATAATCACTCATGATTGAACCTATTGCTGTCTTTTCCATCCCTTTAAGATGAATAAATTGGCTGCAGGCCTCATCATTTTTCTCCGGTAAGTATAAATACTCCATGATTCCGGACTCTTCCTGTATCAAATCTTCGAAATCCTCAATATTTCGTTCAATCAAAATAAATCTGATCTTATATCCGGAAAACTGACCCGTTTCATGAAGCAATTTCATAAAGTCTGCAATTTCGTCTATACTATACTTCACATAATCCATACATATAAGAATATTGGCATCTGTATTTACGATTTCCTGTCCATTATGCTTAAACCAGGCGCTTGTATGGCATGGCGGATGCGAAAACCATCCTTCATTCTCCATCTCTTTGCTGAAATCATATGCGAGGCGGGTTTTTCCTGAACCACCCTGCCCGCATATGGCCGTCCACTTCAGATAACCCGGTGCATTACAAAAAGCATGCAGATATTTCATTTCCGCTTCTCTTCCCCTGAGTGCCGTAAGATTGGCATTATAAGAGAATCGTCTTCCATGATCATTTTCACTGATCAATATCGGCTGATAATCTCGATGTTTTATTTTTTTTCTGAATTTCCCATCAGCTTCCACAAACATCGTTAGAAACAGGTTCTTTACGTCATTTACAGATATAAGCCGCTTTAAAAAATCTTTTTCATTTATCTTAATTCTGAGTTTTCCAATAATCTGCTCCAGAATCTTGTCTGAATATTCCAGATTGTATTCCATACATAATTTCTGAACTAATTCTTTATTATCCTCCCATATTTCTTCTCCCTTTTTCCCTCCAAAATTCCATTCTATCAGATCGAAAAACTGTATCCACTTATCCTCCGTCATGGAATTCCATCTATTTTCATAAATATTGATATCTTCCTTATGCTTCTTATACTGTTCAAAATAATACTCTTTCAGTATGGGAAGGACAAAAGGAAAAGCGCTTTCATAATCTTTTTCTCCCAATAATTGTAACAAAGGCTGTCCGGGCAGTTCTCTGTCCATATCCTTTAATATTCCTACCCGGTTCTCTTTGGCTATGGATGCGTTTGTATAGAACAAAAACCGTATCGATTCAGATTCTTCATACGCGCTGCGCCAATTATCAAAAAAAATTCTTAATGACTTTTTTATTTCCACACTGTTCAACGAAAAATCCACTGCATATTCTTTGTCCTGTTCTGTCACATAATGCACTTTTTCTCCATTAAAATCCACTTCCGAAATATCGTCCATATATTCCATTACGAAAAAAACATTTTCTCTTCCGTCCAATACCGCCTCTAACAACCGTTTGATTATTCTTGCCTCCTGCAGTCCCATTCCTTTCAGAACCGCTTTTGCTTCTGTATTTATTTTAACTTCCTCTAAAGTATTTTGAATCACGTCCTGTTCCCCCTGATTATCGTTACATGATTTCAATCATCCGTATATGGAATGAAAGGAAGATGGGATATTGCCTCAGGCTCATATAGTTGGGCAGAGCATGAAATTTTCCGCCCTCCTACATCCATATATAATCCTTCTCAAAATCGCTTATCTTCATCAGATCTGTTCCCGTAAATGAAATACCTTCCTTCAGCACATACTCTCTGAGCTCAATTCCCTCCGTATGATGATACGTCCTGCATAAGTCGAGCGTATTTTCCGCCAGATTTTGCATTTCCTCTTTGTTTTCCAGAATATAAAGCAATACGATTTGTTCGTTCGCATAAAACAGCTTCAATTTCGGCTCTGAAATTTTCTCTGATATGAAATGAATATCCCTGCACAAATTTATTGCACGATTCTTTGCATAGGTGGAGTATCTTTTATTATTCAGCAATTCATAAACTAATTTATGAATATTATAATATCGCCACAATCTATTTCCCGCATCAGCGACAATATTACTGTCCGCGTTGAAACGGAAGGAAATGTCGTCTGTTTTCATAAACAGACTTTTTTCCAGAAATTCTGTCTGAGTTTCAGTCATGGCTCTATACATTCCATAAAAGGTCATATAGACAATACGATTAACGGCATATCCCTTTTTGAATAATTCTGAAATATTCTTTTCATTTCGGGGAACCATCTTATAGACAGACAAAACACGATCCCCATACATACACCATAATTTTCCCTCATCTCCCAGTAAATCAACTATTTTCTGCATATTATCAAACAAAACATCATGCTCCTGTTGTGATTTTAGTTCCGCTATATCCTTCTCTTTCTTCATGGGTATCAAATGCAACCCCATGATTCTTTCAAAACCAGCCTTCGAATATATCCAAAAATGCTCCAGAAGACGTTCCATATCGGGAAGGTCCATCTGTACTCCTGTAATAGCTTTTTCAGGGTCCTTCGTCAATACGCACTTGTTATACTGATCTATATACACCAGTGAGTTTAATTCAATGATTCCATCCCTCACAATCCTGTTCCAGATATGTCGGTTAAACAGAGTACCCGCATATAAAAACGATCCGCCTGGAAATACGGTGAGGTAATCTTCGATTGTAAATGTAATTTCCGGCCTGTAGATAAATTTCCGTTTTCCCTTCGCATATTCTGATATTCTCTCCCTATCACCGTTTTCCAATCTCAACAACTCGGCACATATTGTTTTAGCCGGCTCCCTGTTCCCATCGAGAAGCTGCTCAATATACATCGTTGAAAACTCAGAATTTGTTCTTAACATTGTCAGAAATTGATCACAGACCTCATCCTCCGCCAGCACGGCTTCCGACATAAACGCATAATAACGGGCAAGGAAATAATCCTGAAAGGTATTATGTACGAAACATAATTTTTCATTTTCGTTCTCACCTTCGATTTCCTGTAAAACGCAATAAGACTCATTGAGCGCTTCTATTTTCCCGGCTTTCAGCTTATACCACTGTTTCTTATCTATCGAATCGTCCTCCCCCATCACGCCTGCCAGCTCGGTAAGAAAATCCATTACCCGGTTTTTATATTCACCCAACGCCTCTTTTCCTGCTTTATTCCCTGTCTGTCCATTATAAGCATCATGAAATTCCCATTTAATATAGTATTCCAAAACCTTCTTTACTTTATCACTTTGCGTCTCATCGCAATGCGCAGATAAATCCTGCCCTTCCAGATTCCATTCACAGATAATCGGATAAGCATATCGGCACAAAATCGGAATATTTAATAAAGAATGCTCCTCCTCCATGTTCGTTATGTATTTCTTTAACGCTTTTATATACTCCTTTCGGGAAAGACCTCCCTCTTTCTCTTCTCCGCCCTCCTTCGCAGGCCATTTATTGATAAAATTCTTCAGATTATTTTTTCGGTCATAGTCGTATAATTTTTCAATGGATCTGCATACCCGGTAAGCTTCTTTGGAAGACAGCTTATCCAATTCATAAATTGCATAATTATCCAATGCGGTTTCGGAGTTCCTGTTCGTAATCATATTATGGAAGCCAAAATGCTCCGGCCTCGTGGAAATCACAAACTTACAGGAATCCGCATTCTTACGGTCGAAAAATCGGATCATTTTATTGAATTCATATTCATTTCCTTCTATGCATTTCAATTCATCAAGGCCATCGAGAAATATAACACATTTTTGATTCTCAGGAATCTCAGCCTCGATTTCTGCCAAAACCTCGGCAAGTGTCCCGCAATGATTAAATTTTTTGGCATAAAGATAGATACAGCGGCGATCAGGCATATTGGAATTTAAAAAAAGCCATTTCAGCGCCGTAGATTTACCTGCCCCTGCCAATCCTGTCAGTATGACGTTTTTCTGCAGATATTTCCGGCTTTTTATCTCCGCTTTTATCTTTTTTATTGAAACCATTTGTTTCGATCCATAATATCTGCATTTTCTCGGAACAAAATTTTGAAGAATTGTTTCATTATATTGGTAGCTCTTATCACATTCTTTATCAAAGAAAACATTCATTTTGTCCTTTTTATTTGTTCTTTTCGTCTTTTCAATAATCTTTTTTTCAAAAAAGATCTCCAATACCACTTCGACTATTTTCTCCGAAATTTTTGTCAGGCACTGTACAATTACTCCCATATTCTCTCCATTCTTTTGCATTCACATCTTTTCATTTATTATATCATACCCATTTCTTCCCCCCGTCTGCTAATTTTGCCAAAAATTCTGCAAATTTTTCCAAAGTTCGACATTTTCTTAACAATCTTTTTTCGTCTCTCTAACTATCTGACAAAATTTCCTGTTACGGTTCAGGTATCAAAAAATACCCGCATCCTTTCAATTCAGGATACAGGTATTTTTGGTTTCTTCTCAATATGAAAATTTCACCCGTCGGCCTGCTGCCATGCCGGCTTATTTTCCACAGGTTTCCCACATAGCTCCGTCAAGCTCCTCACGCGTCAACAGCGGCGCCATGTCTTCGAGGGGACGGCTGGCCATCTGGCCGTCTTCTTTCATGTAATTTGCCTGCTTGGGCACAATCTTCTGTGTGATGTCCACATTGACCGTACAGACGACCGGACCGTCGTAGTTTAAGACCTCCGCTACCTGCTGCTGCAGGTTCTCTTCGTTCTCGATATGCATTCCCTTAATGCCGAAGGCTTCCGCTATCTTTTTCATGTCGGGGAGCGTGAGTCCGCTTTCTATCGTACAGCCCGTCAGGTTTCCTTTAAAATTGCCGTTCTGGGAACCGTAAATCATGCTGTAGCCCTTGTTATCGGCTACGAACAGTTTCACAGGCAGGTTCCGGCGTTTGATAACCTCAAGCTCCTGCATGTTCATTGCCGCGCTGCCGTCACCGGTCACGCAGACTGTGCGGCGGCCGCCGGAAGCAATACAGGTTCCGACACAGGCGGGGATATCATACCCCATAGCCGCCAGTCCTTTGGTCAGGAAGGCTCTCTGCCCCCATTTGATCCGGAATGTCTTCATCGCAATATCGACAGTGGAGCCGGAACTCGTGAACTGATATATATCATCGGCTTTCATCTGCGCGGAAATCTCGTCGATCAGATGATAGTTGCTTACATATCCCTCTCCCGCTTCCTGTTCGGGAATGAAGTTCGGATATTTTTCCCACAGCTTTCTACAATAGGATATCCAGGGGGTTCTGTCCTTTAAGACAATCTTCTCTTTCTCCGCCAGCATTCCCTGCATAAAAGATGCGACATCACATACGGCTTTCAGCTGCGGATGCACATTCTTCTTTTCCATTTCGAGAATATCGATGTCCACCATGACGTGGTTCGCCTTACCGAGAAACTGTTCATAATTATAGCCCGAGCTGAGCAGATTGATTCTGGTTCCCAGCGTCAGGACGAAATCGGCATTCTGCTGAATGATATTCGCTGCCCTGTGGCCCACCGCACCCGGACGGCCGAAATAGAGCGGGCTGTCGTCTTCGATCAGATCCACGCCGTTCCAGGAAACCAGCACGGGAATCCCCAGATATTGGTACAGCTCACGCGCCGCTTCCACAGAATGGCTCAGGCGAATTCCATGTCCGAGAATCAGAAGCGGTCTTTCAGCCTGATTGAGCAGCTCGATCGTTTTCAGAATATCTTCTTCCTTTGCCTCATAAGCCGGCAGCTTCTCCTCGAAGCCTCGCAGTTTATCCGGCTCCACCTGTGATGCCTGAATATCCAGCGGCACATCCAGCCAGACCGGACCAGGTCTGCCGTTCACAGCGATCGCCGCCGCTTTTTCGAGCTCGTAACGGATGTCTTCGGGTTCTTTGATCTGTACGGCATATTTGGAGTAAGAAGCCGCCATGGAAAGAATATCAACTTCCTGAATGCCGAACTGACGAAGTCCGGGCGTCCGCAGATCAGCTCTCTTAACCTGTCCGGAAATAAAAATCACAGGAATGGAATCCATGTAGGCTCCCGCAAGTCCCGTCAGCGCATTGGTCCCGCCCGGTCCGCTTGTCACAAGGCATGCTCCGTACCCTTCATGTATTCTTGCGTATGCCTCCGCCGCAATCGCCGCTCCCTGCTCATGTATCATGCATACACCCTCAAGATCGGGGTTCCGTCCGAGAGAATCATTCAGGTGCATCGCACCGCCCCCGGTAATATAAAATACTTTATCAATATTGAGTTCCGCCAGGAACTGCATAATATAATCTGATATCTTCACAACCTGATCGCCTTTCTTCATTTCTAATCCGCAAATTTACTGTCCGTCACAAACGTAAGCTCCATCTGTCCCTGCATGGACTGGCGGAAATCCCGGAACATCTCCCCGATCTCCTCATTCAGCTCCTCCATGCTCATCCCAGGATTGATACGGGGCATCCGCGCATCCACATAGTTATCCTTGTGGGAAGTAGAAAATCCGTCAAAGCCTGCCAACGCCACTTCCTTCACATGCAGCTTTCCCATAAAGCGCAGACACAGGATCGTCGCATTATCGAAATGCTTCCAGCCCCGCTTGATCAGCAGGTTAAAGTTCACGATGCACTCGCCCTGTTCGGCAGTGCTCTTGATATTGGACAGGAGAATACTTGTTTTGGCTTTCAGAACCTCCGGATAGACATCTTTCGCATATTCATACCGCATCTGATTGCTGAAAAAGAGGTAGTCATATTCATAATCCACAGCCGCCGCATTCACCCCGATGCAGATCGGATTTTCCTTTTCAATATAATCCCTGATTTTCTCTTTCTCTTTCTGTAAAGAAGCCCCCGGCGAAAGCAGCAGAACCCGGCGTCCCTGAAAATCCTTTCGCAGCCGGTCGTATACGGCCTTATCGTCCACCGTCTGACTGCGGTATTCCAGATATTTACTCTCCAGCAGATCATAATCATACTGCAGACGCTGTGTCTCCGACAGCGAACTGATGATGCTGTGCATCTCCAACGCGCTCGTCCGATGGTTATCCAGTAAGTACGCGATATTGTTCACATGGGCGCAATAAGTCCCCGCGATAAAATACGGCGTTGAGTATCCCCAGGAATAATGTTCCTGAAAATAATCCATATAAGTATCGATCGTATCCAGAATCATATTCATATCATAAGCGGTATGGTATTTCTGATTGAGAAAGCTGGACATCAGCTCCGTCGTCGTGTTGCCGGCGCCGCGTCCCATACCGCACAGAGAAGCGTCTACGACCATCTGGCGTCTGCCATACAGTTTCTGGACGAAAACCTGCGATAACGCAAACGACATCTGCCTGTTATTATGGGAGTGAAATCCCAGCATGATCTCCGGTCGAAGCTCCACATGCAGGATGCTGACGATCCGCTCCAGATCCTCGGAATCCATCGCGCCAAACGTATCCACCACAGAAAGTGAAACGGCATCGGAAGCTCGGAATAGGAAAGCGTATTCGCCGCCTGAAAGAATACCTGATATCCCTTCTCGTGAATCGTCCTGCCGAGTGCGATTCCTTCCTTATAATGTTCCTTCGGGAAAACCACCCGGATCGCATCGATTGTCCTGCCGTCGCGGGGTGGAAGCTGCGAAAGATCATACCGGTTCCAGTCAATCATTGCAACCAACAACGAGTGATCATTCTTCTCGATCAGGTACGGTTTGATGTCATCCGGAACATGATAATAGGTAGTGCCTTCCTTATGGGGGCTGTCCTTCAGCCAGCCGCACTCGATGATCTCAACATTGGCTTCCTGCATTCTCCGGATAATGCCCCTGATGGCAGGCGTACCGAAATCAGCGTCCACGACATAAGCCCCGTCACGGAGGGTACAATCCAATAACAAAATCTGCTTATTCAATGTTTTTTACCTCTCTTCGCCTGTACATACAGCCGGCTTCTTGTCAGAAACAGCCGGAATTTATAGTAATACAGATATCGTCTGTAATAAGGTTTATCCTTATAAATATCCAGAATTTTCTGCTTGAAATCCTTATTCTGCGTAAAGGTATACTGGGGAGAATTTAGCTCCCAGTTCGTCATCCATCCGGTGAAGAAACGGTACAGCAGGTCCTTCTCCAGCTTCTCCCTGCAGTCTCTGCTCAACAGACCCTTCTCGATAGACGGCTCCAGCAGCGCAAGAAAATTTTTATAAAAGACCTGATCGTAATCGTAAGTTATGAGCTTGTTTTTCATCGGCTGGCTGTTTACTATTTTCCGATACAGCACAACGCCGCTGTTCTTTTCCTCAAACAGCCTGCACAGCTTCCACACCTGCCACAGCTTCATCTCACATCCGGCGATATCAGCCTCGACATTCTCACATTCCGTATCCCATGCCGCGAAAGAGCCGATCCAGGTCGCATAAAAACTGATCTGTCTCATAAAATGTTCAAAATCAACAATTCTGTCTCGATACCGAAAGCTGTCCTGTTCTCTGGAATTCAGAAAAAACAGATGGGGCTTTTTTTCAGAATACTTTCTTGCCATATCGCACATATAGGAAATGCTTCCGGGGCGAAATACAAGAGAATCATTGATCAGCTTCCGCAATACGCCGTTCGCCCGGCTTAATACAACGGGGAAATTTCGATCATCGATCCCCTTCTCATTGCGAAAATAATGAACCGCTTCATATTCGGCCGCATATTTTTCTCCTATCTGCTTCGTATCGTCCGTCGACGCATTATCCGAAATCACGATCTCCACCGCCTCCGTAAAGAATTCAGGCTGCTGTACCAGTGAATCCAGACAATTCTTCAAATATTCCGCTCTGTTACATGTAGGAATGCAAATGCTCAATAATGGCTGTTTTTCCATTTCCGCTCCCTTCCGATAAATCATCGCTCGATTTTTGTCACCGCTTATTTATTCATAAATTCCATATAATGCTGCAATACCGGTTCCGTTTCCCCTATTTCTCTCATCTCACCGTCATGAATCCACAAAACTCTGTCGCACAGACCTCTCAGCGTCTCCATGCTGTGGGAAACAATGATTACGGTCGTATTGACATCCGTAATCAGCCCTCTCATTTTATCAAAGCTTTTCTTCTGAAAACGGCTGTCCCCCACGCTGAGCACCTCGTCCACCAGCATGATATCGGTCTCCAGCATCGCCGTAATCGCAAAGGCCAGTTTGGAATGCATACCGCTGGAATAGGTATAAACCGGCCGGTCTATGAAATTCTCCAGCTCCGAAAAGGCGATGATCTCCTGCATTTTCTCCTGAATCTCGGCGTCCGAAAAGCCGAGCAGCATCCCTGATAAAACAATGTTTTCCCGGCCGGACAGCTTATCCATGAAGCCGATCCCAAGCGCCATCAGAGAAACCGTATGACCATGAAGGTCAATTACACCCTGATTCGGAGAAAAGATGCCTGCCACCGACCGCAGCAGCGTCGATTTTCCGCTGCCGTTTCTGCCTACAATCCCTAAAACCTCTCCTTTATTGACATAAAAGGACAGATTTTTAACCGCCTCCTGCACGATATTCCTCTGCTTCTTCTCCCAAAAGCTTCCCCGCACGGAGGTATTATTCAGTATTTTATAATGTATGCTGACATTCTCTATATCGATTGCATGCCCGCTCCTGTTTTCTTCGCCCATATACATTCTCCGTTTCTGTTCAGACTATCATATTCAGGCAGATCCGTCAAAGCCTCTGTAGATTTCAGTAGATTATATTACCTTCACATAAGCGTTTTCATTGTGATAAATGGTATATAACCCGATACATGTCAATACAAGACTGGCACACAGCCATCCCGCATAGGTAAGCCAGTCCGGCATGATTCCATAAAGAACCGCATCCCGCATGGAGTTTATCAGAAACGCCACCGGATTCAGTTTCCCCAGTATTACATTAAAAGGCTCCGGGAAACGTGTCATGGAATAGAAAATACCTGACAGGTACATCAGCATATTCAGGGCGATCCCGACAATATAGGACAGGTCACTGACATATACGCCAAAATGCATGAAAATCAATCCAACCGCAAACGTCAGCAGGAAAAATTCGAATATGATCGGTATAAAGCACAAAATATGCAGGGTCAGCGGCACTCTGAAAAAGAGCATCATGACAAAAGCAATGCCAAAACAGATCATCATCTTAAAGGCATTCAGAACCATATGAGAAACCAACAGCATATATTTGGGCAGATACACCTTGGTAACGATCGCCTTATTGACCAGAATCGCCGTCACACCATAAGAAACATTTCTGGAGAAAAAGGTATACATCGTCAGACCAATAAAAACAAATACCGGAAAGTAGGGCTCCGTCGAGCCAAAAACAAAGCCGAAAATAAACGTATAAATCAGCATCATGGCAAGCGGTTCCAGCACCCACCAAAGCCAGTCCAGATAAGAATTGGCCACCTCGGAGCGAAGATGCGCTTTGGCGGAACGGATTACATACTGACTGTATTTCCGGATATCCGTCAACGTCCTTCTGCCATATTTCCGGAAGCCGCCAAGCGTTACGCCCGGTTCTAACACAAGACACCCCAGAAACGGCAGAAGCACCGCACAGACGAGTCCTGCACCCAGATGCTTCAATTCATAATCCATCGTGACAAGCTGCCAGGTCAGCCCCCGGACGCCACGATAGTATGCTACGCCAAAAACAGCCGCATGAATCAGGACGAAATACAATAGAAAATAAAGTATCTTTCTTTTGCCGGACACCTCTCCATGCCGCAGATAAAGATGTTCCCCCCAGGCTATGAAAGGCGGCAGCAAAGCCGCAACAATTCCCAATAAAATCAGCATAGTTCACCTACCACTTCTTCCATGGAGCTCTTCCTGACGCAATCATCTGCTCCAGCTGCTGCTTCTCAAGCAATGTATCCATGCACTGCCAGAAACCGTTATGCTGATAAGACATCAACTGACCTTCCTCGGCAAGCCGCTCTAACGGTCCCTGCTCGAAAACAGTTTTATCATCCGCCAGATAATTGAAAATCTCCTTATTCAGCACCATATAGCCCGCATTGATCGGCTTGGCGTCGATAATCTTTTTCTCCCGGAAAAAACGCACCGCGCCGTATTTTCCGATATCGAGCGTTCCTTTACTCTCCTGCTGCGTTACGGCCGTCAGCGTCGCTATTTTCCCATGACTTTCATGGAACTCCAGCAGATCCTTCAGATTGATATCGCAGACACCGTCGCCGTAAGTCATCATAAAGGTGTCTCCGTCGATATATTCCTGTATCCGCTTGATGCGTCCGCCGGTCATTGTCTCCACACCGGTATCCACGACGGTCACCTTCCATGGCTCTGTCTTGCGGTGATGCACAATCACATCGTTACCGGAAACGAAATCGAATGTGATATCTGATGTTCTGAGAAAATATTTGGCAAACCACTGCTTGATTTTCTCCTGTTTATAGCCGGCACAGATAATAAACTCGTTAAATCCATAATAAGAATATTCCTTCATCACATGCCACAGAATCGGCATGCCGCCCACTTCGATCAAAGGTTTCGGCCTGTATTCCGACTCTTCCGTAATCCGGGTGCCTTTTCCCCCGGCCAGTAATACTACCTTCATTTTATAACCTTATCCTTCCCAATACTGCCTCAAAACATATATCTACAGTCAATAATTGTTTTATCCGTCCGTTTCGGTACATCCACAAATTCCTTCCATGCTGTGAGGACTGGCGCATAGCTCTGAATAGAACAGTTTG
>CALDLG010000201.1 GCA_937910785.1 uncultured Lachnospiraceae bacterium | reverse complement strand
GGTCTGAACCACATCAGAAATCTGATTAACACCTTCTTCCGCCTCTTTCATCGTCTCAGCCTGACTTGCCGAAACGGTACTCAATTCTTTAGAAGAGGAAGCAACCTTTCTGATTCCATCTACAACTATTTCAATGGACGCTACGGCACGATCCGCTACTTTACTTCCGTTCTCAACCTCCTGCATCGCTCCTTCGATCAGCGTTCTTGTATCCACCGCGGATTTACTGCTCTGTTCCGCAAGCTGCCTGATCTGATCAGCCACTACGGCGAATCCGCGGCCTGCCTCTCCCGCTCTTGCCGCTTCGATCGAAGCATTCAGGGAAAGCAGATTCGTCTGAGACGCGATACTTTCAATTTCCGAAATGATATTTCCAATTTTCTTAGAGGCATCATTAATACGTTCCATCGCCTCGACCATTGCCTTAATATCCGTACTGCTGTTATCCGCCACATCAGCATATTCCTGTGACTGATGATAGGCTCCCTCGGCATTCTCCGCCGCCTTCTCTGCCGCCTCGGTAATTGTCATAATCGTCGCCTGAAGCTCTTCTACCGCGCTAGCCTGCTCTGTTGCTCCTTCCGCAAGACTCTGGGAATTTTCCGCAATTTTCCCCCCCCCTGCCGTAACCTGTATGGAGGATTCCTCGATAAAGCGCAGTGTCTCGATCATACTGTCCCGCAGCTTCTTGGAAGAATCAAATAACTGTCTGAAATCTCCTATGTATCTGGAGCTGTCCTTTGATCTGACGGTATAATCGGACTCCGCCATCCTGCCCAGTGTATATTCCATATCGGAGATAATAAACTCAAGCGCTTCCGCCATATCATTGGCCGCATGAATCATATCCGCAACTTCATCCTTTGTTTCAACTTCCGGGAATGGACTGAACAAATCGCCCTTTGCAAATTCTTCCAGCCGGTCACCCAGCTTCACCATAGGAGCTGCAATGCCCTCTGCGGTCTTTTTACCAAGCCTGATCGAGAATACCATGGCTATAACGATAATAACCGCAATTGCAATAACAAGTCCGAAACAAACGATTGTCATGGTTGTGGAAATGGCATTCCCACGATCAACCTTGACATCCATAATTTTCGTCAGTTCCTGATAGATCTCATCAAACAAAGGCATCAGCTCTGTTATGGCCCGGCTCTGCGCTTCCGTTGCCACCGCCCTGTCTGTCGTCATACCCAAAATCAGGATTTCATTCTCAAGCTTCCAGTAATCTGCAAGCTGCGCAGAGATATCTGCATAGATCTTCTTATTCTCTGCAGAAACCATATACTTTTCCAGATCGGCAAAGCTTTTCTCGAACAGCGCCGCATTTGCATCATGATCGCCCTTCATTTTCTCGATAGTGCTCATTTCGTCGTAACCGATTACACCGCGCAGCGCTGACCTTGTCTCAGCAAAATACGTCATGGTCTTTCCCACGTCGCCCTGCGCAAAACCATAATCGGTCAGGGCTCCGGCATAGATAACCGCCACTATGATAATCGTAATTAACGCTGCAACCGCCGCTGCCGCAGGAATTCCCGCCGCAGTTATAAAGCCGCGAAGCAGTCTTTCCCTGATCCGATATGAATCTTTCTTTTTCCCCATTACCTTCCTCCTGTTTTGACATACCCTCAATTAACAGTAAAACTGTTCAGACCAAAACCGAAAACTGTCTCAACATTACTCATTCTATGGCTGCACAGTAAAAGGTAACACATAAAATGTTCTATATAAAGATGATATATTATATAAATAAGAATGTCCGGCAATCTTCTGCCGCTTTTATCTGATCGTCTTAAATTATACTATATGAAACTATATTCGTCAATAGTTGGCAATATTGTTTCATTGTCTGCTTCACTGTCCGCCAGACCCTGAAACAGCCCGGAATAGCATAATCTGTTCGAAAATATATGAAATAACACCTGATGTGCAAAGAACAAAATGCCTTCGGCATTATTCCACTCTTTGGCAGAATTTCCTATACCAGCAAAAAGTGCCTCTGTCTTTCGACAGAGACACTCTCCTATATTTTCTGTCTGCACTCAGACCGGGTACGCCCCGTTCTTTGTATCAGCCTGTGTCATATCTACTTTTTGCTGCTGTGCCTGACGATATTTAAAGAAGTCAGTTGCCACCTGCGGGAACAGCGCATAAGACAATACATCCTCATCCTGCTGCTTCCATTCCTTCATCTCAGCTTCAAGCTTATCCATTTCGTTCTCAAGCAGATCGGCCGGACGACAGGTAATTCTCTTCTCTCCAGGAATAACCTTGTCGATAATTTCCTGATTCATCGGCTTTACGGTCTGACCGTATTCACCGCGGAGAACTGCTTTCGTTTCCTTTGTCGCCATCTTATATCTTTCGCCCATCAATACGTTAAATACAGCCTGCGTACCAACGATCTGGGAAGACGGCGTAACAAGCGGCGGCTCGCCAAGGTCTTTTCTTACCTGCGGGATCTCTCTCAAAACATCATAGTATTTATCTTCCGCATTCTGCTCTTTCAGCTGGCTCACCATGTTGGAAAGCATACCACCCGGTACCTGATACAGCAGCGTCTTGATGTCAACACCCATTACCTTAGGATTCAGCAGACCGCTTGCAAGGCACTCATCTCTGTAAGGTCTGAAATAATCCGCGATCTCCGCGAGCAGGCTCTGATCATATCCCGTATCGTAAGGAGTACCCTTAAAGGTCTCAACCATAACTTCCGTTGCCGGCTGAGAAGTTCCCATTGCGAACGGAGAAATCGCACAGTCTACCGCTTTCAGATACGTCATTCCCGCAACGCCGGACGTATAGTGTGTATGCAGCTGGATCGGCAGCTTCGTTGCGGATTTCATAGCAGAAATCATTTCGGACGCCTTATAAGGAACGAGCAGACCTGCCATATCCTTGATACAGATGGAATCCGCTCCCATCTCCTCAATCTTCTTCGCCATATCCATCCAGTATTCCATCGTATAAGCATCGCCAAGCGTATAGGAAAGAGCTACCTGCGCATGGCCTCTGCCTTCTCTTGCCTTTACCTTATTGGTTGCGTTAACCGCTTCCTGCAGATTACGCAGATCGTTCAGACAGTCAAAAATACGAATAATATCAATACCGTTTGCAATGGACTTCTCTACAAAGCTGTCCACCACGTCATCCGCATAAGGTCTGTAACCCAGAATGTTCTGGCCTCTGAATAACATCTGCAATTTCGTATGTTTAAAACCGTCTCTCAGCTTTCTGAGTCTGTCCCAGGGATCTTCCTTCAGGAAACGAAG
>CALDLG010000200.1 GCA_937910785.1 uncultured Lachnospiraceae bacterium | reverse complement strand
AGTGTGGAAGAACCGAAGGTTCTTCCGAACATAATGCCGAAGGCATTTTGTTCTGATCAAAACACAAAAATAAAAAACTTTTATCACAATTTGTACACAATTCCAAGCTATACTGTGTTCATAGTCAAAGGAACAACAGGAAGAAAGGGGTCGTTACTATGTATGAGAACAATTTTCCGAACGAGAATCGTGACGATGGTGTGAACACGGAACAGAATACGGATCTGAATATTACGGGAGGTCTTTTCAGTTCCCAGACTGCGCAGAGTTCTCAGACTTCCCAGAATACGCAATCGCAGAGTGCGCAGACAGCTTCGAACGTCTATGGAAGCGGAAGTTATGTGAATAATGGGTATGGACAGGGCAGCAGGGATTATGGATATCATTCCGGCGTTTACCAGAACCAGAACGGCGGGCAGACCGCCGGAAGCTACCAGTATGGCAATACTTACCCGAATGACTACGGGCAGAAAGGAACGGAAAAGAAGAAAAAGGAGAAGACCGGAGGCGGCAGCTATTGGAAAAAGGCGCTTATCAGTGTTTCGCTCGGACTGTTCTTCGGCGTCTGTGCCGGGATCGGATTTTATGCGGTAGAAGCATCCACAGGCATGCTGGATAAAGGCAAGGCGGAAGCAGCGGTCAGTCTGGAAGTGGATGGACAGGAGAAAACAGGCGAGGAAGCCGGAGAAGCAATGTCCGAAGCGGAGCAGGAAGTGAAAGAGGGGACCGATGATTCCACACAGGAAGCCAGCATCAAAATGACATTGGAAGCGGCTCCTCAGGCGGCAGTCGTACAGGATGTTTCGGGAGTTGTTACCGCGGTAATGCCGTCGGTCGTATCTATCAGCAATACTTATACGGAAACAATGTCCTACTTCGGTCAGGCAATGACGAGCGAAGCGGAAGCGAGCGGCTCCGGCATTATCGTCGGAAAGAACGATTCGGAGCTTCTGATCGTAACCAACTATCATGTGATTGCCGATTCCGATCTATTGAAGGTTCAGTTCGTGGAAGGCAGTGAAGCGGAAGCTTCCGTAAAGGGAACGGATGCGGATATGGATCTGGCAGTGATTGCCGTACCGCTTGAAAATGTGCTGAATTCAACATTGAACGAAATCGCCATAGCGACTCTTGGAGATTCGGATTCGTTAAAAGTCGGCGAGCCCGCGATTGCGATCGGCAATTCGCTCGGCTACGGACAGTCTGTAACCACAGGTGTGATCAGTGCCCTCAATCGGGATATGGAGCTTTCCGATGGCAGCACGGGCACCTTTATCCAGACGGATGCGGCGATTAATCCGGGAAATTCCGGCGGAGCGCTTTTAAATATGAAGGGAGAAGTAATCGGAATCAATTCCAACAAGATCGGCGGAAGCGTTGTCGAGGGTATGGGATACGCTATTCCGATTTCGGCGGCGAGCCCGATCATTGCGGATCTTATGCTGCGCGAAACGAAAAACAAGGTGGCGGAAGAGGAGAGAGGCTTCCTTGGCATCTCCGGTATCAGTGTGACAAATGAGGTATCTTCCACCTATGGCATGCCGGAAGGCGTTTATATCGCACAGGTATATGAGAATACGGCAGCCGAGGCGGCAGGCCTTGAGAAGGGCGATATCATCACCGCATTTGATGGAATCAAGATATCTTCCATGGATGAGTTGCAGAGACAGCTCGAATATTATGCCAAAGGCGATACGGTGGAAATCACGATTATGAAGATCGGTGACGGCGGTTATCGCAGCAGAACGGTTGATATCACGCTTGGCAACAAAGTGGAGCAGTAAGTATATCAGAAATATATTCAGGAACGGCGCAGCCTGCGGGCTATGCCGTTTCTTTTTGTGGCATCTGCTCCCGGAAAGGGGATATGTATGAAAATTTCCATAGCTGCAGAAAAAACAAAGCCGGAGGCGGACGGGAAGCCGTACAATCCTTGAATTTACGCATAAAAAATGATACGATGGAATCACAAATACGGAAAGCGGTGAAATGATACGATGGAAGATTGTATGGTGTGTAAAAGAATTGAGTTGATTAATAACGGCAAAAATCCTTATTTTGTCAGGGAATTAAAAACAGGGTATGTGGTGATAGGCGATCACCAGCGTATTAAAGGATATACACTTTTTTTGTGTAAGCAGCATGCCACGGAACTGCATTTTCTGGAACCTTCTTTCAGAATGGAATTTCTGAGAGAGATGTCCGTTGTGGCGGAGGCAGTTTATCATGCGTTTAAGCCTGACAAATTGAATTATGAGCTTCTTGGCGCAGGAAGCGGTATTCATATGCACTGGCATATATTTCCGCGAAGAAAAGGAGACACACCGACAGGAGGCCCTGTCTGGTGTCTTGGAAACGAGGAACTGCTGGCGGATGAATATCTGCCTGAGCCGGAGGAACTGGAGCGTCTGAAAGCGCTGTTGAATCAGGAACTGGATAAACTGCTGTAGTTACGGTTCATGTATGCATCAGAGTATTATGATGTGTACTTTGCTGTTTTTCCATTCGTTTTTGCCTTTTTCCGGTTTCTCCATCGCACTTTTCTTTAGAAAAAGTTCACTTGTGGGAATGTGGAATTTATACTATGATAAAGGAAGACGGACGGAAGTCATTTCGGCCGGAACAGGAAAGGCGTGAGCGTGTGGATATGAACGACAATGAGAGAATGGATGAGAATAAAAACGAATGGGATTTCCGGGAACTGGACGATGTGGAGGCACAGAAACAGGAACTGCTTGACAGGTGTGCGGAAGACGGGACAGGAAGTGACAGGAGTCAGGATATCGTAGCTGTGGACGATCAGAAACAGGAGGCGGGAAAAACTTCCGAAACAGATCGAAATGACGACAGACAGGATGAGTATGAAGAAGTCTGTTTTATCTGCAGAAGGCCGGAAAGCAAGGCCGGAAAGATGTTCAAGCTGCCGAATCACATCTGTGTATGCAGTGACTGTATGCACAAGACGATGGATACGGTCAGCCAGTTTGATTATCAGGGGATGCTGAACCATCCGGGGAATCTGGGCGGCAGCATGGCGGACTTTAATAACGGGAAAGGATTTCCGAATATCAGCTTCGTCAATCTGGCTGATCTGCAGGGAGACGGCGGCATTCCGAATAAACAGAAGATACGGAAAAAGAAGAAGGGACAGGAAAATGTTCCCGTCATTGATATTAAAAATATCATGCCGCCGCATAAGATCAAGGCGAAGCTGGATGATTATGTGGTCGGACAGGAGCATGCCAAGAAGGTAATGTCGGTAGCTGTTTATAACCATTACAAAAGAGTCGCTACCGGGACAATGGATGAGATCGAAATCGAAAAATCCAATATGCTGATGATCGGACCGACAGGCTGTGGCAAGACTTACCTTGTCAAGACACTGGCGCGCCTTCTGGACGTGCCGCTGGCCATCGCGGATGCAACTTCTCTGACGGAAGCGGGCTATATCGGTGACGATATTGAAAGCGTCGTTTCCAAGCTGCTTGCCGCGGCGGATAACGATGTGGAGCGGGCGGAACAGGGCATTATATTTATCGATGAAATTGATAAGATTGCCAAGAAAAAGAACACCAATTCCCGAGACGTCAGCGGGGAATCCGTTCAGCAGGGGATGCTGAAGCTGTTGGAAGGAGCAGAGGTGGAAGTGCCGGTAGGCGCTAATTCCAAAAATGCGATGGTTCCCCTTGCTACGGTTAATACGCGGAATATTCTTTTTATCTGCGGCGGAGCCTTTCCGGATCTGGACGATATCATCAAGCAGCGTCTGAATAAAAAGACGTCCATCGGCTACAATGCCGAACTGCGGGATAAATACGATAAAGAGAAAAATATATTAAGCAGAGTGACCGTAGAGGATATTAAGAAATTCGGCATGATTCCGGAATTTATTGGCCGTCTTCCGATCATCTTTACGCTGGAAGGACTCAGCAGGGAAATGATGGTCAAAATTCTGAGCGAGCCGAGAAATGCCATTTTGAAGCAGTATCAGAAGCTGCTTGCATTGGATGAAGTCAGGCTGGAATTCGATGCCGGAGCCCTGGAGGCGATCGCGGAGAAGGCGATGGAGAAGGACACCGGTGCGAGAGCGCTTCGGGCGATCATCGAAGAATTTATGCTGGATATCATGTATGAGATTCCAAAAGATGATAATATCGGAAGAATCACGATCACGAGAGAATATGTGGAAGGTACGGGCGGGCCGGTCATCGATATCCGAAGCGGGAGCGCCGAAGACCCCGACGGATTGTGCGTCGTGAAAGCGGAGCCGTAAGCGGTAAACTGCATACCATATAGTAAGCAGAATGCAGGGAAAGCGCAGACAGGATATGACATGCAAAGAACGGATTTTGTCCAATGATTATGCGGATGTGATTATCGACTATGTACTCCCGGAGGGAGAGCTGGAAAGGCTGAATTTTGATTACTGTTTTTCCAAAATTGATGAAGAATTTGGAGTTGCCCATATCAACAGGCAGGAGCTGCCGCCGCTGTCCGTAGGCAGGTACGGTTATGCGTCCATTCCGAAGCTCTATGGGCTGATGCAGGCTTTTCAGGCGGAAAGTCTGGTGGAGACCGGAAATCTGCAGATGCAGGGACCACCGTTATCTTTAAAAGGGCAGGGGGTTATTATCGGTTTTATTGATACGGGGGAGCGTGTTAAAATATTGTCAGGTTAGCAGGAACCCGGTAAAATTAAGGGTTTCTGCTGATTTAGCCTTACGAAAAAATGCCAGATCAAGGGTTATTTTGAACTGGGATGGGCCAGTTATACGATTCGAAAGACAAAATCTGCATTGACTTAACACGCAGTATATGGATGAATACCCTGACATTTTACGCCTGAAAATGAAATATTGTAAAGTAGATAGGACTAAATTGCCTTTTGCTCAAAGGATTTATAACAGTAGTTATCGTTCTTTGCCTGGCTGACTTAGTCCTTTTTTTGTCCGGAGGATATGAGGATGACGGTGACAAAGCTGAAGTTAATTCGGGTCTTATCAGAGTACCAGCCAATGATACGGAAATAAGCATTAAGAGCCCAGGATACAAAAATTATGATACTTGTTTGCTGTTTATACTATAATTACAATATGAAATAAAGGTCCTGATATCATGAAGCAACAGACATTTTGTGAAATGAATAATTTCAGCGGAAAAACCAAACGAGAAGGCTTCCTGAATGCGATGGATGAGTGCTTTGGAAATCTGTCAATAAGCGTTTTATGCCGCACCTTTTGACACCTGAACCGTAGTAGAAAGGAAAAGGCGTATGTTGAATCGATTTTTAGAAAATATCATAAGTCCACCTGAAGAGTTCACACCGATACCGTTCTGGTTTCTCAATGATGAGCCGGATGAGGAAAAAATAAGGCGGCAGCTTACAGATTATGTTGATAAGGGCGTAAAGGGTATCGTACTCCATCCACGGATTGGGATTCCAAAGGAAATCTCATATTTATCAGAGAACTATTTCAAGGCAGTAAAGTATGTGGTCAGGATGGCGGGTCAACTTGGCATGAAAATTGTGCTGTATGATGAGGGAATGTATCCATCAGGCTCCGCGCATAGCCTGGTAGTGAAAGAGAATGCGGATTATGCATCTAAGGGAATTGCCTTGTCGGACAGTGCGGAAGGCGGACAGGTGATTACGCAGTTTGGAGATGGGAAATATCTGATATACGGTTTTACGAATGGAACTATTCGAGGGATTCATTATGGTGAGGATGACGGGGAGGAAGGCGCTCCAATGTCGGCGGATATTTTGAACCCGGATGCGGTGGATGCATTTATTCAAATAACGCATGAACGGTATTATCAGGAGTTAAAGGAGTATTTCGGAAGTACCATTATTGCTTTTTTTACAGATGAACCATGTCCGCTCGGTAGAAATACAGATGGGTTCAGGGAATGGGTGCCTGGCATGGAGCAGGAAATTCCTGCGAAAGGTGGCAGACTTGAGGAGTTGGAAGCTCTTTTTGAGAACAGGGAAAATCAGACTACGGAAATTTATCATAAATTCATAAAAAAGTATCTGCGGGAAACCTATTATGCCCGTTTGTCAGGATGGTGTGAGGAGCATGGCATTGCTTTGATGGGGCATCCCGAAAAGAGTGATGATGTGGAAGAAGAATTTTATTTTCATATTCCCGGACAGGACTTAATTATGAGGCGGGTCGCTCCTGAGAGCGGGGGCATCAGGGAGTATGATTCCGTACAGGCAAAACTTCCGGCAGACATTGCGCGGTATCTGGGGCGCAGAAGAAATGCGAATGAATGTTTCGGTGTGTGTAACCGTAGGGATATACCGTGGTATTTTAAGGGATATGATATGAAATGGTATATTAACTGGTTAGGAATCAGGGGCGTTAATCTGTTCGTGCCCCATGCGTTTTATTATAGTGTGGCGGGAGCGAGGAAGGAAGAGCGTCCTCCGGATGTGGGACCGAACAATATTTGGTGGCCGTATTATCGTTTGTTCGCAAATTATATGAAGCGTATTTCCTATCTGATGACGGATTCCATAAGCTGTGCAAGGGTAGCCGTGCTCTGTGATAATAATCATGTGCCGGCAGAGAGGGTGGCGGAATTATACGAGCGCCAGATTGCATTTCATTATCTGCCGGTGTCAATGCTGAAGGATTGTATCATCAGAGAAGGACAGTTATGTATCAGCTCCTGTCGGTTTGATGTGGTAATTGATTTGGATGGTTATCATGCACAGAAACCATATGAAAAGTATCTTTCGGGCGTGCATGTAACAGATACTGTGGAAAGTGGTCATTATCGCACGGTTGTGACGGAGCATGACTGCCCGAATCTCAGAGCCGTGCATATGGAAAAGGAGGGAATTTCGTGGTATCTGTTTTCCAATGAGGGAGAAGAAACGATAGAAACAACTCTTTATATGGAAGAATTGCGGGATGGACAAAGGCCGTTTTTGATTTCTTTGTGGGATATCTGTGTGGAGAACGATACCAACTGTGAGAAAAGTGGAACAAAACAGAATCTGCTGCTGAAGGATAATTCCTGTATCAGACTGCAATTAGAGCATTGCGAAATGAAGCTGCTTCTTCTTTTGAAGGAAGAAGAGGTGGGTATTGTTGAAAAGCATTGGCCTGATTTGGGTTTCATGAAAAATGGGAAGGCGGAGTTTCTGGGAGACTGGACGGATAAATTTTCGGAAGATGATTCCCGGACATTTGAGAATTGTTGTTCAAATACAGGCGTGAATTCGGAGAGTGTGAGAAATACAGTCACATATCGATGCATTTATTCATTGTCGGAAGGGCGAAATCTTACAGGAACGGAGTATTTTAAGGTACGCGGTGAGGAAATGGTGGAATGTATCTGCAATGATAACTTTGTGGACGTCAGTTTTTATGGACCGCATACCTTTCGGATTGGTAAATTTCTAAAAGAAGGAGAAAATGAAATCTGCCTGCGGATTACCGGGAATGCAGCGAATTTGTATAGTACAGAAAAAGTGTCGTTTGGGCTGGAGCAATGATTCGGCCGGGCAGCGGATCTTAAAAAATGGATTGAAAAGAGTTGGAAAAGACAGGGAACAGAGGATAAATTTTTTTCTCCTTGTCTTTTTTTGTGTGTATAAAAATATTTCGCTGGTGTAAAGGGTATAAAATTTTGCAACCTGAAGCAAAATGCATAAGATAAATGGAATAAAAATGGATAAAATGCACAAGAATACAATTGCCCTAATGGTAGTCATCACTCCTTTCAGGATTTTTGTACAAATAATCAGGTGGCAAAATTTTAAACCAATTACAGATTGACCAATTTACGCTATAGTGAAATCAATCAGGTGGTCATCATCAATCCTATTTGTTTTATGCTTCAGAGGATAGTCTGAACCTGAAATGATTTTTTAAACTTATATTATAATGCGAGGGAGGGTTATGAATGTGAAAGGAAACCAAAAAACAAAAACCGTCAGAAAGAAACGGGACATTCGGTCTGGCATAAGGAATAACTGGCAGCTTTATATACTGGCGCTTCCGGCGGTCATTTACTTTTTTGTATTCCATTATCTGCCTTTGTACGGAATTCAGATTGCTTTTAAGGACTACAAGGCAGTGAGCGGAATTGCAGGAAGTGCATGGGTAGGGCTGAAACACTTCAAAGCATTTTTTGATGCTTACTATTTTAAGAGGCTGTTAATTAACACGTTACTTTTAAATCTATACTACCTTTTATGGAGTTTTCCGGTTCCATTGATTCTGGCAATCCTGCTGAATCAGATCAGGGGTGAGAAAAAGAAACGTTTTATTCAGACCAGTATCTATGTGCCGTATTTTATTTCAACAGTAGTATTGGCAGGTATGTTGTATATCTTCCTGTCCCCGACAAGCGGTATTCTGAATCTGGTACGCAATGCAATGGGACTGGCGTCGATTGACTATATGTCGAGTTCTTCCGCATTCCGGAGCATCTATATCATTTCCGGTGTGTGGCAGGCCGCAGGGTATGGCACCATCTTATACATAGCGACGTTGTCCGGTGTAGATCCGTCCCTGTATGAGGCGGCAGAGATTGATGGAGCAAGTATATGGCAGAAAATACGGTATATTGACATCCCAAGCCTGATTCCGACAGCAGTGATGGTATTTATATTGGACTGCGGAAAAATATTGAGCAGCAATACGGACAAGGCATTAGTCATGCAGACGGCGGGCAATATTCCGACTTCCGATATTATTGGCGTGTATGTTTACAATGTAGGTCTTGGGAGCGGGCAGTTTTCTTATACCGCCGCAATAGGGCTGTTTGTAAATATTATCAATTTTATTCTGATTGTTGTGGTTAACAGGATATCCAAAAAGACAGCGAATGTAGGATTATTTTAGAAAGGGGAAGGGTGATGAAGAAAAAATCTTTGAAAAATATGAGTATGAGCAACCGCATATTTTATCTGTTCAATACTGCATTTTGGATTGTAGTTATGTTTATTATCCTGTATCCTCTTTTTCTGGTCTGCATTGCATCTGTGTCGGATCCGGATGCGATTGTCAGAGGGGAGGTAATCTGGCATCCCGTGGATTTTTCCCTGATTGGTTATAAGGCCGTATTAAAATATGCGGAGCTGTGGTCATCTTATGCAAATTCCATTCTATATACGGGTGTTGGAATTTGTATCAGCATCGTGGTTACGCTGGCAGCTGCGTATACCCTTTCACGCAGAAATTTTCCGGGTAAGGCGGTGATCAGTCTGTATTTTGTCGTTACCATGTTTTTCAGCGGCGGGTTGATTCCTACGTTCCTGGTGATGAGAGATTTACACCTGTATAATACGCGGTGGGTCATGATTCTGATGGGCTGTGTCAGTGTGTGGAATCTGATGGTTGCAAGGACATATATCCAGAATTCCATACCGGAAGAGCTGTATGAGGCGGCCATGCTGGATGGCGCAACACATTTTCAGTATTTTGGGAAGGTTGTGCTTCCTTTGAGTAAGACGATCATTGCCGTATTGGCAGTATATTATGGCGTGGCGAAATGGAATGATTATTTTACGGGACTTGTTTATCTGCGGGACAGGGCGCTTCTGCCTTTGCAGACGGTTTTGCGGGAAATCCTGGCGACACTGCAGGTTGATATGACGGGTGATTATATGATGACGATGGCTGACAGCGCTGAGTCCATGCAGGAAGCAATGCGGATTGCTAATGTATCGAAATATTGTATTATCGTGGTGGCAACCGGTCCGGTAGTAATTCTATATGCGGCGATGCAGAAATATTTTGAAAAGGGCGTTATGATCGGCTCTTTGAAAGGTTAATTGGATTACGGCACGAAAGTGTTGAAATATGATAAAATACAGGAGGATATGAAATGAAAAAAAGAGTGATTGCGTTATTATTAACAGGAGCAATGCTGATGGCAGCT
Source organism: uncultured Lachnospiraceae bacterium (assembly GCA_937910785.1). Taxonomy (GTDB): domain Bacteria; phylum Bacillota; class Clostridia; order Lachnospirales; family Lachnospiraceae; genus UBA3282. The sequence goes on along the minus strand of CALDLG010000200.1, from coordinate 11,596 downwards.
TTAGCCGGATGCGGGGGAAACAGCTCCGATACTTCCGGTTCGGACGGAACGACGTCTGCGCAGGATGCAGACAGTCAGCAGGGAGCTTCAGAAGGAGACGCATCTGATAATTTTAATGCGGAAGGTTACCCGATTGTTAAGGAAGAGATTACTTTGAAAGTAATGTTGGCAATCAGGGATACGGATACGATGATTGCGCCGGAGGAAATGCCTGCCGTACAGAGACTGGATGAACTGACCGGTATTAAAACGGAATGGGAAGTTGTGAAGGCGGCGGATTGGCCCACAAAGCTAAATCTGATGTTTGCATCCGGAGAATATCCGGATGTCATCATTGCGCCGAACGGGGATGTGGATGATGAGGAATATGGCGTGAGTCAGCAGCTTCTGATTCCACTGGATGACCTGATTGAGCAATATATGCCTGTCTATAATGAGCGTGTGAATGCCGAGGATGATGATCCTACTGTCAGTTTGATTGCATCTGATGGTCAAACTTATGCCGTTGGCTATCTGGTAGGGCAGAATATTAATACAAATCAGCATTATTTCATTAATCAGGAGTGGCTGGATGCTTTGAATCTGGAAATGCCGACGGATATAGAATCTTTGACGGAAGTGCTGCGCAGATTTAAGAACGATGATCCGAATGGCAATGGACAGGCGGATGAGATTCCGTTAGAGATGGGGTTAGATACCGGTTTTTATGGGATTCGTTATTTCCTTCCGCTGTTTGGGATTCCCTGTGATCCTGAGAAATGGATTTATATTGATGATAACAAAAAGGTGCAGTTCGTTGCTACACAGGACGGTTTCCGCGAGTGTATGGAATGGTTAAATATGTGTTATAAGGAAGGGCTTGTGGATGCGGAGCTGTTGTCTCAGGACTTAAATACGATTGAGACGAAGCTGAAAGCCGGGAATATAGGTTTCTTTACAGCATGGCGGCTGCTCGCTATGGGACTTGATGACGGCGTGGCAAAGGATTCTGTATTCTGGCTGCCGGATAGCAGCAGTACAAGCTGTTACAGGTATCTGGAAGTTGCCAGACCAGCGGCATATGTTACTGCTACAAATCAGAATGTGAAAGCAACGATGCGGTGGCTGGATGCTATGCTGGATACGGAAATGCAGTTCTCTCTCTATTATGGGGAGCAGGATGCAACGGATGGTACAGGCTGGACCTATAACGAGAATGGTAAGATTGATTCTATCAATGACGGTACGGTTGAAATTCGCAATTATCTGGATTGTAACACGATGTTCTTCGCACCCGGCAAGTATATCACCGATACCTTTAATATGCCGGAACAGCGTGTGGAAAAGACAGAATATTCCCTGAAATCAGAAGAAGCGGGAATTATCCAGAAATATTCGGATGACTATCTGGATATGGCACCGTTGACTTCCGAACAGCTGCAGAGCAGCGCTTTGACAGAGACGGATATCAATAATGCAGTGGTCGAAAATATGGCGAATTTTGTAACAAATGGTGTGACGGATGAAAGTTGGAACAGTTTTGTATCCATGTTTGACGGCATGGGGGTAGCCGATTATGTGCAGATGTATCAGGATGCGATCGATCAGATGGATATCGAATAACAGGATGTAAGCATATACATGACCATGCCGTTGCAGCGCATGGTCATGCTTGCTTTAAGAATCGGGTATTTGTATAATGAAGGAAAAACAGTTTGGGGCGGAAATCAGAATGGATATGAAGAAGATAAAAAAAGAGATCAATTCTCATAATATATTTTATTATGTCGGCGCATTTTTTCTGATTGTGATTTTCACCATTGTCGTTATGGGTGGTTATCTTTACCGATTCTATTACAAGGCAGTTTATTCGGATTTTCTGAATCAGAATTCCCAGCGTCTTTCCGCGATCGTAAGTCGTCATGAAAACGATATACAGATTGTGGACGATATTGTGATACAGATGAGCCTGTCTGTTGAAGGAAGGAGTTTTAAACTTGAGGAACAGCCGCAGAAAGCGGGTAAATTGAAGGAGCAGTTAAAGCAGTATACTGCCGTCAGTCAGTTTTTCAATATGCTCTTATACCAATATCACAGGGACGAATATATCTTTAATGACAGTACCTCTCTGCGGACAGATTATTTTTTGCAGAATGGCTGTCTGATGGAACAGGTACAGCCAGAAGAACTGAAAGAACTGATGATGGAAGAGACTATGAGATTACGCATTCTGCCGGAACAGGCTGTAGATGGGATCTGGATTAATTATTATCTTGCCAATAAGGATAAGGTATTTTTTTTCAGGGCGATTCCGCCTTTGTGCGAAGAAACATTGATTTTTATGGTTCCGGATACTTATTATGATAAATTACTTGTCAGTGAAGAAAAAGATAAACGTATGGATTTTCTTTGTTATGATGGGAAGGTCGTGGTGGCGAGAGGAAACGAGATGATTTCGGAAGAGGAACTTTACGGGCTGCTTCCTGAGATGCGGGAAGGCAGCTGTAAAGTTCAGGTAAACGGGGTGCAGTATTTGCTGAGTGCTATGGAAGGGGATAGCGGTATTCTTTATGGAAGCTTACAGTCTATGAGCATTTTTCATGATAAGTTCATGAGCAGCCAGTGGGGAATTATCTTTGTCATGCTTATATGCGCGATACCGGCAACATTTGTCATCGTAGTTTTGTCCGATAAGATTCTGAAGAGAGTGAAGAATTTGAATCTTCTTTTAAATGACGAGGCAAATTATGATTTTGAAAGCATTGAGAATGGCATTCAGACATTGCTTACAAGCCGCACGGAGTCGGAAAAGGAGAGGCTTTCACTGAAAAAGACAAGGTTTATCCGCGATTTTATCAGAGGTGGCTTTCCGCAAAAGTCAGATGTGATTCTGGCGGCGGAAAAAGTAGGCCTTGTTGTTGATTACAGGCAGTTTCTCGTACTGCTGATTCGGGGCAGGGAGATGAGTCACGAGAACAAGGCGTATTCCGATATGCTGGAGATAATTGAGCGGAAGAGCAAAGTTGAAGGATATGGGATTCATTTGATCAATAATAATCAAAACCTGTTTGTTCTGTTTGCCGATGAGCAGGAAGAGCTGGAATCGGTTTTGGATGTGATTCTGGAAATTGAGAGAAAATACTGTCAGGATTATGTGATCGCTGTCAGCAATTATCACGATACCTTTGAAGAGAGCTCTAAGGCGTATCTGGAGGCGAGTACGGCGTTTGACAGTCATCTTTTGTTTGACAGCAATAACATTATCCGTTTCAGTGAGGTCGTGCAGAAGGATTATATCGGCAGGATTCCGGGAAATTATCTGCAAAGACTCAGATATGCCATCCAGAATAATGACAAAAAAGGTATGAGAATGGCCGTAAAAGACATTTGCAGCCAGATGAACGGGGAGAATGCGTCTCTGTACGCATTCCGTATTCTTTACAATGACATCATCCATGTTTTGCTGAGTGAGTGGCCAGGGGATAAAAATGAGTTAAATGATTTTTATAACGTATTTACGTTGTCAAAGTGTTTGAATATGCAGGATTTTTATGAACTTTTGTGTGAAGCCTGTGAGGTGATTATTGACAGGCGTTCCGGAATTGCGGTGAAAAATTCTGATGTCATCGAGGAAGCTGCTACTTATATGCGGACAAACTTTTCAGATTCGAATCTGACGATGAGTACATTGGCAGAGCATCTGCATATCAGTACAGTGACGCTTTCCATAGAGTTTAAAAATGAAATGGATGTCAGCCCATCCGATTATCTGGCGAATTTGCGAATGGAAAAGGCAAAGGAATTGCTGCGGGATACCAATATGCTTGTCAGGGAGATCAGTGTGGCAGTGGGGTATGAAGATGCCCATGTATTTATGCGGAGGTTTAAGAAATATGCGGGCATGACTCCCGGACAGTACCGCTCTGACATGGGAGATTAGGTTGAAAAATCAGCTTGATAGCTGATTTTATCAAAGTCTGAACAAGTTCAGACGGCAATTTGAGTCAGAGCCTCAAATATGCCCTGAGCGCAGTCGGAAATTTGAGATTTCCGACGCGTGTCATCGCAATAAATTGCTCTGACATGGAGGATTAGAATGAAATATCAAAATCCAATTATAAGGGGATTTAATCCGGATCCAAGTATTTGTAAGGCCGGAGGAAATTACTATCTTGTTACCAGTTCGTTTGAGTATTTTCCGGGCATTCCGATATATCACAGTACGGATCTGGTGAATTGGGAGCAGACAGGCAACTGTATCACCAGAGAAAATCAGCTCCCGATGGATAGGGCACAGGCATCGGGCGGCATTTGGGCGCCAACAATACGTTTTCATGAGGGAATGTTTTATGTGACCGCTACTTTCAGTGGTATTGGGAATTTTATTATCCATGCGGCCAATCCTGCAGGGGAGTGGTCTGACCCTGTGTGGACAGAAATGGATGGAATAGATCCGTCAATGTTTTTTGAGGATGGAAAGATGTATTATTGTGCCAATGACTGCGGGAGCAGATGGCGTGGAACCGAAGGTATTTCGCTTGCGGAAATGGATGTGAATACGGGAAAAGTGATCGGAGAAATAAGGCGTATATGGGAAGGGACAGGCGGTGGTTTTCTGGAAGCGCCGCATATTTACCATATTGGTGACTGGTATTATCTGATGGCAGCAGAGGGGGGAACACATTTCGGCCATATGACAACGCTTGCAAGGAGCCGGGATATATGGGGAACCTATGAGGGCTGTCCGCAGAATCCGGTTCTTACGAACAGGAATGATACATCAAAGCAGGCGCTGTGCTGCGGCCATGCCGATTTAGTTGTGGATGAGCATGACAATTTGTGGTTTGTGCATCTTGGCACAAGGCCGGCAACAGACTCTTTGTCGCATTTGGGACGTGAGACATTTCTGACGCCGGCGGTGCTTTTTGATGGATGGATAAGGGCAGCAGACGGCGGAAGGGCACGGATTGATGTCGAGTGGTCAGGAGAAGCCGGTCAGGTATTACCGGTTGGATTGGATTTTGACTTCTCCGGAAAAAAATGGGAAAAGCCATGGTTGTTTTTAAGACGGCCGGATATGGGAAAGTATTGCAGAACCGGTGACTGCCTGATATTGAGGCCATCTATGGTAAAAATAACAGATAAAATAAATTCTCCGACGTTTACAGCGGTAAGACAGATGGATTTCGACTGTGAAACGGATATTTCTTTTGTATTTGATGCGAGGCAGACCGGTGACGAGGCAGGCGCTGTTATTTATCTCACGCCGGATTTTATGTATCGTATTTTTAAATGCAGGGAAGAGGATGAGAATTATTTGATTGTTGAAAAAATAGCAGGTGATTTTGTTCAGACTGCTTATCGGGAAAAGATAGCAGATGGTATTGTACATATTAAAATCAAAGCAGACAGGCTGAATTATGAATTTTACTATGCGATAAATGAGGGAAGCATGCATTTTGCCGGCAAAGCATCCACAAGGTTTCTGTCCTGCGAGTTAGCCGGTAAATGTTTTACGGGGGCATTGATTGGAATATATGCGCAGATGCGGAAAGCTACGGATGCGGAGGCAAGGTATTATTGTTTCAGACAGTTTCGGACAGGAGGAAAAGGAACGGAATGAGGAGGATTCGGAATTTAAACGACGGATGGGAATTTGCTTTGCAGAGAGGGGAGAAGGAACTTACCTATGTACCGGTCAGCATTCCGCATGACTGGGCGATTTCATCCCCGCTGAACCGCGATATGGAACAGGGGAAGGAACAGGGATTTTTTGACCGTTGGGGAATCGGTTGGTACAGAAGAAATCTGGACATGAAAAAAGAGGACAAAATATGCTATTTTCTTTGTTTTGACGGAATATACGAGAATAGCACCATATGGATAAATGGCAGGGAAACCGGCGGCAGAAAATACGGGTATAGCAGTTTTTCACTGGATGTCACAGAGATTTTAGCGGATGGGGAAAATGAAATTTCGGTGAAAGTGGACAATACACAAATTCCGGCAGACCGTTGGTACAGCGGGGCCGGAATTTATCGAAAAGTATACTTGCTGGCTGTGCCGGAGACGCATTTGCAGGAAGAAAATGTGATACTGGAGACTGCGATAGAAGGCAGAGACGGTATATTAAGGATTATGTGCGGCATAAAGGAGCCTGTCAAAGCTGTTTTAAGTGGAGAGGATGGAAGGCACTTTGAGGGAAAAAGCGTTTTAAGGGAAAAGAACGGTGTGCAGGAAAGCGAAATTATGATTTGGGTCCCTGATGCTGCATTGTGGAGCGCTGACTGCCCGAGGCGGTATGACCTGACGTTACAGCTTGTGGAAAACGTTTCGCCTGACAAAATGTCCGGCGGGATGGTAGTTGATGAAATTACATTTACAGTCGGGTTCCGAGATGTGCTGTTGACACCGGATAAAGGGCTTTTTATCAATGGTATTCCGACAAAATTAAAAGGAGTCTGCCTTCATCAGGAGGCTGGCGTATGGGGAACGGCAGTGACAGAGGAGATATGGAGAGAGCGGCTGATGGAGCTGAAGAAAATTGGCTGCAACGCGCTCAGACTGGCTCATCATATCTTTATGCCGGAAATGCTTGATTTGTGTGATGAACTGGGATTCTATGTCTATGAAGAATGCTTTGACAAATGGACAGGCGGCGCCTATGGCAGATATTATGAAACAGAGTGGGAAAAGGATTTAAGCTGTATGGTAAAACGGGACAGAAATCATCCCTGCATTTTATTCTGGGGAGTCGGCAACGAGGTGGAGAATCAGGCATATCCGTCCATGCTTGCCCTGTTGGAAAAGCATATAGTCAAAGTCAGGGAGTATGATACGACCAGGCCGGTGTCCCTTGCCATGAATCCACATTTTGCTTATCCGGGCCGGGAAACAGATATGGCTGAGGTGACGGATATCCAACAGTTTGTGGATGAAATGAAAACAGGCGAGATTTTCGATGTGGATGACCGAATCAGTCAAATCAGGCTGATTGCCGAAAAAGTGGATTTTTTAAGCTGCAATTACCAGGAACAATGGTATGACAGAATTCATGCGGCAATTCCGGATAAGGCAATACTTGGGACAGAGACGTATATGTATTTCAGAGGATATGAAGAGAAGTTCCAGAATTTTTCCGAAAAAATTCCATGGTTTGATGTCGAAGAGAGGGAGTTCTGTATTGGCGGGATGATTTGGACGGGAATCGATTATCTTGGCGAATCCATGGGATATCCGGCTAAGGGATGGTCCGGCGCCCTGTTTGCGTCTGATATGGAAAAAAGAGCAATGGCATGGCTGTATCAGAGCTATTGGACCAAAGAGCCTGTCATCCGTTTTGCAGTGATGGATTATTCTGTTTTGGATGAAGGGGTAAAGGAGCACTGGGACAGCCCTCATTATGTAGAACACTGGGAATTTCCACAGTTTACCAAGGCGGTTATTCCCTATATGATTGCCACAAACTGCGAGCAGGCGGAAGTTTGGATTAATGATAAGATGTATTTACCCAGGCCGACAGCAGAATATCCCAATCGCATGATAACCGGTTTTTTGCCATATTTTCCGGGGAAAGTGACAGTTATTGGAAAGAATGGAGGGAAAGAGGTATGTCGTCAGGTTGTGAGAACTCCCGGGATTGCTGTGAAACTGTCCTTCGACGGGGAAGAAAAGGAAATCTTATGCGGACGGCTCCGGAATAACGGTATGCCCTGTCAGGTTTTGCTCAAGGTCAGGGCGTATGATGTTGAAGATAATCCTGTTTTCAGGGAAAGTGCAAAGGTGCGGTTTTGTGTGGAAGGACCGGCGGAGATTGTCGGCGTGGAGAATGGAGATATGAAGAACTGGGAGCCTTTCTGCGGCAGTGCTGTTCATCTTTATCAGGGCAGAGCAGATGTGGCGGTGCGGATAATAGAGACAGGGCGTGTCCGGATTACGGCATTTGCGGCTGGCATGGCAATGGCGCAGACAGTCATCCATGTAGCAGAAGAATCATTACGAATGAACGACGCATGTAAGGAGATGTAAGCATGAATATAATGATAAATAAAAATTCAAAAATCACAGGAATGGATGGGAAATCGGAGGCCGTTCGCAGGGCAGTGGAAGCCCTGCGGCGTGATATGGCTCTGGTATTTGAGGAAAGCGCAGAAGAAGGTTCCGATATCTGCCTGATAAAGGAAACTATGGAACCGGAACAGTTCGTTCTGCAGGTAGAAAATGGCCGGTTAGAAGTTCAGGCAGCGGAGGAGCTTGGTTTTATATATGGAATTTATGAAATCAGCCGTGTGTTTTTAGGGATTCCGGCATTTTGGTTTTGGATGGACTTTGTGCCGGATAAAAAGAAGGAAGTGCGGATACCGGATACCAGTTTTTATCATTCGGAGCCGTGTGCGGTAAAATACCGCGGATGGTTTATCAATGACGAAGTGCTGCTTCATACATGGTGTGTGGACAGAAAGAAAGATAAGCCCTGGGAGATGGCGTTTGAAACGCTTCTGCGCTGCAGGGGTAATACGGTGATTCCGGGGACGGACCGCAATGCGGGATATTATCGAAAACTGGCATCGGAAATGGGACTGTATATAGCGCATCATCATGCGGAACCGCTGGGAGCGGAGATGTTTGCCCGCGCGTATCCGGAGCTGAATCCTTCTTATGCGGAATATCCGGAAAAGTTTCAGAAGCTATGGGAAGATGCCGTCGCGTTACAGAAGGATATGAAAGTTGTATGGAATCTGGGTTTCCGTGGTCAGGGAGACTGCCCGTTTTGGGAAAATGATCCGCAATATGCGACGGATGAGGCACGCGGCGAACTTTTAAGCCGCCTGATTCGGATGCAGTACGATCTGGTGAAGGAACAGAATCCGAATGCGGTATGCAGTACCAATCTGTACGGCGAGGTGATGGAATTATATCGGAAAGGCAAGATCGCTTTGCCGGAGGATGTCATCAAAATCTGGGCAGACAACGGATACGGAAAGATGGTATCCAGAAGGCAGAATAATCATAATCCGAGGATTCCGGCTTTGCCGGAAGAGGGAAACGCGGAGCAGAACGGTATATATTATCATGTCTCATTCTATGATTTACAGGCGGCGAATCATGTTACCATGCTTCCTAATTCAGCGGAATTTGTGATAAAGGAACTGAATGAGGTGTTCCGCAGGAACGGAAAAGACTTATGGTTGATTAATTGTTCAAATATTAAGCCGCACATCTATTTTCTGGATTTGATTGCACAGATGTGGAGAAAAGGAACAGCAGATGCCGAAGTTCACCGTCATGAGTATGCAAGATGTTATTATGGCAGGGAAAATGAGAAAAAAGTCGCTGACTGCATTTCGCAGTATGCGGAATATGCTGTCAAATATGGCGTGCACGAGGATGACCATGCAGGCGAACAGTTTGCGAATCATGTGGCGCGCATGCTCATGTCTCAGATGATGTGTGACCGAACGCAGCGCTGCAGTGGACTATTGTGGGCCACGGACGCGGATGACCTGCGGGGGCAGGCGGCCTGGTATGAGACATTGTGTGAAGAAGCGGCTATACGGTATGCGACGTATCTGGAAAAATGTGAGCGGGTGCGGATGGATTTGTCAGGCGCAGGGAAACGGCTTTTTGAGGACACAGTTCTTTTGCAGGTGAGTCTTTTTCAGAACTGTTATCAAGGTGCGGCTCTGGCAGCCAAAAGTATTCTTGCAACGCTTGATGGAGCGTATCGGACAGCTTTTTATCTTGCGGGAAAAGCGCGGAAAGCGTATTTATCTGCTGATGAGGCGATGCGCAGCCGCGAGCATGGGAAGTGGCATAATTTCTATGCGAATGAGTGTTTGACAGATGTGAAACAGACCGCGTGGCTGCTGGAAAATATGATGGGTTTTGTCAGAAATCTTGGTGACGGGCCTCATTTTTACGAGTGGCAGAGGGAATATCTGTATCCTGAGGAGGACAGGAGAGTTCTGCTGATTTTGAATATGGACAATCATCTGCGTGATTTGGAGCTTTTTGAACTGATGGAGGAAAGAGATGGATAACGGCATATATGACTTATTTCTGTTTTCAGGGCAGTCCAATATGGCTGGCCGCGGTATTGTCTGTGAGAGATGGCCGCAGCCGGCGCCTGTCAGTGTTCCCGGCGCCGGGTGGGAGTACCGCGCGATATCTGCGCCGGATAAACTTTCTGTTATGGAGGAACCGTTTGGAGTGTTGGAGAATAAGGAGGGCGGAATCAACGACGGAAATAGGAAGACAGGTTCCATGGTCACGGCTTTTACAAATGCCTGTTATGGGATAACGAAGGTTCCGATCATCGGGATTTCCGCTTCAAAGGGTGGGTCTTCCATTCTGGAGTGGCAGCCAAAGACTCCCATGTTAATCGATGCAATAGAACGTCTGAAAAGGGCGCAGAGCTTTCTGGCGGCAGAGAATATTCATGTTCGCCATAGATTTATGCTCTGGTGTCAGGGAGAAACAGATGGCGACAATGGAATGTCCGTGGAAGAATATAAATCGAAATTTGCCCGTATGTGGAATGAACTGAAAGAAGCTGGTATCGAAACGTGCTTTCTGGTGCGCATTGGAAAGTATAATGGTGTGGAAGATATTACCTATGAGCGGATTCGGCAGGCACAGGAAGAGCTGGCTCAGAATTTTACGGATGTAATCATGGTATCCGGAAGTTTTTTGGAAATGAAAGAGAGGGGACTGATGAAGGATGCCTTTCATTATTATCAGACGGCTTACAATGAAGTCGGATGCGAAGCAGGTAAGCGTGTAGGAGAGTATATAGAAAAACAGGGCAATTTTAAGTAAGAAGTGGAAGTAACAGCCGGAGTAAAAAATGGGCTGTTTCATTCCGGCGCACATACAATAGGAATGTACGTTAAAATACACAGGGAAAGAATGCAGAATGTCGAAAAGTACCGTTATGACATTTTGCATTCTTTTTTATTTCTGTCGAAATCTGCTGCCGGAATTTCTCATCGCATGTCATCGCAGCAAGCTGCTTTGACGAGGATTAGGCTGTCAGGAAAGTTACAGGTCATAGGACAACATGAAGGAAGAATAAATATAGTTAGAACGGGAAAAGAGGCCGGATATGAACTTATCAATCGACGAATTAAAGCGTATGCGGAATATGAATATTATGGACTTAAAAAGAGAAGAACTTGCCAATATAGAGGATCTTGTGATTGATACCGAAAAATGCGTGGAAAGCCGTATCAGGTCTTTTACGGAACAGGCCGGGAATCCGTTCGCCTTCAATGTCGGGGAATACATTTTACAGATAGACTTTATGGAAGAAACCGATGATTCCATTGATGACAGGATGATTCTGCTGACAAAAAGAAAAACGCAAATTATGGCATAGATTTCCGGGGGAACGCAGATGAAAGCAAAAGAATTTTATAACACAGCCATTTATCTCCGTTTGAGCCGTGATGATAACATGGATGGCAGCAAAGCGGAGAGTAACAGTATCGGTTCACAGCGGGATATGATTCGCTCTTACATCCGGAAACAGGACAACATGGAAATTTACGATATCTATGTGGACGATGGTTATTCGGGAACGAATTTTGTTGAGGTAAGATAACGTAACCTTTTTTGC
>CALDLG010000199.1 GCA_937910785.1 uncultured Lachnospiraceae bacterium | reverse complement strand
GCTTCTGCTTCAGAAGACGGGCCGCTTTTCGATGACGGGCATAAGCATTGCCGGAGGCGTTTTTCATAATATCGGGCAGATCATTACGGCGATGCTTGTTGTGGAGAATCTTTCTCCTGTATTTTATCTTCCTTTCTTATTGACTGCGGGAGCTTTGACGGGATTTCTCATCGGCCTTACCGGAAGCCGAGTGCGGCCGGGAATCCGATGAAAGATAGGCAGGCCTGCCCTGGAGGTTAAATTGCAGTCCGGCTGCAACATGGAGGTTGGAATCAAATGTACGCATATATCAAAGGAACAATCGAAGAGATTACGGAAGATAATCTCGTGCTGGAAGCAGGACAGATCGGCTACAATGTGAAGATTTCCGCAAGGACCGCGAACCTGCTCGGAGGAATCGGGGAATCCGTTAAAATATATACCTATACGCTGGTACGGGAAGATGCGTTTTGCTTATACGGCTTTCTGACAAAGGACGATCTGGAAATTTTCAAGAAGCTGATTACGGTCAACGGAATTGGCCCCAAGGGGGGGCTTGCTATTTTATCGGTTATGAGTGCGGACGAGCTGCGCTTTGCGATTGCCGCAGGCGATGCCAAAGCCATTTCCAAAGCGCCCGGTGTGGGAGCAAGGACCGCGGAACGCGTTATTCTGGATCTGAAAGATAAGGTATCTCTGGAAGATGCGTTAAAACCCAAAACGGCGGTTTTCCCGGATACGTCCCCCGGAGATCATGCAGGGAAGGAAAGAAACGAGGCCGTGGAGGCATTGACGGCTCTCGGATATTCGGCGGCGGATGCGCTGCGGGCGGTCAGACAGGCGGATGCCGCCGAAGACGACAGTGTGGAGGATATTTTGAAAGCTGCCCTGAAATATTTGTATTAAGGTTCCCCAATATTTGTATTGCAAGAGGAAAAAGAGTCGTGTTAAAATATAGGACGGCAAAATTACCAATTTATACTAAAGGAGGATGGAAACGTGGAGAACTCAAAAAAGCTGACCGCATTGGAAGAATATACGAGGAAGGTTTATACGATTATTTTAATGCTGATACCGGCGGCCTGTCTGTTGGCTGGGCTGATTTATACGCTGGAAAGAGCGATTGGATGGCTTCCCACGGTGAACTGGATCACCCTGTTTATCTTTGACTGTAGTTGTGTTCTTTATCTGTTAATCAGCATTTTTTTCATTAAGACGGGGATTTCTCCGAATGGAGAAGTGCAGAAAGACAAACTGAGAGCGGCTAAAATCTTTATCTGTATCTTAATGGTTGTTCAGTTTAATTTCATTCTGTATATGGTGCCTTTGGAAAATTTCTGGGCATTTCTTTTTTTCTTTGTTACGCTGGGAGCATTTTTTCTGGATCATAAAATGGTTGCGGTTATCGATATCGAATTGTTTGTATCTATTGTCGCTTCCTGGTTTTTGAACGGAAACGTTACGCTGCCTGCAAAGGATGCGATGTTTTTTCCAACGATGCTGAACAAGGCACTCTGTGTCGTGCTTTCCCTGGTCGGAATTTATCTGATGGTTTTTTTGGTGAACCGTTTCTTCGTCAATGCGAAGAAAGACGAAATGGAAAAGAATAATGAAAGGGTTCAGCAGATGTTAAATTCCGTTTCTTCACTTTCGGAAAAACTGGCGCACGCCGGAAATGCGCTGTCCGATATTTCGCAGAACGAAAGCGCCTCCGCAGAAGAATTGTCCGCAACGAGCGAAACGTTGTTTTCCAATAATAATGAATTAAAAGGAAAGAGCGATGACAGCATTGAGAATCTGAATGAGCTGCAAAGATGGGAAGGCGTGGTCAGCTCACAGGTGAGCAGGGTAGAAAGCAGCTCGAAGGAGCTTCTTTCAAAATCACAGGAAAACGAAGAACGGATGCAGGCGTTAAAAGAGATTACGGGAAAAGTCTCGGAGTCAATGGAAACGACCAATCGCGTTGCGTTCAGACTGTCCGAGGCCGTAAAGGAGATCGACGTGGCGCTGAAGGTGATCAGCGATATTTCTTCTTCGACGAGTCTGCTTGCCCTGAATGCATCCATCGAAGCCGCTCGCGCAGGCGATGCCGGAAGAGGCTTTGCGGTGGTGGCGCAGTCAGTCAGCAGTCTGGCGGGCGATACGCAGCAGTCTCTCGGTCAAGTCCGCGCCGTGATCGAGAATATTCAACAGAATGTTGCTGAAATGACAGATATTGTCAATGATAATTCGGAGAAGCTTGCGAGACAGAATGAATATTTTGAAAACGTCTTTTCCGGAATTCAGGAAATGATCGGGATTTTGCGCATTTCCATAGAAGATATCAATGAGATGGGAAATGCCCATGAGAAACAGTCGATAGTCATCCGGGATACGGTTGAAATTAATCATACGATTGCTGACAGGATTAATCAGGTAAATTCGGAATTTGCCAATATTAATACAATGGTTGAAAACAATGCAAACGACATCGAACAGATGACGGCACAGATCGCGGCCCTGAATCAGATGGCGGAAGAAATCAACCGTCTTCTGACTGCTGCGGAACAGGTATAATTATGGCAAACAGAGTCATCGAGACAAATTTAATGGAAGAGGACATCAAAATAGAGGGTTCTCTGCGTCCCCGGACCTTGAATGACTATATCGGTCAAACCAAAGTCAAGGATAATCTGCGCATTTATATCGAAGCGGCGAAGCGGCGTAACGATGCGCTTGACCATGTATTATTCTATGGACCGCCGGGACTGGGTAAAACTTCGCTGGCCGGTATCATCGCCAATGAGATGGGTGTCAATATGAAGGTCACCAGCGGGCCGGCGATCGAAAAGCCGGGCGAGATGGCGGCAATTCTGAACAATCTGCAGGAAGGGGATATCCTTTTCGTCGATGAGATCCACCGGCTGAACAGACAGGTGGAGGAAGTGCTGTATCCGGCAATGGAAGATTATGCCATCGATATTATGATCGGAAAAGGCGCTTCCGCCAGATCGATTCGTCTGGATCTACCCCATTTTACACTGGTAGGTGCAACGACCAGGGCGGGACTGCTGAGCGCGCCCCTGCGCGACCGGTTTGGGGTGGTTCATCATCTGGAATTTTATTCCGTAGAAGAATTGAAGCTGATTATTCTGCATTCCGCACAGGTTCTGGATGTAGCGATTGAAGAAAAGGGAGCGCAGGAGCTTGCCAGAAGGAGTCGTGGGACGCCGCGGCTGGCAAACCGCATATTAAAGCGCGTCCGCGACTTCGCGCAGGTCAAATATGACGGTGTGATTACGGAAGGGGTTGCGGCAACGGCGCTGGATCTGCTGGAAGTCGATAAATTAGGGCTTGACCATATCGACAGAAATATTCTGCTTACAATGATCGAAAAGTTTAAAGGCGGACCGGTTGGCCTCGATACGCTGGCAGCGTCTATTGGGGAGGATGCGGGAACGTTGGAGGATGTCTATGAACCATATCTGCTCAAAAGCGGCCTTTTAAACAGAACGCCCAGAGGAAGAGTCGTAACAGATTCGGCATATCATCATTTAGGGCTTGAAATTCCTCAGTAAGCTATATATAATAGATATTGTATAGTGGTTCAATATAAAGGGCATATTTGGTATAAGCACGCGTGCGGGCGGGCGGATGGGAGCAGCATGTCATCTAAAACGGATACGGAAGTTATCATTGGAGGGAAGGTCTTCACCCTGAGCGGTTATGAGAGCGAAGAATACCTGCAGAAAGTGGCTTCCTATATTAACAATAAGGTAAATGAATATGGCAAGGCCGACAATTTCAGAAGACTGCCGCTTGATACACAGAATGTGCTGCTGCAGTTAAATATTGCGGATGACTATTTTAAAGCCAAACAGCAGATTTCTTTATTGGAAGATGAACTGAAGAACAAAGAGAAAGAATTGTATGACTTAAAGCATGAACTGATCGCATCCCAGATCAAATTGGAGAACACGGAGAAAAACGTCAAGAATCTTCAGCTTGATGCGAATGAGAATGCAAAGAAAATGATTCGATTGGAAACGGAACTGGCAGAATTGAAAAAATGAAAGCAGGCTGTCTTTAAAAAGACAGCCTTGTCTTTTAGAAGACAGCTCCGTTTTCGAACCACCCTTTCCTGATGGTGCAGGACCAACGGATGACTGGAATGATGAAAAAAGTGGAATTACTGGCGCCGGCCGGCTGCTATGAGGCGCTCATCGGCGCGTTTCGTGCCGGCGCGGATGCGGTTTATCTGGGCGGCGAAAAATTTGGAGCAAGAGCCTATGCGGACAATTTTTCAAAAGAAGAGATCTGCAGGGCGCTTCGCTATGCGCATATTTGGGGGAAAAAAATATATCTGACCGTTAATACACTTGTAAAGGAGAGCGAATTTTCATCTCTTTACGAATACCTGTCGCCCTTTTATGAAGCCGGACTCGACGGCATTATTATTCAGGACCTTGGAGTCTGGCAGTATGTCAGAGAAACCTTTCCGGGACTTGCACTGCATGCCAGTACGCAGATGGCGGTTATGGGAAGCGGCGGCGCTTCCTTACTGAAAAGAGAAGGCGCGGCAAGAATCGTGCCGGCGAGAGAACTGTCGCTTGCGGAGGTTAAGGCAATCCGGGAAAAGACCGGTCTGGAGCTGGAATGCTTTATTCATGGCGCAATGTGCTACAGCTATTCCGGGCAGTGCCTGTTCAGCAGTATTCTGGGCGGCAGGAGCGGCAACAGGGGGCGGTGCGCACAGCCATGCCGGCTTCCCTATGCGGTGTTCGATCCGGAGACCGGGCGAAAGACCGGAGAAATGCATGTCCTGAGTTTAAAGGATATGTGTACGATTGCGTTTCTGCCGAAGCTTCTGGAGGCCGGGATCGATTCGTTCAAGATCGAGGGCCGGATGAAGCGGCCGGAGTATGCCGCGGGCGTTACGGCCATCTACCGCCGTTATATCGATGCGTTCTATCAATATGGCGCGGATGCTTACCATGTGAAGCCTGAAGATCTGGACAGACTGCGGAGACTCTATATCCGGGATGAGGTACAGACCGGTTACTATGAGCGTATGAACGGAAAGGAAATGATTACGCTTGGAAAAGCCGGATATACGGGGCCGGATGAAGCCCTTGTGCATGAAATCGCAGAACGTTATCCGGGGCAGGAGAAGAAATGTTCCGTTACAATACGAGGGGCCTTCCAAATTGGAGAAGCGGCCGTTTTGCAGATCGAAGGGGAAGGCATTTCCCGGACGGTTTCCGGTGCGGTTGTAGAACGGGCGAAGACGCGGCCTATGCCGCAGGAGGATTTTCTGAAGCATCTGCGGAAGATGGGGAATTCTTTTCTTCGTATTACAAAGGAACGGATTACCGTTGATCAGGATGCCTTTATGCCGGTTGGAAGTCTGAATGAATTGCGGAGGCGTGCCGTGAAGGCGTTCGAAGACAGCCTGATCGAAGAAAATGGGCTTCTTTCCGGCAGGAGCGGCGTGCAGGATACCTTGCAAAATGAGCTCCAAAAGACCAAAGAAACGTCCGAAAAGGCGCAACTGCACGTTGCGGTGCAGAATATGGAGCAGTTAAAGGCGGCTTTGAAATATCCTCTTGAAAGAATTTATATCGACAGCGACTGGTATCTGGCGGAGTTTGACCGGATAAGTCGGCATATGGCGGGACAGGAGGCGGCTGCAGTTTTTCTTGCACTTCCTTATGTAACACGTGAGAAAGATTTGGAATATTATGAAAAATTATTTTCATTATTGCGCACAGAAAAGGGGATAAAAGGATTTCTTGTCCGGAATCTCGAATCTCTTTTCCGGGCAGAATATTTCATAAAAACGTACAAACCGGGTCCCTTTGAGATCGTGGCGGATGCAGGTGTTTACTGCTTTAACGCGGAGGCGTTCCGTTTTCTGCAAAGAAGCTGTCAGGAAGTATATCTTCCTTATGAACTGAAC
>CALDLG010000198.1 GCA_937910785.1 uncultured Lachnospiraceae bacterium | reverse complement strand
CAGGAGATCGTGGATATTTTTGACTATCAGTACCTGACGCAGGATGAATACATTGAAGTATTGATCCGCAGGGCGGACGGTGAAGAATGGCTGTTGGAGATTGACAAGGAGTACGACGAGGATCTGGGGATCGAGTTTGAAAACGGGCTGATGGATGATTACCGTTCCTGCCACAATAAATGTATTTTCTGTTTTATCGACCAGATGCCGAAGGGGATGCGGGAGACGCTGTATTTTAAAGATGATGATTCCAGGCTTTCCTTTCTGCAGGGCAATTATGTGACGCTGACGAATATGTCGGATGAGGATGTGGAGCGGATCATCCGCTATCATCTGTCGCCGATCAATATCTCGTTTCAGACTACCAATCCAGAACTGCGGTGTATGATGTTAAATAACCGGTTTGCCGGGCAGGCGCTTTTGCAGGTGCGGAAGCTGTATGAGGCCGGGATCACGATGAACGGGCAGATCGTTCTGTGCAAAGGTGTCAACGACGGGGCGGAACTGGAGCGGAGCATCGCGGATCTGACGGCATATCTGCCGCATCTGGAGAGTGTGTCGGTGGTGCCGGTAGGACTGTCGAAATACCGGGAAGGACTGTATCCGCTGGAGCCTTTTACGAAGGAGGATGCACAGGAGGTGCTGCGGTGTATCCACAGATGGCAGGAGAAGCTCTATCCGCAGTACGGCCTGCATTTCGTACATGCCTCCGACGAGTGGTATGTGCTGGCGGAAGAGCCGCTGCCGGAGACAGAGCGCTATGACGGTTACCTGCAGCTGGAAAACGGCGTGGGAATGCTCAGACTGCTGTTGACAGAATTTGCGGACGCCATGAAGCTGTTGGAAGAGCAGAAGCAGGTACGGGAGCGTTATGTGTCCTGTGGCGGGGAACTGTCTGTTGTGACGGGACAGCTGGCGTATCCTTTTCTGCAGGATATGGTCCGGCAGATGGAAGAGCGGTTTCCGGCGCTGCATATCCATGTGTATGCCATCACCAATGAATTTTTCGGGGAGCGGATCACGGTGTCCGGCCTGCTGACGGGGCAGGATATCATCCGCCAGCTGCAGGGCAGAGAACTGGGAGAGCGGATTCTGCTTCCCCAGAATGTACTGCGCAGCGGAGAGGACTATTTTCTGGATGATGTGACGGTGGGAGACGTGGAAAAGGCTTTACAAGTGAAGGTAGATATTGTAAAATCAAGCGGGCATGACTTTGTACATGCAGTGTTGGGATGTCAGCAGATTTGAGGCCATAAAGGGGCTGCCTGAAAGGCGGACAAAAGGTGGCAGCAGTCGAATGAAATGGAGCGTGTTATATGAGTAAGAAGAAGACCAAGCCGATCGTGGCGATCGTGGGACGGCCCAATGTCGGGAAATCCACGCTGTTCAACGCACTGGCAGGAGAGATGATCTCGATCGTCAAGGATACGCCGGGCATCACGAGAGACCGGATCTATGCGGACGTGAACTGGCTGGATATGAATTTTACATTGATCGATACGGGCGGCATCGAGCCGGAGAGCAGAGATATCATCCTCTCACAGATGCGGGAGCAGGCGCAGATCGCCATCGATACCGCGGATGTGATTATCTTCATGGTGGATGTGAAGCAGGGGCTTGTGGATACGGACGCCAAGGTGGCGGATATGCTGCGCCGGTCCGGGAAACCGGTGGTGCTTGCCGTAAATAAGGTGGACAGCTTTCAGAAATATATGGCGGATGTCTATGAATTCTATAATCTGGGCATCGGCGAGCCCTTCGCCATTTCTTCCGTGAATAAGCTTGGTTTTGGCGAACTGCTCGATGAAGTTGTATCTTATTTTGGTCCGGAGCCGGAACAGGAAGAGGAGGAAGATGACCGGACGAGAGTTGCCATCGTTGGAAAGCCCAACGTGGGCAAATCTTCCATCATCAATAAGCTGATCGGGGAGAACCGGCTGATCGTTTCCGATATCGCGGGCACGACGCGGGATGCGGTGGATACGGAGGTTACCAGTCATGGTAAGGAATATGTCTTTATCGATACGGCGGGTCTTCGGCGGAAGAATAAGATTAAAGAAGAGCTGGAACGTTATATGATCATCCGTACCGTGACGGCGGTAGAACGTGCTGATATTGTCGTGCTCGTGATTGACGCGGCGGAAGGCGTGACGGAGCAGGATGCCAAGATCGCGGGAATCGCGCATGACAGAGGTAAGGCGACGATCATAGCGGTCAATAAATGGGATCTGATCGAGAAGGATAATAAGACCGTCAATGAGTTTACCCAGCGGATACGGCAGATTCTCTCCTTTATGCCCTATGCGGAAATTCTTTTTATTTCCGCGGAAACGGGTCAGAGGCTGTCAAAGCTCTATGAGATAATCGATATCGTATATGAGAATCATGCGATGCGCGTTGCAACAGGGGTCCTGAATGAAATTATGGCGGAAGCGGTGGCGCTTCAGCAGCCGCCTTCGGATAAGGGGAAAAGGCTCAGGCTGTATTATATTACGCAGGCAGCGGTTAAGCCGCCTACCTTTGTGATCTTTGTAAACGATAAGGAATTAATGCATTTTTCCTATACGAGATACATCGAGAACCAGATCAGAGAGGCTTTCGGCTTCCGGGGAACGCCGTTAAAGTTCATCATCAGGGAAAGGAAGGAGAATAAGTAACGTGGAACGGATCATTTGTTTAATCATCGGATATGCGTTCGGCCTTTTTCAGACCGCGTATATTTATGGAAAGATGCATGGAATCGATATTCGAAATTATGGAAGCGGAAATGCGGGAACGACGAACACGCTGCGTGTGCTTGGCACGAAGGCGGGGCTGATCGTGCTCCTTGTCGATATCATGAAATGTATTCTGGCAATTGTTATTACCGGGCTGCTGTTCGGGAAGAACCATCCGGACACGATTTATCTGTTAAAGCTTTATGCGGCCGCAGGGGCGATTCTCGGCCATAATTTTCCCTTTTATCTTCACTTTAAGGGCGGAAAAGGAATAGCGGCAACGGCGGGATTGATTCTTTCCTTTCATCCGTATTTCGTACCGATGGGCGTGATTCTGTTTTTCGGGGCTTTCTTCCTGACCCATTATGTATCGCTCGGCTCCCTGCTCGTCTACGCGGGATTCATGATTGAAATGGTGGTTCTTGGGCAGCTGGGGATTTTCGGGATGAGCCAGGCGCACCTGATGGAGCTTTATGCCATCGCCGCGTTTCTGACGGTGATGGCCTATTATAAGCACAGAGAGAATATAGGGCGGCTGGTAAGAGGTGAAGAGAGGAAGACTTATCTGACGCATAAGAAAGATGAAACGAAGGCGGAAGAGCGCGAAGCGGAACCTAAATCGTAAGAAGGCGCCACAGTGTGGAAAACCAGATAAATTTTCGCAGACAAATGCGAATGAAAGCAGAAGCATCGGAACAGGAAACAGAGAAAGGGGAAATCGAATATGGCAGATATCAGTATTATCGGAGCGGGAAGCTGGGGGACGGCGTTAGCCTTATTGCTTTACCGTAACGGCCACCGGGTGACGGTCTGGTCGATTATGGAACAGGAAATCGAAATGCTGCAAAAAGAGCATGAGCATAAAGAGAAGCTTCCGGGGGTTAAGCTGCCGGAAGATATGGAATTTACGACCGATCTGGAAGCGGCGGTCATGGGGAAAGACGTGCTGGTGCTTGCGGTGCCGTCGCCTTATACGCGCGCAACGTCTCATAAAATGTCAGCCTTCGTGAAGGAAGGACAGATTATCGTCAATGTGGCGAAGGGAATTGAGGAAACGACTCTGTTTACCTTATCGGAAATCATCGAGGAAGAGATTCCACAGGCACAGGTGGCGGTGTTATCCGGGCCTTCCCATGCGGAAGAAGTGGGAAGGGGGATTCCGACAACGATCGTTGTCGGCGCCAGAAAAAAAGATACGGCGGAATATCTGCAGAACATTTTCATGAACGAGGTTTTCCGTGTTTATATCAGCCCGGACGTGCCCGGCATCGAGCTGGGAGCGGCGCTCAAGAATGTGGTTGCGCTGGCCGCCGGCATTGCGGATGGTCTCGGTTACGGAGATAATACAAAGGCGGCACTGATCACGCGGGGTATCGCGGAGATTGCAAGACTCGGAACCGCTATGGGCGGTAAATGGGAAACCTTCTGTGGCCTGACCGGTATCGGAGATCTGATCGTTACCTGTGCCTCCATGCATTCCCGCAACAGACGCGCCGGCATCCTGATCGGACAGGGGCATACGATGGAGGAAGCGATGGCGGAGGTCAGGATGGTCGTGGAGGGCGTTTATTCGGCAAAGGCGGCCATGGGACTTGCGGAGAAATATAATGTGCAGCTTCCCATAATCGAACAGGTAAACGAAGTGCTGTTTCATGGAAAGTCCGCGGCGGAGGCAGTCGGAAGCCTGATGCTGCGGGATAAAAAGATTGAGAATCCGTTGATTCCATGGGAAGAGTAAGAAGCAGTATTTCATGCGGTGAAGTATTCTATTTTGTCAGCAGGAGAATATATTGTGAATACAGGCGGGTATCTGTCGTGTGTATGAAACAATTATATTTGACTGCTGATTTTTTTGATGAGAATATAAAGGGACAAAAGATTACAAATTTCGACAAAAAATACGTTATTTTTACTTTTTTGTAGAAAGAATATACAGATAATGTATAATAGAATCAGATACCATTTATGTAGGGTACGAATACGATGCGGTGGTGTGGATATGAAAGCCTTATTGGTAGATGATGATATGTATTTTTGTGATTTCTTTCGCGAAAAACTGTTACATATCTGTTCTGAACTGGGACTGGACATAGCATGTGATATCAGCGACAATACCGGGCAGAAATTCCAAAGCTGGACCGAATATGATATTTATTTTCTGGATATTGAAATGCCTCAGATAAATGGTTTAAGGCTGGCGGAGGAGATCAGAGATAAGAATCAGAGCAGTGAAATTTTTTTTGTCAGTTTTTATGAGAATTATGTTTTTGAGGCATTTGGAGTAAAGGCCGGTGGATTTATCCGGAAAAAGAGGTTAACTGAGGATCTGTACAAAGTTTTGCTTTCGTTGGCAAAGTACGGAATAAAAAGACAGTCTTTCGTAGAGATTCCGCTTAGCAATGAAGAAATGTTGACGGTAAAACCGACAGAAATTTTTTACTGTCAGAGTGAAGAACATTATGTAAAGTTTTTTAAAGAGGAGCAGTGCAGCACCCTGCATCGTGTCAGATTAGATGTTGTGGAGAACGTGTTAGAGGAGTTCTCTTTTTTGCGTGTGCATGAGAGGTATCTCGTTAACAGAGAATACATTAAGGCCCTGAAAGCGGATAAACTGCAAATGAAAAATGACATGGAAATACCGATCAGCCGTTCTTACAGAAAGAAAGTGCGGGATATTCTTTTTGAGCGGAAAGTATTATGAGGAAGGTTATGTTATGATGGAGATTGCGGCCAATCTGTTTGAATCGGTATTATTTGTTGTTTTTCTGACGTTTTTCTTACAGCCGGGGAAGAAAAAAAGAATATTTTTTTGTTATGCCCTGGGGGCGGCGGTTTTATTATTTCTGAATATTATATGTTCGGACTATTTCAGTGTGTTCAGCGTATTTACGATATTGATCGATTTTCTGATAGCAGCTTTGTTTTGGCGGGGCTGTCTGGAAGGGAATTTTTCAGAGTTTTTTACCGGATTTGCACTCTATTGGTTTGGAATATCTTCCAGCTCTTATCTTACGGCTTATCTGCTTTATATTGTGGATACGGAAGCCGTTCTGGCTATTTTTTCTCCGGACAGCTTATATAGGACAGGGGGCCTTTTGTTGTCGAAAAGCCTCTTATTATTATATGTAGCAGGGATTCTATATTACAGAAAAAGATTCAGATATTATCATAATCAAATACTCTTTTGCTGCTATGTGGTAATTCCGGTGA
>CALDLG010000197.1 GCA_937910785.1 uncultured Lachnospiraceae bacterium | reverse complement strand
AATGTGCATGAAATAACCGGCGATGTGGATATGATTATTGGTAAGGTAGAATTTTTCGGAGATATTATTATTCATGGGAATGTAGAGGAGGGCGTGGTAATCCGCGCCGGAAGAAATATAGAAATTCATGGCTCGACGAGTCTTGCCAATCTCTATGCGGGAGGCGATATCATTCTTTCCCGCGGCATACAGGGCGGCAATCGTTCCAAGGTAACGGCCAGAGGCAATGTGTTTGCGGATTTCATCGAGCATACAACGGTGGAAGCGGGCGGCACGGTGCAGGCGAATGTTTTCATGAATGCCAATATTTATTCGAAGGACAAAGTGATTGCTACCGGAAAGAAAGGCTCCATCATCGGAGGCTATGTCGATGCGGTTAAGGGCGTAGAGGCGGTAAATGCAGGCAATACCGCAGAGATCAAGACGATTATTCACTGTGGCTATGAGGCCCAGACGCATGAGAAGATGCTGGAAATCCGGCGGAAAGAGACGGAGATCAAGGCGAAGATCGCGGAACTTGTCGATACGATGACGGAGGCTCTGCGCGAGAAGCGGATGAGGGGCGCACAGACACCGCAGTCAACGGAAAAGAAGCTGCTTGACTGGGATAAAATGAAGGATCAGTATTTCGTGGAGTTAGATAAGATCGAGGGAGAACGGACGCAGCTGGAGGAAATGGTCGAGAGCAGCCGGGGCGCGGAGATTAAGATAGACGGGAACCTCTACCGGGGTGTTGTAATCTGTATCAATGCGGAACAGATCATGATCGAGCGAAATACCTGTTATATGAAATACAATGCCGAAAAAGGAGTGATAGAAGGCAGTGTCATCATACATAACTGAGGCAGTGGAATCCTATGCGGCGGCAGAGCGGTATCTTCTGGAGATTCCGCGGTTTACAAAGAAGAACAGCATGGAGAATACAAGGGGTTTTCTGAGGCATCTGGGATATGCGGGAAATCAGAAAATCATTCATGTGGCAGGCACAAACGGAAAAGGTTCCGTTTGTGCTTATTTGCGTTCTATCCTGCAGGAAGCCGGTTTCACAACGGGAATGTTCATTTCCCCCCATCTCGTAAACATGCGGGAACGGTTTGTGATAAACGGGGAGATGATTTCGGAAGAAGACTTTCTGTGGGCCTGCCGATTGGTTTTTAAGAAATTGCGCGACCTGCCGGATGCGCTCAAAAAGGAGGCATATCATCCTACCTTTTTTGAATATCTCTTTTTCATGGCAATGCTTCTTTTTCAGAGGGAAAAGGTAGAATATATCGTGCTGGAAACCGGACTTGGGGGGAGACTTGACGCGACGAATTCCGTCGATGAAAAGGAAGTGTGCGTAATTACGTCTATCGGTTATGATCATACGGAATATCTGGGAGAGACGCTGCCGGAAATTGCGGGGGAAAAGGCGGGAATTTTCCGTAAAAACGTTCCCGTCGTTTATTTTGATAAGGAAAAGACGGTGACAGAAACGCTGGAAAAATATGCGGTTTTGTCAGAATGTGCCACATTTCCCGTTTCTTTTCGGGCGATAAAAGAAATAAATAGTCACGATAAAACTATTGATTTTTCTCTCCAATCAAATTATTATGGTTATATTAGGTTAAGTATGCCTACTATTGCATTATATCAGGTGGAAAATGCCGCGCTTGCGGTGGCCGCGGTCGAGCAGCTTGCCGACAGAGACAGAATCGGGAAAGAGCAGATTGCGGAGGGCATTGAAAAAATGCGCTGGGAAGCCAGAATGGAAGAGATCCTTCCGTCGGTCTATCTGGACGGTGCGCATAATACCGATGGCATACAGGCCTTTTTACGGACAGTGGAACAGGACGGCTGCAAAGGAAAGAGACTCCTGCTTTTTTCCATGGTGCGGGAGAAGCAGTATCAGGCAGTGATGGACATGCTTGCCGGATCGAAGCTGTTTGAGGAAATCGGAGTGGTGGCAATCCGGGATGACCGGGCTCTGCCGCTACGGGAGTTAGCGGATTATTTCGGACAATATACGGAATTGGTAATACGGGAATATGAAGAATTGGAAGACGCAATGCGGGACATGATCCGGCGGCGTAGTACAGAGGACAGCGTGTATATTGTCGGTTCATTATATTTGGCGGGCGAAGTGAAAGCCCTTTTAAGGAGGCCCTCTTATGATTAATTTTGAAGAAGAGTTAAAGAAATTCCATCCAAGCCTTGAAGTGGAGGATGCCGAAGAAGCGATATATAATCAGGATATGACGGATATGGCCGATCTGGTTGTGAAGGTGGTAAAGGAATCAAAGGCGTCGAAAGGATAAAAGTAGTAAGAAAGGCATGGTTATCATAGATGAAATGTTATAATTGCGGATGTGAATTGTCCGAACATAACTTTTGTACCAGCTGCAGCGCCGATGTATCC
The DNA here is from genome assembly GCA_937910785.1 of uncultured Lachnospiraceae bacterium. GTDB lineage: Bacteria > Bacillota > Clostridia > Lachnospirales > Lachnospiraceae > UBA3282. The sequence continues at coordinate 6,466 of CALDLG010000197.1, read as the reverse complement.
CTTTATAAGAAGATTATATATATTTCCAACCGGTTTTATAATGACGGGCTGGAAAGGGCAGGGGTCAGAGACCTGACCGGCGCGATTGCAAGTCTGCGTCAGTGCTTGAAATTTGATAAAAACAATGTGGAAGCAAGAAATTTACTGGGACTTGTTTATTTTGAAACGGGTGAGGTCGTAGCGGCCCTGAGTGAATGGGTTATCAGCAAGAATCTCCGGCCGAAGAAAAATATTGCGGATGATTATATCAATATGATTCAGACCAATCCAACCCGTCTGGATACGATTAATCAGACGATAAAAAAATATAATCAGGCGTTGACTTACTGTCATCAGGAAAGCCTGGATCTGGCAATAATCCAGCTGAAAAAAGTGCTTTCCCTGAATCCGAAGTTTATCCGGGCACATCAGCTGCTCGCGCTTTTATATATCAATGGCGAAGAATGGGAGCGTGCGAAGAAGGAACTGACCAAATGCATGCAGATCGATTCGAATAATACGACAACGCTCCGTTATCTGAAGGAAGTAGACGAGATGCTTCTGCCGGAAGAGGGCGTGAAGTCCGGCGGAAAGAAAAAAAGCCGGTCGGATGAGATCATGAAGTATCAGAGCGGGAATGAGACCATTATTCAGCCCGTGAATATGAAAGACGGTAAGGGAGTAGGGTCCCTGCTGAATCTGGGAATCGGACTTGTGATCGGTATCGCGATCGCTGTCTGCCTGATTCTGCCCGCGCGGATTCAGGAGGCAAAGGCAGGAATCAATGACGATCTGCGTAATGTGAGCGAACAGCTGGATGCCAAATCCGCTACGATTGATGAGATGGAACAGCAGCTTTCGTCCCTGCGGGATGAAAATGCGGCGTTGAATCAGGATTTACAGGCTTATATGGGCAAAGACGGAAACATTCGGTATTATGATGCCCTGATCAGAGCGGCGGATGCTTATCTGACCGATTCTTCGGATGTGCTGACGGTGGCGGAATATCTGGAAACGATCGATCTGGAAGCGCTGGAAGAGGAAAGCGAAATTTCCGAGGCTTATGAGAAACTGTACAATACGATTCTTGCGCTGATCGGACCGACACTTGGCGATACCTATTACGATACGGCGTATGAAGCATATAAGCATGAGGATTATCAGGAGGCCATTCCGAATTTCGAGAAGGCATTCCAGTATGATGCGTCCAACGGAGACGCGCTGTACTATCTGGCCAATTCTTATAACAGCGTTGGCCGGAGCGAAGATGCCAAAGAGGCATATAAGCAGGTGATTGAGCTGTTCCCCGGAACGCTGAAGGCGACCAAGTCAACGACATTTTTAGCCGAACTGGAAGGGGATCAGGCGCAGTAGGAGAAATTTATATCATATACGAAAGAGAACAAGGGAAAGAACCTTGTTCTCTTTTTTTGGGTGCATCATGAAGCGGAAAGGGGAAAAGATCGATGGAAGAGGAATTCAAAGTAATTGACAACTACCTGATGATAAGAATGCCGGATGAGATAGACCATCATCAATCGGTTGACATAAGCAGGAGAGCGGACCGGTATATTGTGGACGGGAAAGTGGGAAACGTGGTGTTTGATTTTGAAAGAACGACCTTTATGGACAGCTCCGGTATCGGCATTATTATTGGGCGCTACAAGAAGATTGCCTGTTTTGGAGGAAAGGTGTACGCGATCAATACGGATAGCCGGATACGAAGGGTTCTGATGCTGTCAGGGTTACATAACGTAGTTGAAATTATAGAAAGAAAAACAGAAAGGGAGTCATTATGATCGAAATTGTGAATTGGAAGAAAAAGGGGCTGCCAGAACAGGCAGACGGGTGTAAAAACGAAATGAAGCTGGAATTCCGGGCCGTTTCGGATAACGAAGCATTTGCAAGGACTGCGGTAGCGGCCTTTGTGACGCAGTTGAATCCGACGCTTGAGGAGATCTCGGATATCAAAACGGCGGTTTCGGAGGCGGTTACAAACGCGATCATACATGGCTATGAGGGAGAGGACAGCGCGGAAAACAGAGTGCTTGTGCACTGTATTATCCGTAATGATGTGCTGGAGGTGGAGATCAGCGACAGCGGCGTGGGCATCGAGAATATCGAGAAGGCGATGGAGCCTCTTTTTACGACCAAACCGGAATTGGACCGTTCCGGCATGGGATTTTCTTTTATGGAAGCTTTCATGGATGATCTGGAGGTGTTTTCCGAAATTGGACAGGGCACAACGGTACATATGGTAAAAAAACTCGGTATCACGCCGTGGATTGGGGACGTGGAGTAAGAAAGGAGCAATGCTGATTTATGGAAGAAACTGCCGTATTGATCGAACGTTCACAGGCAGGGGATAAAGAGGCAAGAGAGAAACTGATAGAAGAAAATCTGGGGCTGGTAAGACACATTGTAAAGCGTTTTCTGGAAAGAGGATATGATCCGGAGGACCTGTTTCAGATCGGGTGCATCGGTCTGATGAAGGCGATCGATAAGTTCGATTTAAGCTTTGAGGTGAAGTTTTCGACATATGCGGTACCGATGATTCAGGGAGAGATTAAGCGGTTTCTTCGGGATGACGGAATGGTAAAGGTGAGCCGGACGCTGAAAGAGAATGGCTGGAAGATCAGACAGGCGGCTGAAAAGCTGGCGCATGCGCTGGGCCGGGAGGCCACCATGCAGGAGCTTTCGGAAGAAACGGGGTTAAGCGTCGAGGATATCGTTCTCGCGCTGGATGCCAATATCGAAGTGGAGTCCATCTATAAATCGGTCTATCAGTCCGACGGAAATGAAATTTATCTGGTGGATCAGGTCGTCGGGGAAGCCGGCGGCGTGGGATACTCGATATTGGAAAACAACGCGGGCACAGGCAGCGTCTGCGAGGATACGGAGAAGGAAAAGCTGTTGAATCACATGCTGCTGGAACAGCTTCTGGACGGGCTGAATGAGACGGAGAGGAAATTGATTCATCTGCGCTATTTTCAGGATAAAACGCAGATGGAGGTGGCAAGGAATATGGGCATCAGTCAGGTGCAGGTGAGCCGGATGGAGAAAAGGATTCTGCTGCATCTGCGGAAGGAGGCGTGCACTTGTTAGGAAGGGAGCAGTTTGTATCTGTTTCTTCCATACAGAGAGGGGGGGGAGCTGCTCCCCCTTCCAGTTCTGCGGATTCATTTTCCCTTGGAGGCACGCTTGCGCTCCGTGAAGGGCAGCAGCGGATGCTAAGCTCGTGGAAAACCTCGCTAAGCACCGGCGCCCTTCAAGGACCTCCGCGAAAAGATGACGCCGCAGGCCAGGAAAGGGGGAGCTTCCCCGCACATTATCAGGGAAGCTCCTCGTCTTAGCCATTACGGCTGCTCTGCCGGATTTACATGAATCATAATATGTTTTGTATTTTGAAAGTCTTTTTCAACATTGCTGTGTACACTTTCCGCAATCGCATGGGCTTCACGAAATGTTTTATTTGCATCTACACTGATTTCCAAATCAATATACACCTTATTTCCAAACATTCTGGTACGAAGTACATCAATACCGCTGATGCCATTCTGATTTAAAATATATTCACTCAATTCCTTTTCATAGGCTTCTCCGCAGGAAGTATCCAGCATTTTCCTGACAGAATCTAACAGGATATCAAATGCTACTTTCAAAATAAAAAGACAAATAACAACACTCGCAACAGCATCTAATACAGGGAATCCCAGCATTGCACCGCCTATTCCGATCAGCGAACCAACAGATGAAAAAGCATCGGAACGATGATGCCATGCATCTGCCATAAACGCCGCAGAATTAAGAATTTTTGCATAATGCCTTGTATACCAGTACATTGCTTCTTTGACCACAATGGATACAACTGCGGCTATCAATGCAATAGCCCCCGGAATCGTAAGTTTGTCATAATTTCCGGAAAGGATATTCTGTAAACCAACTTTTCCAATCCCAATTCCTGTTACAAAAAGAATCAGTCCCAAAATCAAAGACGCAATACATTCCAATCGTTCATGCCCATACGGATGTGACCTGTCTGCTCCCCGTTTGGACATTTTAACTCCTAAAAACGCAATGAACGTAGCAAAAACATCCGATAAGGAATGAACGGCATCAGAAACCATTGCTCCCGAATTTCCAACAATTCCTGCAAACATTTTAAAAGAACATAATATAATGTTGCCGATAATTCCCACGAAAGAAATTTGTTTAATAATGACATTTTCCTGTAATTCTTTTTTTGTTTTCGTTGACATAAAAAATCCTCCTTGTTTTAAATTGTTTGAATATCTCTCAAAACACTTCATCAGACCTTATGTCCACAGATGTTTGAAAAAACGCAGGCTCCGCAGCTTGCGCCCCAGGAATTACTGCGTAATTCTTGTGGGCATCTTACTATGCTGCTGCGTAATTTCTTAATAAAAAAGTGTAAAAAAATACACCTGTGAAACATACAACTGTCCCACAGATGTGAAAAAAATCAATCTGTTGCCGCTGTTATGCAGCCCGGCTTCATAAGCATAAAACTCATAGCCTGCTCAGTTTGTACTGGCAATCTCGCATTCAAAAAGAATGTAATGCAGTGCAAAGAGTATTTAATATATATCATACCTTATGCAATAAGTCAAGTATGAGTGATAAAATTCACCTGAAATTCACCTGAAAAATTTCCAATAAAAAATGCTCCTTCTGTTTATCCGAATAACTACTGCAAGCCAAACGGCAGCGGCGAATACAATAACACCTCTTACACATTCGGCGGTCAATAACGCGGATCCATTCATCGCTACAATTTTTGTTTCAAAGTCAAAGAAAAAATGCAGCAAAATAGCAGGTACAATGTTTTTCGATATGAGTACCATTTCCATTGTCAACCAGCCGAAAAGAAAGGCATTGAATACAGTTAAGAAAATTTCCCATCCACTGCCTGCAGTAAAAACGGCGGCAATATGTCCTGCTCCAAAAATAATTGCAGAAAGCCAGATTACTCCTTTAGTGGAAAACGCCTTTCCTAAACAATTTGGAATGATACCCCGAAAATATATTTCTTCCGCTATGCCTACCGCTAAGTATAAAAGCAGATTGCCACATACATAAATTTCAGACTTGAAATAAAAGCCCTGAACTGCAACAGGAATTAAAACAGCAATTAAGGGAAGAAAATGATATACTCTCTTGCTGCAATCGGCGTCATATTTTTTAAAACCAATTTCCTCCCATTTCCACTTGCCGCGTAATACAAAAATCAATGGAATAACAAGAGATGCAAACATAAATATGCTTTGAAAAAATAGCGTTTCAATCGTCGCCAAAGACAGGATTGCCGATAGTACACCCGTAAAAACCGGAAAAAGTAAAATACAGACTCCCCATAAAGAAGCCTTACATAAAGCAATTATTTTCCTTTTATCCATTTTGATTTTCTTCATAACTTTGCGTTATTTTCTCCAGTGGTACTCCCGCCTGAATCAGAAAATTATGTCCTGTCTGATTTACCAATGCCATTATTTCCTGTTCTGACATATGCATCATGCCTGTTGCAATAAAAGACGCTAATCCATGTGTATATATGACTGTGTTTTGAAGAAATTGTCCTGCATTTTGTTCCGTAATTTGAAATTCCTTTGTAATCATCTTAATCAATTCTGCGTGACCTTTGTCCTCTGTGAGCATATTTGCGTTTCCTGCCGGATAACAGCCACTTCCATTAAGAAATACAAATTGAAAAAGATTAGGCTCATATAATGCTATTTTTATATAAGCCCGTCCAATCTGTTCAAAAGCGTTGACTGCACCATCGACAGATGGACACATTTTTTCATTCGCATATTTTAGCGCATAATCAGCTAATGCCTTGCGAAGCCCCTCCATATTATTAAAATGCCATACTAAGGGTTGTGTAGAGCAGCCGATCTCTTTGGAAAGTGTTTTAATATTGACGGCAGAATACCCATCACGAATAAGCATTTTCAATGCTGTTTTCAAAATGACCTCTTTTGAAATCTGCGTTTTCCTTGCCAATTTAGAGCCTCATTCCATAAATAGATTTATATAATTCATTTTATATTATAATCAAAAGCTGCATTTTGTCAATCCATACAGCTAAAACTCCCCTTCACAAATTTAGCATCCGCCGCTGCCCTTCATGGAGCGCAAGCGTGCCTCCATGAACCGATAAAGCCGCTCCCCCTTCCTGGTCTGCGGATTCATTTTCCCGCGGAGGTCCTTGAAGGGCGCCGGTGCTTAGCGAGGTTCTACACGAGCTTAGCATCCGCCGCTGTCCTTCACGGAGCGCAAGCGTGCCTCCATGAACCGATAAAGCCGCTCCCCCTTCCTGGTCTGCGGATTCATTTTCCCGCGGAGGTCCTTGAAGGGCGCCGGTGCTTAGCGAGGTTCTACACGAGCTTAGCATCCGCCGCTGTCCTTCACGGAGCGCAAGCGTGCCTCCATGAACCGATAAAGCCGCTCCCCCTTCCTGGTCTGC
>CALDLG010000196.1 GCA_937910785.1 uncultured Lachnospiraceae bacterium | reverse complement strand
CATTTTCCGAAGTCAGACGCAAGGGAATATTTTGTACAATCTGCCAATAAGAATTTTATATCGCACCTTTTGACACCTGAACCCTGTCACAGAGCAAAATGCCTCCGGCATTATGTTCGGAAGAACCTTCGGTTCTTCCACGCTGTGTCAAAATTTTCCGTTACATAAAAACCGCCCTCTGCCATTTCCGGCAAAGGGCGTTATTACGCGGTACCACCTTTGTTTATCACTCTATGACTCCTGACAGAGTCTGATCCGTTAACGGGGATAAAGCGGGAACACTTACTGCACCTGTCCGTTCGGCGTTCCGGTTCCAGAGCTACCTTCCGCAATTCCTCTCCGAAACGGCCTTCCAGCACAGGGCCATTCTCTCTGGCGGCGGATCACTGCGTACTCCTCTCTGTCATTACCTTTGACTGTCCCGGAAGATACCGGGCTTTTCTTTATTATCATAAACTATATGAAATCGTCGTTTATTTGTCAAGTAAAAAATTAATTCTGTCCATTTACACTCATTCACTGTCCATTTTCCCGCAATAAAGAATGCCTCTCAAGCAGCACACACCGCTTACCTCCTGCGCAGGGAAAAACCGCTGACCAGCCGCTGCAGTATATCCGCCTGCTCCGACATCTCCCTGCTGGAAACCGCACTTTCCTCCGCGGTCGCGGTATTGGACTGCACCACATTGGAAATCTGACTGATCGCTTCCGATACCTGACCGATGGCCCCTGTCTGCCGCCCGATCGCCTCCGATACGATACTCATCTGTTCCCCAATCTGCGTAGACTTTGACACGACATTCGTCACCGATTTCGTTACCTTTTCCACTACGGTGCTGCCGCCATTGACCGCCTCGGTGGAGCTCCTGATCAGCTCCATCGTCGCCTTCGTCGCCTCATCGGATTTCGCCGCAAGCTCACGTATTTCTCCCGCGACTACCGCAAAGCCCCTGCCCGCCTCGCCTGCACGGGCCGCTTCGACGGAAGCGTTCAACGCCAGAATATTCGTCTGTGACGCAATATCCTCAATCGTGTCGATAATATGGCTGATTTCACTGGTTGATTTCATAATCAGATTCATCGCCTGATTCAGACCTTCAATATATCTGCCGCTTTCCTGCAGCTCCGCGCCGGCATAATCAACCGCTGCCTTTGCTTCCATAACGAATCCGTCGGTTTTTTCGGCATCGCGCTGCATATCCGACATGGTTACGGAAAGCTGTTCGACCGCGCTGGACTGCTCTACGGCTCCCTGAGACAGCATGGAGCTGCTCGAAGCCATCTGCCCCGCATTGGCGGATACCTGTATCGCCGCTTCCACAATGCCGCTCATCGTATTGTTGAGCTTCTCATTAATAATCCTCAGATAATTCTGCAGATCACTGAAATCGCCGGGATAATCCGCATTGACGGCCTCTTTCGTCAGGTCTCCGTTGGCGATTGCCTCAAGTACCGTTCCGACCTCATTCACAATGGCCCGGAAATTCTCAATCAGACTCGAAATGGAATCCGCCAGAATATGTACCTCATCTTTACTACTTACTTCCGGAACAGGACTCTTTAAGTCTCCTTCCGCAAGCGCGCGCAGACGATCCGCGCACCGGACGATCGGCCTTGCGATCGAAAGGCTGAGCAGAATCGAAATCAGAATAACCACGATGCAAAGCGCGATGGCAATGGCAATCTGCCTGTTGTTTCCGACATAAGCGTCATGCATGAACTCATCCTCATCCATCGTTACCGCAACGCTCCACCCGTCGGTTCCCGGAATCGGCGTATATCCCTGAATATTGTTGGAATTATCTTCCGCATAGGAATAGAACGCGATACCGTTCTCTCCGGCTATCATCTTCTTTTCTACTGCAGCAAGCGTCTGCAGATCCTGATCGCCCGGATTTGCCGCAGCTTCCGCTATAATATTTTCCTGCTCTTCCACCGCCGTTAAATCTCCGCAGGCGATGGTAACGCCGTTTTTATCCAGAATATAGGATTCGCCTTCTTCACCTATCTGAATTTTTTCCACAATCGACTGCAGGATATCGGTATCACACTGAAAATAGAGCACGCCATGTATGGTATCTCCTTCCTTAATCGGAGCTGAGACCATCAGAAACATATCATCTCCGACCACATAGGGAGCGGACATATAGTTTGTTCCGCTGACCGCCTCCTGGAAAAAGGGTTCTCCGGAAATATCCACTTCATGAACCGCATCATAGCCCTCCAGATCCGCCATGCCGCCGAAACGCATGTAATATGCTTCCACCTTCGACTGTATGAACTCCTGTTTCTGCGTCAGTGAGGTTTTCGGATCATAAAGCGTCGGATTTGCCGCCATCTCCGCAATTGTCAGCGTATATGTCGATATCATGTTCTGCGCCGTAGATGCCGCAAGCTCCGTCGTTTCCGTTAAAGTCTTCTCAATCGCCGATATTGTGGAATTTCGTGTCGTCTTTACACTCTGCAGGCTGTTAATCAGGGAACCCCCCAGGGTTGCCGCAATCACCATGAGCATAATCTTCGTTTGTATTTTCTTCATATTGTATCCCCCATTCTTACTTAGTCTGCCAGTTTGAATGCGAACACGTTCCACTGCGTGCGTGCGACAATCTGCAGCCGTAACCTTGATTGAAATATGAATTTTTGTCTTACCCCGACTCTATTATTTTACATATACGGAAGAAAAATTTCAAGACCTGCCTTTCACAAATGCCAAAACAAAACGGAAATCTCCGCCCGTAATTTCCGGCCCGTTCACCGCCCGGTTTCCAAACCGCTTTTTTCAATTTGAACTTGTCAGATATCCGTTTTTTTTATATACTGTTTTTATGAGGAGGGAGGAGGGATGTACGAGATGATTGAGATCATTATTGATGTCGCTTTTGTCGTGGTAGCCGTTACCGCAATCGTTATGGCTATCCGGAAAAAGAAGAAAAAAGACAGCGAATAATTGCCGGAAGGACAAAGGTGTAAAATCCGGGGCCGGGGAATTGTTTCACAATCCCACAAGCCCCGGATTTTACACCTTTTTTGTGACTTCTTTTACGAAAAAACCTTTTCTTATGCCCGCTTCTCCCGGATCGTCGTAAGGAGTCCGTCGCAGACGCCCTCTATCCGGTAAGCGCCGCTTCCTGCCGGTAAAAAAAGACTGTCACCCTTTTTAAATTCCACCGTTTCGCCCTGATTGGAGATCGTTCCCCGGCCGTCCAGAATCAGGACGCTCATAAAGGAAGCTTCCGACACACAGCCCTGCATTTCTTCCATCACGTCTCCGTCCAGATTCAGCTTATCCACCGTAAAATAATCGCAGTCCGCAAGATGCGGATAAAAATCTTTGCTCCTGTCAGCCGGCTCCCGTTTCGTCACATCGAGCGCCTTATCGATATGGAGTTCTCTTTTTCTTCCGTCCGCACCGACTCTTCCGTAATCATAAACCCGGTAGGTCACGTTGGAATTCTGCTGAATTTCCGCAAGCAGAATGTCCTTTCCGATCGCATGAATGGTTCCGGCATCGATAAAAAATAAATCTCCCCTTTTCACTGGCACCGCTTCTAACGCCTCCAGAAGCGTACCTTCTTCGATTCTTGCGGCAAATTCTTCCCTGCTGATCTTTTTTCGAAATCCGAAATAGAGAAAAGCGTCTTTTCCCGCATCCACCACATACCACATCTCCGTTTTGCCGTACTGGCCTTCCTTCTTCAACGCATATTCATTGTCCGGATGCACCTGTACGGACAGATCGGCTTTGGCGTCGATCAGCTTAATCAGAATCGGAAAATCTTCAAACCGTTCACAATTTGTGCCGAGCACATCTTTTCCCTCTTCCTCTATATACTGCCGGAGCGTTTTTCCGCTGTGGACACCGTTTGCGATCGTGGACGGCGTATCGGGATAACAGGAAAGCTCCCAGGATTCCGCCAGAATTTCTCCGGCGTACTCCTTTCCGTACTCCTCCACCAGCCGGTGTCCGCCCCACATATAATCCTTAAAGCCCGGCTTTAATTTTAAAATACTCATTTCTATAACCATTCCCTTTCTGTCACGCGATAATAAGCGCCATCAGGTAAAACGCCGTTCCTTCTCCCGATTCCGTTCCGGGAATCGCGATCTCGACCTTATGTTTTTCTTTTCGCCCATGATGCAGCACAGGTTCCAGAAAAAGACAGTCTCCCCAGTCCTCTCCGAAATTCCCGTCCAGCTTTCTTTTATGTTCCGTATCACCGTCCAGAATCAGCTCCGCACTTACAGCCGGTCTTCTGATCGTCTTCCTGTATTGAACCGCGATGCAGGAAGCCTCCACCTCAAAAGATATGGAATCCCCCGCCCTTCTTCCGATCCATCCGTTTTTAAAATGATCCAGGTGACCGGTCTTTTCCCGCGTATCCGCCCGAAACCCCGCAAGCGCCGGGGAAATCTCCCGGATCGTCAGCCGGCGGGCGTTCTCGTACGCATTGGCCGTCATAGGCGCAGGAAGATCGTCCTCCTTCAACATACCGCATGCGCTCCCGACCGCTGTGCGGTCCGCTTCCTCAGTCCGTTCCTTCACCCGCTCAAGAAAAGCCGTAATCTCACCGGCCACAAGGGCATGCCCCTTATCGTTCGGATGCAGGCCGTCTGGCGTCAGAGCTTCCCTCGTATATTCTCCGGCCTTCATTCTTTCGTATATGGTATCACGAATGCTCACATAAGGCACGCGGTACCATTCTCCCACCGCGTTATGATATTCCTGCGCATTTTGTCCCGTATCATAGTATACATTATTCAAAAGCAGCGCCGCGGGCGCGGAAGACCAGCCAAGAATCCGGCGCAGAACTCCCTCGTAAGTTTCCTGAAAAAACGCCGTCTTCGATGCTTTCCCGCCAGGAAACGCTTCGTCGTTCCTGTCCGGCCCATCTTCTTCCGGGTCATCATTCACACTGAAATCGACAATGACGAAATCCGGCTGATACATCAGCACATCAGTCACCGCGCGGGCTGCTCCGTAATGGGAAGTCGTCCCCCCGATACCGCCGTTCACATAATGAAACCGCGCCTGCGGAAACGTCTTTTCCCACCAGGTAAATACGCGGTAAGCATACATATTTTCTTCCTTCGATGCAAGGCTTCCCTGCGTGATGGAACCACCCAGGAAGCCGACAGTCAGCTCTTCTCCGCGCATTGCCCGGCGCATACAGTTTTCCAGTCTTGTCAAATCCGGTTGATATCTCATGATAACAGCTCCAGATTCTGCCGGATCAGCTCACATCTCTGCTTTACACAGTCCGGCGAACGATGCGGGTCCTGCGGTGTGTTGAAAAGATAATCTTCTATTTTGTCAATTGTCGTCGTCGCCACGTGCATCCTCGTATCGCAGGAAGCGTAATAGAGATAGATATCGCCGTTTTCCCGCGCGACCGCACCGTTGGTAAATACCACATTGGAAACGTCCCCCACGCGCTCTTTTCCAAACGGCACCAGAAATACACCGGAAGGTTCCGCAACCACTCTGGATGGGTCCTGCAAATCCGTTCCGAACATATAAAGCACATACCGAAGTCCCGCCGCCGTATTTCTCACGCCATGGGCAAAATGAATCCAGCATTTCTTTCCTTTGATCGGTACGGCGCCCGCCCCGTTTTTGGACTCCGTAATGGTATGATAAATTCTTCTGCTGATAATCTTTTCCTCATCGATCACGGCGTGTTCGATATCTTCACACAGTCCGAACCCGATTCCACCGCCGCTTCCCGTTTCGATAAACCCGTCCATCGGCCTTGTATAGAAAGCATATTTTCCGTTAACGAACTCCGGATGCAGAGCGACGTTGCGCTGCTGCGGGGACTGCAGGGTCCTCAGATTATCCAGACGTTCCCACTTTTTCAAATCCTTCGTCCGAACGATGCCGGCTTCCGCAACCGCCGCCGATAAATCCGGATTTTCTGTATCTTTGCTCTCAGAACAGAAGACGCCGTAAATCCAGCCGTCTTCATGTCCGGTCAGACGCATGTCGTATACATTGGTCTCCTCCGGGCAGGTATCCGGCAGTTCCACCGGATAATCCCAGAAATGAAATCCATCAATGCCGCTTTCGCTCTCCGCTACCGCAAAAAAAGATTTCCTGTCATTTCCTTCCACCCGGACTACCAGATGGTATTTTCCGTTCAGATAAATGGCGCCGGAATTCATCACCGCATTGATGCCGAGACGTTCCATGAAATATGGATTCGTCTCTTCGTTCAGGTCATATCTCCAGTGTACGGGCGCGAAGTCACGGGTCAGCACCGGATATTCGTATCTGTCATAGATACCGTTGTAGAAATCGCTTTTGCGGTTTTTCGCCGCCACGAGTCTGTCGACCTTCGCCTTCTCCACATAATATTGTTTATGAATCATTTCCTTATCATCCTCCATGCCGCAGCCTGACTGCGGCTCAAATCCCAAAGTCTCAGGAAGAACCGCCTGCAGTTCTTTTTACCCTCGCCTCAGCGTCTTCCGGCTTCCGTATCCGAACCGCTGACTACGCTGTGCGCCCGGATATAATCGACGATCTCATCCACCTGCGTAAAGGCAAGCCCGACATAGGTATCCGCTGCGCCATAATAAATCGCAATACGCCCCGTTTCCGCATCCTGTATCGTCGCACAGGGAAAGAGCACGTTAGGAACGAAGCCCCTTTCCTCATACCATTCTTCCGGCGTCAGGAGGAAATTTTCACAACGGTATTTTACGACCGACGGGTTGTCAATATCCAGAATCGCTCCGCCGATGCTGTACACATAACCGTTACACGTTCCGGTCACGCCATGATAGAATAAAAGCCAGCCTTCACTCGTCTCAATCGGAGCGGCGCCGCCGCCGATTTTTAAGTTTTCCCACCATTCTTCGCCTTTGCCCATCACATGGCGGTGTTTTCCCCAGTAAACCATATCCGGGCTCTCGGAGAGGAAAATATCTCCGAAAGGCGTATGACCGCTGTCGCTCGGCCGGGACAACAGCATAAAGTTCCCGTTTACTTTTCTCGGAAACAGAACGGCATTTCTGTTAAACGGAAGGAACGGATTCTCAATTCTTACAAAGCTCTTAAAATCCGTTGTTCTGGCCATGCCGATCGCCGCCCCGTAAAAATCCTGGCACCATATGATATAATAAGTATCTTCTACTTTCACAAGCCTCGGATCGTATGCATATCTGGGCATAAAATCATTGCCCTCTTCATCCTTGAACGGAATTTTTTCCTCATCAAATTCCCAGTGGATGGCATCCCTGCTCCTCCCAAGATAAATGTATGGAATGCCGTTCGTCTGCTCACCCCGGAAAACACCGATAAAAGCCCCTTCATATGGCATAACCGCGCTGTTGAATATGCGCGCGATGCCTTTCGCCGGATTGCGTCCGATAACCGGGTTCTCACTGTATCTCCATACCGGAGCGTCCTTTAATCCCTCCGGCTTCTCCTGCCAGGGTATATTCGATGCGGATATTCCGTAAATTTTCACTCTGCTCATATAGTAACCTTGCCTTTCTGTAAATTATCTTACTATAACTTTCCATCCTGTCTATATGATTACTCTCAAATTTCAAGGCAAATCACAGATTTTCCCAGACAGCGTCTTTTCGGACGCCTTAGAAAATCTCTTCTCACTATTTTACCCTTTTACCGCACCCGACGCAAGTCCGCCATAAACCTGTTTCTGGAACACGATGAAGATGATCAGGATCGGAATAATTGTGATCAGCACACCGGCACAGATATAATTATACTGACTGCCGTATGGGCCCGTAAAAGTATACAGGGCAGTCGATATCGTTTTCAGCTCTTTGGACTGTAAATACAGGTTGGCCGCATAATATTCATTGTAAACCCCTACTCCTTTTAAAACGAGCGTTGTCATAATCGCCGGTTTCAAAAGCGGCAGCAGAATTTTAAAGAAAACGCCGAAATAAGTACAGCCGTCAATAATTGCCGATTCGTCTAACGAAGTCGAAAGATTCTCAAAAAACTGTAAAAAGATATAGATAGAAATAATATCCGTTCCCATCAGGCAGATCATGTAACCGTACAGGTGATTGATCAGATGAAAGGAATTCATGATTTCGTAAATCGTTACCTGCATGGCAATACCGGGAAGCAGCGCCGCAAACATGAACAGATTTCTGATCAGCCCGTTTCCGATGAACTTAAAACGATTTAACACATAGGCGATCATGGAACTGATCAGTACGGACGCCGTCAGCACGACGACAAGCACCAGCGCGGTATTCAGGAATCCCCGCAGCATATTCGCCTTGGTAAAAGCGACCTTAAAATTTTCCAGATACAGAAAACTCCGCGGAAGCATCAGCGCCGAGGTGCTCTGATATTCTTCTTCTGTTTTAAAGGCCGTAAACACACATACGACGACCGGGATAATTGCAACAATCGAAGCTGCAATCAGCATGACATATTTAAAAACGGAAAATAATAGTAATTTTGTATTTTTCTTTTTCATGACAGCTCCCCCCTCTACCGTGCGCCCTGGTTCTTTTTATTCCGCTTCTTCCTGCGCCTTACCGCCGCTCTGGATTCATCATCGGTTCCGTCGTCAAACACATAAGCGAAGAACAGCTTCTGCGCCACCGTACAGAGAATGATGATGGCAAGCAGAACAATTGCCATGGCGCTCGCCAGACCTACCTTCTGATTCTCATGAGCCAGCCTGTTCATAATAACGAAATAGGTTCCCGTTCCCATCGTACCGTTCGTAATAACGTACGGAGGCTCGAATGCGCTCAGGGAACCGCTGATCGAAAGAATCAGGTTTAAAACGACGATGGATTTGATGCTCGGCAGAATAATATACTTGAACTGATGCCATTTATTTGCGCCGTCTAAGGACGCCGCTTCGTAAAGGTTTGCGTCAACAGACATCATGGCTCCCAGAAACAGAATCATGTTCTGTCCCGTATATCTCCACACCGACGTGGCCGCCAGCGAAATATTGTTGATTTTCGTATCCTGCAGCCAGTACGGAATATTTTCCTCCGCGACGCCGAACAACGCGACGATGGAATCGAGGACATACCCCCTCGCATAGAAGAATTTGAAGATAAAGCCAATCGCAATACCGGATATCAGATAAGGAAAAAACATCGTTGCCTTGAAAAAGGATTCTCCCTTCACCTTAAAGACCATCAGCGTTGCAAAAAAAAGCGCCAGTGCAAGCTGGATAACCGCTCCGCCCATATAATAAAGGCTGACAAACAGCGATTTGAAAATTTCCGGTCTGTTGAACACTTCCACATAATTCTTCCATCCGACAAAAGTACGTTTTCCAATGTATTTCATATTATAAAAGCTGAACTGCACCATCTTTCCAAACGGTATGTATGTGAACATCAGCAATAAAAACAGAGGTACGAACATAAATGTAAAAATGACTAAAAATTTCTGAACTTTTCTGCTTCTGAACCACTCTCCAAAAGTTTTACCGGACTTTACGCCTGCCATTTTTTCTTTCCCCATACTCTTCTCCTTTTGGCCTTATAAAGGCGGCGCGTCATGCGCCGCCTCTTACCGCCGCTTTATTGATTCACTTCAACGCCGAGCGTTTCCTGTGCTGCCGACCATTTCTGATTCCACTCTTCCATAATCTCATCAAGTGTTCTGGAACCATAGAGTGCAGCTTCCAGAATTTCACAGTCAGGATAATCATTATTGTTGATTCCTACTTCACTCTCGTTGTTTACGTTATCAAACAGGTCTTCCTCCCCTTCCGGAGCCGGGCTGTTGGAAAGAAGCGTAACACCGTCAAATGCTTCCAGTACGGAAGGATACTCTCCGTCCTTACGCGCCGGAATACTTCCCTCATCCAGATAAATCGTGGACTCTTCGATCAGCCACTTCATGTATAACAGAGAAGCAATCTTATTTTCATCCGCCGCATCCACGTTGATTCCGAAAGAATAGTTTCCGCCGGAACCCGCATACTGCTGTCCGTTTACGCTGATCGGGAAAGGCATATAGCCGATATCTTCCGGTGAATCCCCCGCTTCCTTAAACTGCTCCACACACCAGGAACCGAGTACCATCGTCGCATATTCGCCTCTGTTGATCGCGCCCTTGGAGGACTCCCAGTCCGTACTTGCCGGATCGTCTTCCACAAGTCCGCGTGCCACGGATTCATACAGGATGTAATATACGGCATAAGGGCCTGTCATATCATCTCTTTTGCTGAATGGATTGCTCATGTGAGGCATCTTGCTCTTGAAGTCCGGATCACCGGTTGCCGCACAGTCCGTATAAGCATCCCATGCGCCCATCGTCCAGCCCGCCGCAAAGTTTGTATACAGCGGAACCGCATCCGTATTGTCCTTGATGAGCTGTAAGTCCGCTAAAAACTCATCCGGTGTCTTGGGCATTTCCGTAATTCCGGCCTCTTCCCATACTCTCTTGTTATAGGCAATACCGCTTGCCGTACCGCCGTTCGCGATACCGTAAACAACATTTTCAAAAGACTTTTCCTCTACAAAATTGTAGATACCGTCCAGCGTATTGTAATCGCCAAGGGGCATGAAATATGTAGAAAGTTCATTCTTTGCCACCGATGTCGGGATGAACATGATATCGCCCCAGTCTCCTGCTGTCAGCCGAAGGGTTACGGATTCTTCATAATCGGTAATGCCTTCATACTCAACGGTGATATTCGGATAAATCTGCATGAACTCCTCCGCATATCCCTTGTATACCGTATCAACGATATCCGTTCTGTTCGTCAGAACCTTGATGGAAGCTGTCAGATCCTTATAGTCCTCTCCGACATTGATCTGGTCGATGGATGGAATCCCCTCCGGCGTCTGAGCCTCCGCTTCCGTTTCTGTTTCCGCACTGTCCGCTGCTGTGCTGCTGTCTGCTGCCGTATTGTCAGCTGATGAACTGTTATCCGTATCTGCATTAGAAGAAGCGTTTTCCGAATTGCCCCCCCCTCCGCAGGCGGTCAGCGAAAATGTCATTACAACTGCCATTCCAAGTGCTGCAAGTTTTTTGAGCTTCATAAATAAAACCTCCCTTTTATAATTTGTTTAAATTAACCTTTTCCAAAAAACTTAATTGTTAATTTATATTTAGTTTATATTAACTTTATCATTTAGTCATCATTAATTTTTGTTTTTAATATTCTATTATTGATCATTTTCGTCATTTCATTTATTTTTACAATATAAGCTCTTATTTTTTGTTTAATTTTACATATCACTCACTTTCTTTAGCTTAATTTTTAGCTAATTAAATTGTTTTCATTAATTCTATTTAAGTGTCTGCAATTATTTAATTCTTTTTAATCACTCTTTTTTTATTTTTTTATACATTTCTTGCTTTTTTCCATTTTATAAGATACGATAGTGGAAAAGGGAGGTCCGAAAATGTCAGATAAAACTTTTTCTTCCCAGGAAACATTTCCTGCCGGATTATTTGCTTCAGAATTTTTTAACAGTCTGATCTCTTCCGAAACGAGCAATCGTTTCTCGCTTTCCGAGTATTTCGATAACGCTTTCCGAAGAGACTATGATTTCTGCGAAACGCTTCCATATATAATCAGCCGGAGCGACGTATCCGTCACCTCCCCCTTCTCCTGGGAAGCCGCCGGCCTGAACGCTTTCTGTCTGCTCCATACATCCGGCGGCGAAGGCACGCTCTACTGTGACAATGCGGCACATATTTCCGCAGCCTACGAGCTGACGGCCGGCTCGCTCGCCTTTATCGACTGCCGCAGACGCCATAAGCTGGTCTGCCGGCACAATGTCTGGAGCTATACGATCTGCTTCGTCAGTCTGCCCGTCAGCAGCTATTACCATCAGAAAATGGAACATATGGGCGGCTGTATTTTCCGTCTCTCTTCCGATCCCGATTCTCGAATCCTGTGGGAAAGTCTCCTGGCGGATCAGGAGGATGACGAAGCGCACGGTCTGATGCGTTCCCGGACGCTGACCGCTCTTTACACGCAGCTTTACCTTACCCGCTCCATGCAGCTGCATGGCTCCCGGCACATTCCTTCTTATCTCGTGGATATCAAAATGCGCTTCGATACGGCCTGGGCCGAATCTTATTCGCTGGAGGCACTTTCTTCCGAATATCAGGTGAACAGATACAGACTCTGCAAGGAATTTGCGAAATATTATAAAGATTCTCCCATGCAGTATTTGAATAAGACCAGAATCGAAAAAGCCAAAGAACTGCTTCTTTATTCGGACGAAACGGTCGGAACCATCGGACAGCTTGTGGGGATTGAGAATTCGAACAGTTTTATACGGCTTTTCCGGGAAAAAACCGGCGTCACCCCGCTTACATACCGCAGGGAAACGCCGGGACTGTAAAAATGAATGAAAAAATGCCGTCCCGTAAAAGCTCCATGGACGGCGCAAAACAGATTATTTTATTTCAGAAAGGAGAACTGATCATGAAACGAAAGACGGGCATATTTTTCTTATGCTTATTGATCACATTTATCCTGTTTCCGATCACCGCAAGGGCGGATATCGGACCAAAGCCATGTGTTTTCATTTCCTTTGAAAACATGGGGGACGAGCTCTGTTACGGAACGCTGTTGTCCGAAAGCCGTTCCACAGGACCGGCATCGGCATGGGACCCGGCGGAATCGGACGGCATTCCGGAACATATTTTCACCTATGGCCTGGACTATGATATCTGGGAAGCCTTCGTCAATTATGAGGACTCGGACGGCTATTATTTTCTGCAGATGGCCTGGCAGTGTAACGAAACCAAATGCTTCAGCTGGGGGTATTATCCTCCCGATCCGTTTAAGATTCTGCTTTATTATCCGGAAACGGATACATTTGCTATAAGCGGCATTTATGAAAGCTACGCCTTTGACAGTTATTTCTCGGTCGATTTAAATCAGATCGATTCCATCACAGGCTCACAGGATACCGTTCTCATCGCTGAAAAAGATTATCACTATGGCTGGGAACTGATCTCCCTCGCCTGCCGGATTGTTCTCACGATTCTCCTCGAAATCGGCATCGCCTTTCTTTTCGGCTTCCGGGAAAAACGGCTGATCGCCTTTATCGCAGGCGTCAATATTGTGACGCAGGTTATTTTGAATGTAAAACTGAATATCATTCATTATCACAATGGAAACCTGTCTTTCATTTTTTACTATTTCCGTTATGAAATGCTTGTACTGCTCATAGAAACCATACTGTACTGTGTCCTGCTCAACAAAATCGGCAGTAAAAAGTTTTCCGGATGGAAACCTCCGCTCTATGCGCTGACTGCCAATGTCCTGTCCTTTATAGGCGGCCTGCTGCTCTCTTTCTTCATTCCGGGCATTTTCTGACGGCTTCATTGAAAACCGGCTTTCCCGTTTTCCTTTTTCTTCCGGACGCTGTCCCTCTCGATCAGCCTGCCGTTTACAATATTTACCTTCGTATTAACAGCGGTATTTTCAATTCGTCTGATAAGACACGCAAGCGCCACTCGCGACATCTCCGCCATATCGACGGAGTATGTCGTAATCCTGGAATCGCCGAACTCCGCATACAGATAGTCGTCGTAGCCTACCACGGAAATATCTTCCGGCACATGATAGCCTTTTTCCTCCAGCTGTTTGATCAGGGCGTGCGCGGTCACGTCATTGTTACAGACAAAGGCTTCGGGCATATTGTTTTCCGGGAAGGAAAATCTGTAATTCACACCAATCAGGCCATCCCCATATCCCCTGTCCTTGAAAATCCACTCCGGCTTCTGTTCCAGACCATGCTCCATCAACGCCTTACAGTACCCGAAATACCGGTCTGTGATGCTTTCCGTATACATCAGGGTTCCCACATAGGCGATGCGGGTATGTCCGTTCCGAATCAGGTATTCTGTCATCCGGTACATCCCGTAAAAGCCTGCGGATATGACGGAATCCACGATTTCCTCATCGTCATAAAAGTCCAGGAAAACCATTGGTGTCTTCTCGTTCCGATACAGCATTTTCAAATAATCCCGCTTCGGCTTGCCGATCACAATCATGCCGTCAACACGCTCTTCTCCAAACAGCTTCGGCGCCTCCAGCGCATCCTCATCTGGCTCCGAAATGACCTCCAGCATGGAAAAGCAGTTCTCCTTCACCGCCTGTGTCGCAAACTCCTGATACATTTTCCAGTAAAAAGAAGCAAATTTGGCAAAATATCTTTCAAATGTAATCACGCCGGCCGTATAAGAACGGGATTTTTCCTGACGCGCCGAATGTACGGGCATATATCCCATTTCGTCCGCCATTTCCCTGATTTTCGCCCGCAGTTCTTCGCTGACGCCTTTCTGTCCGGACAATGCCTTCGATACGGTGACGACGCTGACGCCGATCTTCTCCGCAATATCCGCAAGTCTTACCGCCTTGGTCATAGAAATCCCCCCGTTCTTATGCCGCTGCTTCCTTTACCTCTTACTGATTGCCTGTCTTCCGCTGCTTATCTGTTACCGATTGCTTCTTTTCCGCTTACTTATCTCTTACTGATTGTTCACATATCCCTTGCTTACCGCTTACTTATCTCTTACTGATTGTTCACATATCCCTTACTTACCGCTTACTTATCACCTTCCGGATGCTGCCTGTCCGTTTGACTTTGTCATTCAACCTCTGTCAGATGAATCAGCCTCGCCTGAAAATCACCGCGCAGCTCCGGCACAAGTATGCCGGCTTTCATCAGGATATCGCCGCTGCAAACCTTCGGAGAAACCGTTTCCTCATTCACGAAACGCACTTCATAGCGTTTCTCCTCCGAAAGCCCTTTTAACAGAATGCGTCTGGATTTGAAATTGGCACGGCTCATCACCTGAACGAAAGTAACAAGGGATTCTTTCCTGTCCTCCCGGACTACCTGCCAGCAGTCAAATTTATGGTTCTGAGAATAAGACGCGATACGGTAATAATCGCCTTCCCGGATCAGATCATTGTACTGATGATACAGCGCCACCTGCTCCGGTATCATATTCCGGTCCTCTTCCGGTATCCGCGTTACATCCAGCTCATAGCCGAAGGTTCCCGCCAGTGCGACAAGCCCTCTCGTTTCAAAAGGCGTTACCCGGCCGATCGCGTGATTCGGACAGTCGGATACATGCGCGCCCATCGTGGAAAGCGGATAAAGCATTGCCGTTCCCTCCTGAATCTCCAGCCGCTCAATGGCATCCGTATCATCCGAACACCAGATCTGCGGACTGTAATAGAGCATGCCGGGATCAAAACGTCCGCCGCCGCTGCTGCAATTTTCCAGAAGCAGATGCGGGAACTCTCTGATCAGTCTGCCCTGCATCTCATAAACCGCCAGCATGAATCTGTGACAGATCTCTCCCTGTCTGTCCGCGGGCAGGCCGCAGCTGCCGATATCCGTCAGCGGACGGTTCATATCCCATTTCACATATTCGATATTAGCGCTCCGAAGCACCGAAGCCACCATCTCATAAATATGATCGACAACCTCTTTTCTGGAGAGATCCAGCACAAGCTGCTGTCTTCCCTGTGCCGCCGGCCTGCCCGGAACCGCGAGCGCCCAGTCAGGGTGCGCCCTGTACAGATCGGAATCCGGCGAAATCATTTCCGGCTCAAACCAGATACCGAATTTCATCCCAAGCTTATTGACTTCGTCCACCAGATACTTCAGGCCGCCCTTTAACTTTTCTTCGTTCACCTGCCAGTCTCCGAGCGCACAGTCATCGGTGTTTCGCCTGCCGAACCAGCCGTCATCCATGACAAGCATCTCGATGCCGAGGCCGGAAGCCTCTTTTGCGATCGACAGAAGCTTGTCCGTATCGAATTCAAAATAAGTCGCTTCCCAGTTATTGATCAGAATCGGCCGCTTTTTATTTCGGTATTCGCCACGGATCAGATGTTTCCGGTACAGCTTATGGAACGCATTTGTCATGGCGTCCAATCCCTGATCCGTATAAAGCATCACTGCCTCCGGCGCCTGAAAACTCTCTCCGGCCTCCAGCTTCCAGCAGAAATTCTCCGGATGAATGCCCATGGACATTCTGACGTAATCGAACTGCGTCACTTCGGCCTGCGCGCGGAAATTTCCCGAATATACGAAATTCATCGCATAGACTTCGCCGTTTTCCTGTGTCGTATTTCTATCCACAAGCGCAAGGAAAGGATGGTCCTGATGGCTGGATTCCCCGCGGATGGAGCTCACATTCTGAATGCCGTATCCCAACGGTCTGCGCTGAATATGGCGCTCCCTTCCCCAGCTTCCATGCAGGGAAATCATGTCATAATCGCGGTTGTCCATATCCAGACACGCGGAAGAAACCTTCGTCAGATAAAAATGCTCTTTTCCGGTATTGATCACCCTGACACTTCTCGTTACGACATCCACATCCTGAAAAACCGTATACAGAAGTTCGACCTGTATTCCCACACGCCTGTCCTCACAGAGAAGCTTTAAGGTTGTACACTCGTCCTTCGTGCCGAACGTAGCAGGCAGGCCCTCCAGCTCCGGCTTTCCTTCCAGAATCTCATAGGATACATAGGAAAGCACTGCTCCCGCGTGTCCGCCCGCCGTCCGGACCGAAAGGCAGCCTTCCCGGCAGTCTCCGATCCCGCCGACAGGGTATTCAAACGGAAAGCAGTCATAAAAAGAACAGCGCTCCCTGTTATTCTGTCCCGGTACAAAAGGCGCCTCCCCGGTCCGCATCAAATAGGAAACGTCGGCGTCCTTTAACCGCTTTCCATAATAAATATGTCCGATAAAATTTTCCTCATCCACAATGCCGATCAGATAACTGGTATTCGGCGTATCTAACTTAAAAATCCTTTCCTGCTCATGATAACTTATCATACCGCTTCTCCCTTCGATAAAATATAATCGGATCTATGTCTGTTCTTCCAATATAGCATACTTCTTCCAGTTTTTAAACACTTTTTAGCTAAATTTTTATTTTTTTACCTAAATATACATGCTATGCCCGCCGCCGGAGAATGGGACCGCTGTCACAGGCAGTGTGGTATGGCGGAGGGAAGGTAATGGAGGATGGTAATGTTTTCTTATCGGACAGTGCATGATGAAGGGAGAATTGCACAGGATGTGCAATTCAGGCGTTATGGCGCATGGATGCGCTTAAACGCCGGCCCGGACACTGCAGAAGATTGGCCTGTCCGATTAGAAAACTCCCATCCGGAAGTCCCTTCCCTCCACCATACCACACTGCCTGTGACAGCGGTCCCATTCTCCGGCGGCGGACTGCGGATATCTCATGCGGCACGCCCCCTTAATCAAAGAGAATCTCATCCACCGTCACGAACTCATACCCCTGCTTCTGCAGTTCGTCGATAACGCGCAGGGCCGCGGTTACGGTTGACGGATAACTGTCGTGCATCAGAATAATACTGTTCTCCTTTGCCTTTGAAACGACTTTTCTAGTAATGCCGTCCACGTTGGTGGAACACCAGTCCAACGGGTCGATGGTCCAGAGTACCGGAAACATATTCAGCTCGGCCTCCAGCGATTTCTCCCATGTGCCGTAAGGAGGGCGCACGAAAAGTACCTCCTCGCCTGTAATGCCGCTGATTATCTCGTTTGTCCGGATCAGTTCCTCTTTAAACGCGTCCAGACTGCCGGAGCGCAGCTGCATATGGCTGTAGGTATGATTGCCGATCAGATGTCCCTCCTCTTTCATCCTCTCGATAATATCCGGATACAGCTCCGCGTGCTCTCCCGTCACGAAAAAAGTGACACAGACATTCCGCTCCTTCAATCCGTCCAGAAGCTGCTCCGTATAGCAGGGATGGGGACCGTCATCAAAAGTCAGCGCGATCTTCCTCGTCTCGGTTTCACCCTCTCCCGTCAGAACTTTTTCCACAGTAATGCTGTCTTCCGTTCTGAACACCCTTGCGTCGTAACGCATCCCCGGCGCACCGGCCTGCCTTCTTCCCTGAAAATAAAAAAGCAGACTCACGATAATGATCATTCCAATAAAGAAAAGTCTCTTTTTCCCGAATATCATGAATCCGCTCCCTGCTTTTATTCAATTATATATATGCATCGGCTTCCCGGAGCATGCATCGGCCGGGCCCGCATTCATGAGAAAAGAGTGATCACAAATGCCTTCTCCATGCCGTCCCTGCACTCCCGCTCCAGACACAGCTCCCCGCCATGCATCTGTATGATCTTCGCGGAAATGCTTAATCCGAGACCGCTGCCGCCGCCTGTGCTTCTCGTTTTGTCTCCGCGGGTAAAGGGTTCAAAAATATGCTCCGCCAGCTCGTCTTCGATCGGTATCCCGTTATCCGCGATGCGGATCTGAAAGCCTTCCTGCAGACTGATGCGGATTCTGGTTCCTTTTTCATTATATCTGACCGCATTGGTCAATATATTACCGATCGCTCTGCCAATCTGTACCCTGTCCATTTCATATGGAAACTCCTGCTCCGGTATGTCGATGTCAAGTTCCATGCCTTTTTCCTCAAAATCCGCGTAAAGAAGAGCGATATTTTCCCGCAGAAGCTCCCCTAAGTCCGCCGTTTCCTTATGCAGCGTAAAACCGTCGCTGTCCATCCTGACATACTCGAACAGGAGCGTCATCAGTTCATCCATCCGCAGAGATTTGGCATAAACTGCCTGCAGATACTCTTTTCTTTTGTCCTCATCCTCCACCATGCCGTCCATCAGCGCTCTCGCATAGCCGCATACCGTCGTCAGCGGCGTCCTGATGTCATGGGCAATATCGGACAGCATCAGATTCCGCTGTCTGTCGTAAGCCGCTTTCCGTTCCTTTTCCGCCGCAAGCAGCTCCTTCATCTTCCGCGAGACCACCCGGTAGTACCACCAGGCTGAAAGCAGATAAGGCAGCAGGGTAATGATCAGCAGGAACAAAAAAATACAGATCACGCCCACCTGATACATACTGATCAGCCGCTGACTTGCCACGCCTTCCAGAATCGGAGAAGTGATATCGACATGCAGGCTGTTTTCCATATTCTGTCCGATGGATGTCTGTACCCATGCCGCCAGCCGGTCCGGTAAAAGCGCCGCTGCCGAAAGCAGAATCATTTGCAGCAGGATCAGAATGATGCTCCCGTCGTCTGCCGTTACGGAGAAGCGGATATTCATCGTCTCTGACAAAAAAGGCGCCACGGCCAGCCTGTATCCGATATTTAGCAGCTCTTCACTGATATAAATAAAGACCATAACCAGCACAAAATGCCGAATCAGAAACCATTTTAAAGATGTTGTGCCCTCTCTGGCATTTTTCGTTTCCATGCATTATTTCTCCAGCCGATAGCCCAGACCGCGTATCGTTTTAATATAGGCGCCGCCGTCCTCGCTCAGCTTGCCGCGCAGTTTACTGATACAGACCATAATATTATTGTCGGAAACCAGATAATCGTCTCCCCAGCCCTGCTCGAACAGCTGCTGCTTGGTAAATACCTTGCCCGGATTTTCCATAAAAAGCTTCATCAGCCTGTACTCGATAGAGGTAAGCTCGATGATCCGCTCCCCCTGACGCAGAAGACAGGCGCTCAGATCCAGCTTCAAATCCCGCACCGTCAGCTCTTCCACCTGCTTCTGCCGGCCGGCGCCCAGAGCATAGAATCGTCTGATATTGGAATTGACCCTCGCCACCGCCTCCAACGGCCCAAAAGGCTTGGTGATATAATCATCCGCTCCCAGATCAAGCCCCAGAATCTTATCCGAGTCCCCGCTTTTGGCAGAGAGCATGATAACCGGAATATTGCTGTGCTCTCTGATATTGCGCAGCACCCTGTAACCGTCGATGCCCGGCATCATAATATCAAGAAGCACCAAATCAATGCCTTCCTGACGCAGAGCCGCATCCTGCAGGGCAGACAGCGCCTGTGTGCCGTCTGCCGCCTCAACCACCTCATATCCGTCCTTTTCCAGATACAGGCGCAGTAAATCTCTGATTTCCGCTTCATCATCCGCAATCAGAATTT
>CALDLG010000195.1 GCA_937910785.1 uncultured Lachnospiraceae bacterium | reverse complement strand
AAAATGCCTTCGGCATTATGTTCGGAAGAACCTTCGGTTCTTCCACACTGTGTCGAAATTTCCTGTTACAGAACAAAATGCCTTCGGCATTATGTTCGGAAGAACCTTCGGTTCTTCCACACTGTGTCGAAATTTCCTGTTACAGAACAAATTAAAATCTCTTCTCATTATTCGACTGTAACCGACTTGGCCAGATTACGAGGCTTATCCACATCGCATCCTTTACCGACCGCCACATAATAGCCAAAAAGCTGCAGCGGAATAATCGCAAGCGAATTGGCAAAATAAGGATTGGTTTCCGGAATATAGATGACATAGTCGGCCGCCTTCTCTATTTCCTTATTTTCTTCACAGGTGACTGCCAGTACGAAAGCGCCTCTCGCTTTCACCTCCACCATATTGCTGATCGTCTTGGCATACAGATCCGGCTGTGTGGAAACGGCCGCCACCAGCGTTCCCTCTTCGATCAGGGAGATCGTACCATGCTTCAGCTCCCCGGCCGCATATGCTTCCGAATGAATATAGGAAATTTCCTTCAGTTTCAGGGAACCTTCCAGCGATATCGCATAATCGATGCCGCGGCCGATAAAAAAGATATCCTTGGCTCCGATATAACGATTGGCAAATTTCTGAATACGCAGTTTGTTATTCAACAACAGTTCGATCTGGTCCGGCAGGCGCCTTAAATCGGTCAAAAGAGATGCAAACAGTTTATCCGAAATCTTTCCTCTCGCCTTTCCAAGCTTCATCGCCAGCAGATACAACGCGATCAGCTGGGCGCTGTAAGCCTTCGTCGTTGCCACAGCGATCTCCGGCCCAGCCCATGTATACATGACATTATCCGCTTCTCTCGCGATAGAGCTGCCCACCACATTGACGATGCCAAGCACCTTGAATCCTCTCGTCTTCGCCTCTCTGAGCGCCGCCAGTGTATCGGCAGTTTCTCCCGACTGGCTGATAACGATAACCATGGCCCCTTCCTCCAGAATCGGGTCCCGATAGCGAAACTCCGAAGCCAGATCGACTTCAACCGGAATCCTTGCCAGCCCTTCCAGCACATACTTCCCCGTCATTCCCGCATGATAAGCGGAACCACAGGCAACGATATGGAGCTTCTTAATCCCTTTCAGTTCATCGTCCGTCATATTCAGCTCTTCGATCACGACATCTTTTCCTTTAACTCTTGGAGTCAGTGTGTCGGATATCGTTTTAGGCTGTTCATACATTTCTTTCAGCATAAAATGCTCATATCCGGCTTTCTCCGCCGCATTGGCGTCCCAGTCGATCATGACCGCCTTTTTCTCAATCTCCTCCTCATCCACCGTATAGAAGTGCATGTGATCCGCACGCAGTCTGACAACTTCATGATTATCCACATAGTATACTTTTCTTGTATACTTCAGGATCGCCGGCACATCGGAAGCGATAAAGCAGCCTTCCTTATTTTCTCCTACGATCAGCGGGCTGTCTTTTCTTGCCGCAAAAATCTGATCCGGACAGTCAGCAAACATGATGCCGAGCGCATAAGAGCCCTCCACGCGGTGCAGAACCTTCGTTACCGTCTCCAACGGATTTCCTTTATAATAGTAGTCTAACAGATGCGCCAGCACCTCGGTGTCCGTTTCGGACACGAATTCATATCCCTTTCCGGCCAGCTTCTTTCGAAGCTGCAGATAGTTTTCAATGATTCCGTTATGCACGACCGCGATCGTTTCCGCTTTGTTAAAATGCGGATGAGCGTTGACATCGCTCGGCGCGCCATGCGTTGCCCATCTCGTATGCCCGATGCCGCATACGCCCGGCATGCTCTCCCCTCCGCGCGTCAGATTCTCCAGAATTTTCAGTCTTCCCGCGGATTTCCGGATATTAATCTTCTCCCCGTCGAAGACTGCCATCCCCGCCGAATCATATCCTCTGTATTCCAGCCTGGACAACCCGTCCAGTATAATCGGCGCCGCCTGTTTCGTTCCGATGTAACCTACAATTCCGCACATATCATATCCTCCCGCTTTTTCCGATGTCACTTCTTCCCATATCGCTTCACCGCTATTTCCTGTTCCAGTATTCCCGGCTCGTTCCGGCCGAACATCTCACCACAAGCTTCTCCGGCAGTTTTCTGTAATTTTTTCCGAGCAGATAGCCCAGATATTTAAATCCGCTTTTCACGATCACGCCCGGAATCTGCAGCCACAGCTTTTTTTCCTTTAAATGGGCAATGGTCAGTTTTACAAGCTTCATTCCTTCCGATTCGGACGGAACCTTTTCAAAGATCTCCGGATGCTCCGCCTGAGAAACACCCAGGTCGAAGTTCCTGTGAAACTGCTCCCCGCAGCTTAAATCATGAGAATGATATACCTTTGCCTCCGGCCGGTAAGCGATACCGTATCCGGCTGAAATGGCGCCTGCCGCGTAAATCATGTCTTCGTTAAATATCGTATGTTTGATAAAACCTCCCAATGCATCGAAAATATCCCTTTTATATGCGGCGCATACATTCGAGCAGAAATAGGTTTTAATGCCGAGCCTGCCAAGATCCTCTCCGGTTTTTACGGTTCCCTCCGGCGGATAATTAAAATTCCGCGTAAACTTTTCCGCTTCCGAACAGCCCTCCCAGGCCAGCTGCCTTCCATAAGAAACGGCGACATTTTCCTGCGCAAGACCGCGCAGCAGCTCTTCAATCAGAAATTCATCCGCCGGAACCGCATCCTGCGTCATCATGACGAAAACCGGCGTTTCGGAACAGCGTACACCGCTGTTTCTCGTGCGTCCATGATCAAACTCCCGCCGGGATAAATGCTTTACCAGTACGTTCCTGTATTTTTTGGAAAAAGACGTACCATAAATCAATCGGTCAAAATACTTCTGTTCCGTATTCATAATAATAATTCTGTTGACAGGAACCGTCTGATGCGCCAGTTTCTCCATTAAATCCAGAAATTTCTGATCCGGCTTATAAGTCGGGATGATAACATCCACTTTTTCCACAAATATCTTCCCCCAAAATAGCATGAAAGGGCCTGAAAGCAGGCCCCTTTGCGCTTATCTTATTTTCCTGTTATTTACTACCTACATATTTTGAAGTTTCCGCTTCAATCTGTTTGCTGCATTCCTGTACCATTGCGGATGGTGTATATTCATTATCATTAAACAGGAACTGGTGCAGCCACTTCACATTCTCTTCCAGATTCAGAGGAACAACACAGGAACCCTTCGTGCCGATCGTGCCGGTAGTTCTGTTCTCCTCCCTCGGGAAGCCCGCTGTCTCCGTAATCGTATAATTGTTCACGTCTGCAAGCAGCTCTACGATTTCTGCCAGATCCAAGGACGTGTATACTTCTCCGAATACATTGTTTGCGATCTGCGCAAGCGATGACGGAGAGGCTTTCTTCGCCTGATCCGCTACTGCGGTTAAAACGGTTCTCTGACGTTCCGCACGTCTGAAATCATCGCCCGCCGTATAACGGATACGGCAGTACCCGGTCGCCTGAAGACCGTCCAGAAGCTGATATCCGGTATCTGTAACCGGTGTATAAGAACGCTTCAGGTCATCCGCAATACATAACTGATAGTTATTCAGATGGCTGATCTCATTGCTTTCCACCGTAATATAAACACCGCCCAATGCATCGATCGTATCGGTCAGACCGGCAAAACCTACCGTTACGAAATCCGTAATGTTCATATCCAGATTCATGTTCAGCATGTTGATTGCCATTTCCGGACCGCCGTTTGCATAGGCTCCATTACATTTATTATATTTATCATTACTCAGATTCAGATAGGTATCACGATATACGGATACGAGCTTACACTCTCCGGTATCCTGATTGATGGATGCGATCATAATCGTGTCGCTTCGGGTGTTCTTCGTCAGCGCACCCGTTGTGGAATCCACGCCGAACAGGGCGATATTCCGATACCCTTTCATCGTCGTCTCTTCTTTTTCCTTTACGGTCTCGTTAATGATAATCTCTTCCTCATTCAGATCGACCTTTCCGGTTTTCTCCCCCTTGAGCACGAAATACAGAACGAGTACCATGATCAGCAGAAGGAAAATCTCCAGAATAAAAAGTACAATTCTTCTTCTCTTCTTTTTCGCCTGTTCTTTCTTCTTTTTCTTACTGGAAGACTTCTTCTTCGCCGGTCTTCTGTCCATATCATCATAGTCATCATAATCATATCTTCCGCCTGATGACCGATGAGAAGATCCCGAAGATTTTTTGGAAGGTCTTCTGTCTTCATCATATGCATCTCTACTTTTTTTTGTCATACCATGTACTCCCTCAATTCCCTTTTTTGTTTCCAAAACCCTGCCTGAAAATCTGTTTCGGAAATCCGTATCACAAAATAACAAAACTACCTTACAAGATTATACTACATCTTGTAAGAATTGCAAGAATCTTGTGCCATATTCCGGAATTCTTTAGAATTCCTTAATATTTTCAGACCGGCTAAACCCTCTTAGTAGTATGACTTTAATAGGCGTTTTTATTTATGAAACCCTTAAATATGGTCAAAAATATAATTTTAATGTCAAAGGACATCGTCCAGTTTTCAATGTAGAAAATATCATACTCTACCCGGCGCTTGATCGAGGTATCTCCTCTGTATCCATTGATCTGCGCCCAGCCGGTAAGTCCCGGCCTGACCTGATGCTTCACCATATACCGCGGTATTTCTTCCTTGAATTTCTCAACAAACTGCGGACGCTCCGGCCTCGGTCCCACGATACTCATATCGCCTTTCAGGATATTGAAAATCTGAGGAAGCTCGTCTATGCTTGTCCTGCGCAGCAGTCTGCCGACTTTGGTAACCCTGGGGTCATCCTTCACCGTCCAGCCCTTCTTCTCGGCTCCGGGCTTCTGCACCTCCATCGTCCGGAACTTGTACATCATGAACGGTTTGTTATGCAGACCGACCCGCTCCTGTTTGAATATAACCGGTCCTTTGCTGCTGCACTTGACCGCAATCGCGGAAGCCAGCATAACAGGCGAGAAGACGATCGCACCGATCAGAGAAAAGACAATGTCAACGATACGTTTCATCACCCAGTTCAGGGTATTGGTAAGGGGAACATAGCGAATATTGACTACCGCAAGCCCCATCAGGTCCTCCGTATACGGCCTGCTTGGGAACAGACTGTTGTAATCCGGAATAAATTTCGTATGAACGCCTGATTTCTCACACAGATCCACAATATATTCCAGACGGTCATAGTCATTCAGCGACAGTGTAATCGCAATTTCATCCAGTTTATTCTCCGGCAGGATATAAAGCAGATTCTCAATGGTTCCCACTACTTTAACGCCCTTGTACATCGTTCCTCTCGGCACCGAATCGTCCAGTATGCCACGCACGACATATCCCCACTGGGGATTGGCGTTGATTCTGTTAATGTATTCCTCCGTCGCTCTGGAATAGCCGACTAACAGGATATATTTTAAGTTATAGCCCTTTTCGCGGAAATATTGAAGCAGGGAACGGATAATGGAACGGCTGATCGTCGAAAACGTGATATTGATCACATAGAACATCGCCATCATGGTACGGGAGAAATGGATCTGTTTAATCGCATACCAGCCCGCCATCAGAATAATGATGCCGACCGTATTGGCCTGCAGAATATTGAAGATCTCATACTTATGAACAGTCGCCCGTTTCGGCGTATAAAGATTAAAATAATAATAGAGAATCAGATAGCCGGGCACGATAAAATAAAGCAGTTCGAAATAGGTCTGCCATTGCAGCGCGCCGATCTGCGGATCATTGTCCGACAGCGGGCTGGCAAATTTCAGGTACCAGGCCAGCGCGTAAGACATCATGATAACAAGCGCGTCAATCAATAGATGTAATCTGTTAAAAAATTTCTGGTTGTCTTTTATCATGTTACCCTCCCATGTCCGCCGCCCGGCGGATTTGGGTCTTATCTTTTCTATCTTTCCCCGACTTCCTGTGTTTTATAGTACAATATCCGGGAAATAATTGTCAACTGCCGTAAGCTTCTGCGTCCTCACGCACCTTAAAATTTGCGGCGTATATACCGTCCATACCCTCAGCCGCAGAATTTTCTTACCATATTATACCAGAGCATCATCTGTATCCTGCAGTACGCGCCGAAATGCTTCCATTGAAAAGGAACCCTGCATCTTTTCCCCTCTTTGCTCATGCAGAGCCTGAACCCCTTCGACAGCCCTTTCAGATAGGTTCCGCCCAGCCCCCGGCGCAGAAAGAATAATGTCTTGATTCCAAAACCTGCCAACAGAAACGGCAGATTCAGAATCATCTGCACATAAGGCATATTCTTATAGATCAGATAAACGCTGTTTTTCGCCGATAAATCCGTTTTGAACTGATTATAGCGGGAACCGGATGAAGCGCTTCCGGCATGATAAACGCGCGCTCTCGGCGCGAATATACTGCGATAGCCGTAAATCTGCGCCCGGTAACCCAGATCGACGTCTTCCAGATAGGCAAAATGGTTTTCGTCCAGCATGCCGATCTCCTGAAATACGGCGCGGCGGTATATGGATGCGGCGCCGCAGGAAGCAAAGATCGGATAACTCTTCCGATACTCCCTCTCCGGCCTGTCCTTTCCGAGCGCAAATGCCCATCCCAAAGCGCAGTACAGATCTCCGGCATCATCGATTCTGGTCCTGTCCCGCATGGAAATCACCTTGGCGGAGGCCGAAAAAATTCTTTCATCCCGTTCCATTACATATTCCAGCTCCCGCACGAAGCCTTCCTCTACCACCGTATCATTATTCAGGAAAATAACATATTTGGTCGTTGCCGCTTCAATCCCCGCATTCACTGCTCTGCAGAAGCCTGTGTTATCCAGAAAAAAAATCACTTCCACGTTGGGAAATTTATCGGTTATCATCTCTTCGCTTCCGTCGCTGGAACCATTATCTACGACAATAACATGTGCCTGCTCTTTCTCCAGCGAGCGCAGGCAATTCTCCAGATAACGGATTCCATTATAATTCGGTATGATTATTGTAGAATTCATATAGTTTTATTAAATCTCCATTTTATTTTCATTCCTTTTAGTGGGAATTTCTGTCCCGAACAGTGATTTCC
Organism: uncultured Lachnospiraceae bacterium; assembly: GCA_937910785.1. GTDB lineage: Bacteria > Bacillota > Clostridia > Lachnospirales > Lachnospiraceae > UBA3282. Next base: position 17,226 of record CALDLG010000195.1, on the reverse strand, counting down.
GGATTCCATACCACCTGATATCCCAAACGGCGCGCCGCACGGCCAAGCTCCAGGCTCAGTTTGCGGTAACCTTCCTCATCACATGAAATACCGGATATATCCGCGGTTTTCCATTCACCGGCTTCCCGGTAAGGAACGCCTGTTATTTCCCGAAATACAGTTCTCAGCCTTCCGCAGACCCTCAGACACCGAATATCGACTGCCGCGCAGTCCTGCATGAGCGCCGCACGATGGGTGCTTCCTCCGCTGTACTCCTTATGAAGTCCTTCATATACTTTATTTCCGGCCTCGTCGTACATTCCGGCCTTTATTCTGTTTCCGCCAAGAACCCTGCCGCCGATCACCCCTACATCAGACCGCACTTCAAACATATCGGGCAGATATTCAATCCGGTAGAACCCCAGATGAAGAGCGTGCGAAATATGCACATTCCAGCCCTGCGATATACAGAATTCCTCCAACGCCGCTTTACCGGCCTCATAGGCGTATGTCTTGCTGGCCGTATTATCCGCCGTGGACTGCTCGTGACAGCGCCAGTGATATAAGACGCGGGGAACATGTATAAACCGCTCTGCCAGCCCGGATGCCGGAACGTGCGCAAGCGTCTGATGAATCAGCCTGAGTACCAGATCATAATCCTGTGCGCCGTCATATTTTTTCCGCAGCTTCAGCTTCTTCATATCGTCTGCCGCGACCATCATAAAGTGACAGATGTAATTGTTTGATAAAATTAAATCAAAATTAAATTTATCCTTGAAATTGGGGTTTTTATAACATCCGTTATCATCAAATTTATCTTCATCCGAGTAAAGAAAAACGGGTTTTATTTTGTTCTGCTCTGCCCGGTCGATCGCTGCCGCCATCTCATAAAGCGCGTCCGGCGCAAGAGAATCATCATGATCGAGCAGTCCGATGTAATCGCCCTTTGCCGCTTCGATTCCCGCATTGGTATTTTCGGAGATTCCACCGTTTTCAAGCAGACGGATATACCGCAGCCGCCTTTCTCCTTTTTTCTCCTGATATTCGGAAACGACCTCTTCAACGCGGTTTCCAGCTCCCGCATCCGCGATGATCAGCTCCCAGCGTTCATAGCTCTGCCTTCTGACGGAATCGATCAGCTGCCGGAGGTAAGCTTCTTTTGTCTCATACGCCGGAACGACGATACTGAACCGGTACGGAAACCGCTTCCATTCGGTCCGCTGTCTTAAAAGCTCCTCTTCCTTTGGCTCTCTGTATGCATATTCTGTCGTTTTTTCCTCTTCAATGCGTTCTTTTGCCGCATAAAAGGCATGTTTTAGCCCGTTTTTGCGCAGATAACGAATGGTTTTTTTCAGATTGCCGATCTTCAATATATGATTGCCCATTTTCCCCGATAGTATAGAATCGCCCTGAATGTCAGGACGATTCTATCTTTTCCTTATACTTTATTTTGCCTTCATCCATTTTCCTGCCGACATGGCTTACAGATATGCCTTCAGGTCTTCCGTCAGCTGTGCCAGCTTCGCTTCCGCGTCGTCCAGACTGTTTCCTTTTACACCCATATAGAATTTAATCTTGGGTTCGGTTCCGGAAGGACGCGCGCAGCACCAGGAATCGTTCGTCAAATCGAAATAAAGCACGTTCGATTTCGGAAGACCTGTTGTTCCTTCTTCTCCGGATTCCAGATTCAGCGTCCGGCCCGTTGTATAATCTCTGAATTCTTTCACTTTCAGTTCTCCGAAGCTCTTCGGCGGATCGTTTCTCAGTTTGTTCATGAGATCCTCGATCTCTTTGGCTCCGTCGATTCCCTTCATGGTTATGGAATACTGACTCTCTTTGAAATAGCCATACTTCTCATACAGTGCGATCATCTGATCCCATACGGTCTTACCGTTTTTCTTACACCATGCCGCCATTTCACACAGGCACATTACCGCAACAATGGCATCTTTATCTCTCGCGTGGGTTCCCGCAAGACAGCCATAGCTCTCTTCCAGACCGAATACATAGTTGTTGGAGCCTGTCTGCTCAAACAGCTTAATCTGCTCGCCTATGTATTTAAAGCCCGTCAGAACCTCGATATATTTTACCTTATAATCCTCCGTAATCGCTTTGGTCATATTGGTTGTAACGATTGTCGTAACGAGCGCGGGATTTTCCGGCATTTTTCCGGTTGCCGTTCTTTCTCTTAAAATATATTCCGCAATCAGCATTCCCGACATATTACCAGTAAAGGGAACATATTCCCCGCTCTTCGTATCTAACGCATAGATTCCCAGTCTGTCCGCATCCGGGTCGGTTGCAAGCACGATGTCGGCTTTCCTTTCCTTTGCCAGTTCAAGCGCCAGCGTAAATGCCTTCGGATCTTCCGGATTCGGATAAGCAAGCGTTGTGAAATTCGGATCCGGCATCTCCTGCTCCGGTACGACATAAACATTCTTGAAACCGATTTCATCCAGAATCCTTCTGACAGGAAGATTGCCCGTTCCGTTAAAAGGTGAATATACAATCTTCATATCATCCGCAACTTCCGCAATAATTTCGGGATGAATGATCTGCTTCTTTAATTCCGCCATATACTTATCGTCGATTTCCTGTCCGATCACCTGATAAAGTCCCGCGCTTATCGCTTCCGCCTTCTCCATCGTCTTAACGGCATGATAATCCGTTACATTGTTAACTTCTTCGATAATTTCCTGATCCTTCGGCGCCGTAACCTGTGCGCCGTCCTCCCAGTAACATTTGTAACCGTTATATTCCGGAGGATTATGGCTTGCGGTAATGACGATACCGGAAATACAATGGAGTTCCCGCAGCGCAAAGGATAATTCCGGTGTCGGACGAAGTGACTCGAATACATAAGCCTTAATGCCATTCGCCGCCAGGCACAGCGCCGCTTCATCCGCGAACTCCGGAGACATTCTTCTGGAGTCATAGGCAATCGCCACGCCCTTCTTCTCGCCGCCCTGCTTCTTTATGTAATTCGCAAGGCCCTGCGTCGCTTTCCGGACAGTATAGATATTCATGCGGTTCGTTCCCGCCCCAATCACACCTCTCAGGCCGCCGGTGCCAAATGCCAGTTCCTTATAAAAGCGATCTTCGATTTCCTTCTCATCATTTTTGATTTCCTCAAGCTCTTTTTTCGTCTGTGCGTCGAAATAAGAATCTTCCAGCCAGAATTCATACTGCTCTTTGTAACCCATTCCTTTTTACCTCCATAATTGTTCTTTCCCTGCAGGCACCGCCCGTTTTCTTCTGTTTCGGGCCGTGCACGCTTTCGCATATAAGTATATCACACTATCGTTCAATTTTCAAAGCAAAGTCACTTCTGTCCAGCGAAAAATTCGGATTATAATACGGGTCCCCTGCGGCAAGCTCTTTACGCCATCTGGCCCGGAAACGCTCCGATTCCTCATTGTAACGCGCCGCCTTCTCCCCCTCGCTGTCAGACCCTCTGGAGGCGGACTCATAATGATACAGTTCCGCAAAAGGTGTAAATACATTCAGATATCCCGCCGCTCTGACGCGGAGGCAGAAGTCCACATCATTCAGGGAGACCGCAAAGGACTCATCCAGACCGCCCGTCTCTTCATAGATCTTCTTTTTCACCATCAGACAGGCGCCTGTTACCGCCGTCATATTCTGCACATAACACAATCTTCCCATATAGCCCAGATTATTGCTGCTCACCCGGTAATGCGTATGCCCTGCCGTCCGGTGCGCTCCCAGGCCGATTACGACGCCCGCATGCTGAATCGTCTTATCCGGATAATACAGCTTCGCTCCAACCGCTCCCACATCCTGTCGCTGCGCATACATCAGAAGCTCTTCCATCCAGGTCAGCGTAATGACCTCGGTATCGTTATTCAAAAGAACCACATACTCACCGTCTGCCTGGGATACCCCCAGATTATTGATACGGGAATAATTAAATTCCCCTTCATAAGTCACAATCCGGATCTGCGGATTTTTATTCAGCTCCTCATAATAACGGAAAATCTCGTCGGTCGTGCTGTTATTCTCCACGATAATGATTTCATAATTTTCGTAGCTGCTCTTTTCTATTATAGAAGTAACGCATCTTTTCAGATCTTCCGGATGGTCTTTGTTCGGAATCACAATGGAAATTTTGGGTTCCCCCAGTATTTCGTACCGAATCCGATAGATCGTTTCGAAAGCCTTCGTCGAAGTGATTTCAAAATTTTCATAACCCAGCCTGCGCAGGTGATCCGCCACCGCCCCTTTTCCTGCCTCAATGGCATAGGACTTGGCATTGATATCCGAGGCTACGCTGCCCGCATGAGAACGCCAGTAATACATCAGTTTCGGAATATGCACAATATGCTTTGCCTGCGCCGTCAGCCGCAGAATCATATCGTGATCCTGGCTGCCGTTAAACTGCGGTCGGAACAGTTCCGTTCCGTCAAGCAGCTTTCTGGAAAAAACACTGAAATGGCAGATATAGTTATTGGCACGCAGATTGTCAATCGCAAAATCCGGTTTAAAATGCAGCGTAATCATATGATCGATGCTGTTTCCCTTAAAGGTCGCTTCATCACAGTAAATATAATCCGCATTCTGTCCGCAGATCGCTTTCATATATTCGTATAAAACCGCAGGATGCAGAATGTCATCGTGATCAAACAGGCCGATATAGTCTCCGGTCGCCAGCTCCAGACAGAAGTTCGTATTTCCGGCAATACCGCCGTTTCTTTCATGCCTGCCGTACCGGATACGGCTTTCCTGCCCAACGCGCGCCTTCAGTTCCTTATGCTCCAGCAGATAATTCCGGTCCTTCTCAATATATTCCTGACAAATCCGTTCCACATAAGCATGTTCCATATCGGAATCATCCGTAAGACACAGCTCCCAGTTCTCGTAAGTCTGGGCCAATACGGAATCGACCGCATCTCTCAGAAACTTCTCCGGTGTATTGTAGAGCGGCACGAGAATACTGATTTTGATTTCTCTGGAAAAAATAGTTTCCCGTTGTTCCCTGGCTTCCTCCGGCGTCGGAAATCCCGCCGTTCCATGCTGTGCTCTCGCCATCTTCTCAATCCGCTTGGCATCCAGCTTTCTGGCAATCCCCTTCACGTCACCGTAACGGCTGACCCGGTCTTTGGTTCTCTGCATCCAGTGCACCGTCATTCGAAGAGGCTTCGACAGACGCCAGAACCGGCTCCCCTTAATACGCGCCAGATTCTGCTCCAGATCCGCCACCCGGCTTTCCGTATCCGCCAGCTTATCCGCCAGCATCCGCCGCTTCATCCGCTCCTGCTCATATGCCTCTTTATAATAACGTATGTTCTCGTTCCGTTCCTCTTCTCTGCGTTCCTCTTCCATCTTTCCCGATTCACGCTCCTTTCTCTGATTATCTGAATACGGTTCCTTCCCTGTATATTGTCACTGTGCTTTTCCGTATTTTTCTTTTCTATATTTTTTAATTTTCGATTTAATACGCCTTTCCGGCTTATTCCCTATATAAATGGACACCGCACTTTTCCGCATTCTTACTTTTGGATTTCCTGCGTCTGCCCCTTATTGCCCTCTTCCTCATGATTCCCTTTTCTGTATCATTGTCTTATTCCCGATCGCTTTTCATGATCTGACAGCTCCGTCATTTATGGTCAGGAAACCCTTTCGAACTCGAATCGCTCTTTGTGCTAAATCTTGATTTAATTTATTTTATTTTATCAGGATGTAATTTACCAAAAAGTTTTTTCGACAACATTATATTTTTTCTCTTTTTTCCTTATTTTACGATCATTTTCCTGTCGGACCATGTCAGAAACTGTTGGCCGCTGTTTAAGTCCACCGCCCTCATTCCGACCCTCCAGACACCGGATTGCAGGTTTTCCTTCCTGATGCGGAGTGTAAATCCGGCCAGCGAGATGTTGACTTCTCCGGTCAGAACCGCTTCTACATCGGGCCTGCACCAGGGATTGGGAATGGCCTCGTACAAAGTCCCGTCATCCCGCTCCAGTACGACATATCTGGCATATCCGGCATTGTCCTTTCCAGGCAGATAGCTCCACCCCATCAGGAACAGAATATCCGGCTCTTCCCGATGAATTTTATGCTGTTCTTCTGCCCGGTCTACCGTGAGCTGCAAAATACCGTTCTCCGCCTCTGCAGGATTTCCTGCATTTTTTTTAACTGCTTCTGTCGTTTTTAAGTTGTTTTCATACTCATATTTAAAATTACACGCGTAACGCGAAGCGTTATCAATCAGGTTTTTGTGATAGAATCCGTCCCAGTCCTGCATGCCCGGATGTCTGGCATAAAGATTTTCCTTTTCGCGAAGGAGTCTTTCCCATTTGCCCCCATCCTCTTCGTCGAGCCCTCTGCTCAGCGACTCCGCATGATACAAAACGGCATCGTTTCGAAGCACGTTATAGTATCCGGCCTCAATCAGTTTAAAGCACAGATCCACATCATTGTAGGAAACCTTCATGGATTCTTCCATTCCTCCCACTTCCTGATATTTCTTCCGCGCAATCATCAGACAGGCCGCCGTAACCCCGATGACATCATAAGTAACCTGATTCCTCCCATAATAATAACACCTGTCGTCCATAAAGGTGACCAGTTTATGAGAAGGGCCGATGGCCAGATTCGTAATACCCGCATGCTGGATTTTCCGGCTGTCCGCATACCAGAGTTTGGCGCCCACAGCTCCCGTATGAGGCCGTCCGGCCTGTCCGAGCATAACCGTAAGCCAGTCCTTTTGAATGATTTCAATATCATCATTCAGAAACAGAAGATACTCGCCCTGCGCTCCGGATGCGCCCAGATTGCACATAGCGGAAAAATTGAATTCCATCGGCTCATACAGATACCGGAATCCATATTCCTTTTGCAGCGCTTCCACGCGGCTTTTATTTTCCGGACTGCTGCCGTTATCCACAACGATCCATTCATAATGTTTATAGGCCGTTCTTTCCCGAAAGGAATACAGGCATTTTTCCAGCGTCTCCGGGTGGTCTTTCGAGGGAATGATGACCGACACAAGCGCCTGCTTCTCTTCCGTCTCCGGCGCCTCATAAACGACATGGTAAATATCCGGGACCTCTCCGGTTCTCAGTCGTGCCCGGATTCCTCTCCGCCGCAGCGCGTCCTTTCTGACTTCATGGTAAGCGATATCACAGCCCGTCATATCGCGTCCCCGCTCCAGTTCTCCAAGCAGCAGCTTTTCGACCATTTCCAGAACGTCCTTTCCCTGTCCTTTTGCCTCTTTTATCTGCTCTTCTCCTGCGGCATCCGGCTCATAACAGTTATGAAACAGCACCTCTTCCAGATGAGAAACCGCATAATGACCGGCCTGTGCCTTTTCCTCCAGCCGCAGACACAGGTCGTAGAAATCCGCATAAGAACCGATTCCGTCCCGGTACCCTGCAAGAATCTCCCCGCCAAGAGATCTCCTGACAAAGATCATATGCCCCATATAACAGAAAGAAAGCATCGTATCCGGCGACCAGCAGGGTTTAAACCAGGGGTGCATCCGGTTGGATATCTCCTTCCAGTAATAGTCTTCGTCCGCATAAGCAAAGAGACAGTTTTCATGCTCCCGGAACCATTCCGCCGCCTTCCGCGCCGCTTCCTCATCCGGCAGTCCGTATCCATACGCCACGATGCACAGATCCGCCCCCTCCACTTCCGTTATGAATCCTCCGCGAATCGGCTCCGATATCATCTGCCGCACCCCGGAAGCCGCATTTTCCGCTTCTTCGGGCCATTCCTTTTCTTCGGCAGTTTTTCCGGGCCGCTGTTCTCCGGCGCTTCCAGCCGTTCCACGCTGCCTGCTTTCCTGTTCCTGTGCCGCAATCCACTGCAGATAGGGATGCTTCTGCCGGAAAACCTCCCGCTGATAGGCTGAAACGGCCTCCGGACCGCTCATGAAGCCGCCTTCTTCCACCGCGCTTCCTGCTGCCCCGCAAACAGCCTTCTCCCCTTCCTCGCCCCCGCGCCCCGGCAGCAGCATATGGCAGCATTTCCGAATGGGTACGGAGACTTTCCAGAAGGGATTATTCAAAATGCGCTCCAGACGAAAACACAGATCCGATTCCTTCGCCTGCGCATCCGCCACCTGAGCCGCAAGGGCCATTGTTTCCTTCTTTTCTTTTTCAAAGGCCGACCGATAATAGGCCGTCCAGTCATATTTGTCCGTCATCGATTAAAAAATCCTCTCTTCTGTGTATGCCGCATATGGCGTACCGTTTCCTCCGGCATTCTCGTCACCTGCATGGATACCTCCAGCACATTCTCCTGCCGCTGTTCCAGCTCCGTTAAATGTAACGTAATATTCGGGTCCGGCGTATCGAAAGCATATACGCCCTCTCCGGCCGGAATGCCGTTCACAGAAAGCTCCTTCCCTCCGACGGAAATCGTTCTGTCATTCCATCGGATCTCTTTGATAAATACGATACAGTAATCACTGCAGGGATCGATGCGCAGATGCCTTCTTTGTCCTTCAAATATCAGGCGGAAGGACCGTTCCTGTTCGAAATCCTCTTCCAGAAAAAAGGACTGCTCCTCCGAGAATCCCCCGCCCTGATCCTCATAGATCTGCACCTGGCCTTTCTGTTTCTCCGCAGGCGACAGCATCGGCAGCTGAGATAATCCATAAACCGGCTGGGCAATCGCTTCACGAATTTCATCCATAGACATCCTTCTGCCCGTGACATACTTTTGAAACTTCATTTCCAAACGCCTGTAATTCTCCGCATCGGATTCCGTGATGCCCAATCTCTCTAATATTAAATCTAAATTCAATTTATTTCGTTTTTCATTTTCCAATAAATAACAGTAGATTGCCCGAAAGGCAATTTCCTTCGCTTCCACTTCCTTCTCAAAGGTCCATTCATAATCAATCACATGCCAGCAGCCGTCCGCAGTGATCAGGATATTGGAGAAGATCAGGTCATAGTCTGTGACTGCAAGCTCTTCATGGCAGGAAATTCTTTCCAGATATTCATTAAATAACGTATGGAATTTTTCCAGATCATCCCGTTCAAGACACTCATCCAAAAGCTCTTCCAACGTTTTTCCTTCCAGATATTCGAATGTGACATAACTGTCGTTCTCTTTTTTATCCGCTTTTATAAAATCAGAGTTTAATTTGCATTCATTTATTTGAAGTTTTCCGTCCGCAAACCGCTCCGAAAGTTTTTCATAAGCATGATGGATTTTCCGAATATGTTCCTTCGCGCCTTCCGATAACGGATGTTTTTCCATTTGTCTGACCACCCTGTCTCCTGATACGGATTGGGTCAGTATCGTTTTGATTTTAAAATCATCCGCTCTGTCATTGGAATACTTCACATATTTTACCGCCGGCATCTCTCCAAGAAACAGCAGGTAGGAATTGGAAAAAAGAGGAAACTGATCTTCCTTTATCAGCGTATCGAAGACCAGCTTTTCATCAAACAGCTGTAATCTTTCCCGGTCAAAGTTCCTCCGGTTAGAAGACAGCTCCCCCGGCCGGGGCAGTCTCTCATCCGAATAGAGGCTTGTCATAAATTTATAGTCGGGATAGGGATAATAAACAGATACATCCGAAAAGCCGCATTGTTCTGCAATTTTTACAAGGCCGTCCCTCGTAAAAGTTCTGACAACGCCTCCCTCCGGATAGTCTTCCAGGCTGCTGAACCATGTTCCGAGATGGTCCTCCTTACAGCCTGCCCAATATTTTAATCCCAGCTTGTTTTCGATCGCAATGACAATTTTGCCGCCTTTTTTCCTGTGCGCGGCAATAATCTTCAGAAAATCCTCATACGGATCGTCAGAACTGATATAGGCCTGCGCATACTCGAAAACACCGATCAGACAGATATAATCATAATCACATGGCAGGTCCGGCTCAATATCCTGAAAATTTCCAACATGAATCGTGACATTTTCACAATCCATATGCCTGTAGGCATTGATCAGGCTCCTTTTCTTCGATAAATCAACACAGGTCACCTCTCCCGCTTTCCGGGAAAGCGCTCCCGTAATGGCGCCGCAGCCGGAACCAACCTCCAGCACCTTCATGCTTTTATCCATCGGAAGCCATTCCACGACATTTTCCCGCAATGCCGATAAATGATAGAGGAACGGCCAGCTTCTGCGTTCCTCTATGATGCGCGGATATTCCACTTCCGCATAATTTCTCGTAATATTAAGCAGTTCATCCTCGATTTCCCCGTCGCAATAAAAATCCTCACCCGGATAATGTGACAAATCGAGCCGGACTTTTCCGATCTCTTCTATTTTTCCCCGCATATTCTGACCATGCCTTTCTGATAAACTCATCCTTTTCGATCAGCACTGCCTTCCGACAGACTCTTCCCGTTCGATCAACTCCGCTTTCTGACAGGCTCTTCCTTCTCGATTTGCACTGCCTTCCGACAGACTCTTCCTTCTCGATCAACTCCGCTTTCTGACAGGCTCTTCCTTCTCGATCAGCACTGCCTTCTAACCGGGCTCCGTACCTTTTGGCCGCATCCTTCAGCGATGTTCTGCGCGTAAAGCCTAAGGAACCGCACGAATTTCAATCCTGGAATTCATATCATAAAATCCAACCGTATTCTTATCCGAAATAACCGTCAGATTCAAGACATCGTACAGCCTGTGATAAACCGTAAAATCGTCTCCCTCATACCCGGTTACGCCCAGCGAAAGCAGATATTCGCCGCCCTGCAGATTCATTTCCTGTGTGAAAATAATTTCTTTCTTCTCCCCGGCCTGTACCGATTCCAGAAACGCCTTTTCAAACATGGTATTGGTGCCCGTGATCTCCGTTCCCCTGATGTTTTTGATCGTAAAAGCAAAAACAGGCGCTGCGATGTCCTCCGCCATTTCCACCTTCATATGAATATGAAAGCTGCTTCCTTTAAGAATCGCCGAAGTTGTAATTCCCTTTTCGTCCGTTATATAATACTCCGTAATGACGGCCTTTTTGGAACCGTATTCCAAAAGCTCCGGGTTGATATTCGCCGCCTTTTGGGATGCTCTCTTTCCATCTTTGGCTGCCAGCGCGCGCAGCTGCTCATCCTCCAGCAGATTTTCACCGTCATGCTCTTCGATTGTATACTGCCCAACCAGCACCTGTTTATAGGCATCGATCATTTCCTTGGGCTTTCCTTCTCCCAGCTTGACACCCTGATTCAAAAGAACCACTCTGTCACAGTATTTGCTGATACTGCTCAAATCATGACTGACAAATACAATCGTTTTTCCCATTTCCTTAAATTCTTCGAACTTGTGATAGCATTTCGCCTGAAAAAAAACATCGCCCACGGAAAGCGCTTCGTCCACGATCAGAATCTCCGGATCGATATTAATCGCCACCGCAAAGGCAAGTCTGACGAACATACCGCTGGAATAGGTCTTGACCGGCTGGTGTACATACTCCCCGATATCAGCGAATTCCAGAATATCATTCAGCTTGTCCTCAATCTCCTTTTCCGAAAATCCAATCATCGTCCCGTTCAGAAAAATATTTTCGATGCCGTTATATTCCATATTAAAGCCGGCGCCCAGCTCCAACAGCGCGGAAATACGGCCATTTACGATGACCTCCCCCCGCGTCGGATTCAAAACGCCCGTCATAATTTTCAGGATCGTTGACTTTCCGGAGCCGTTGGTTCCGATAATTCCGACGGTTTCTCCCCTGTGAATAGACAGATTGACGCCTTTTAAGGCATGATGCTCGGTGTGCCTCTTTCTCCTTCCAAATCCCAGCGTCTCTCTCAGACGGTCGGAAGGCTTATCATATAATTTATAGACTTTTTCCAGATTTTTTACCTGAATAGCAATTTTTTCATCTTCCATGCCAACCCCCATGTCCTTCCCTGATCCGGCGCTTTCCACCCCGGACGGAAGCAGCCTGTGCCGTCACGATTGTTACAGCACATCCGCAAAATGCACCCTCAGCTTCCGGAAAATCAGCGTCCCAATGCAGAACAGACTGATCGTGAAAATCCAGAAATAGGTTGAGGAGTAGAAATGCTCCCAGAACCACGTCTCTTCATACAGCGCGCTGCGGAAACCATTTACAACATACACTAACGGATTCAGCTTGAAGAAGGTTTTCATGGAATCCGAAAGTCTGGAAATATCCCACAGAATCGGCGTCGCCCACATACCGATCTGTAAAGCGATCGCAATGATCTGCTGCAGATCTCTGATAAAAACAACGATCGCGCAGGTGAAATAGCTCATGGCCAGCACCAGAAGAAACATGCAGAAGCTGTAATAAAATATCTGTAACGTATAAATGCTTGGATAATACCCATATCCGATAGATACGAGCAGCAGGATGAACACAAAGAATAAATGAATGAACGTAGCGGCAATCACCTTGATAATGGGCAGAATGCTGATATTAAACACCACTTTCTTCACCAGATAAGTATACTCCAATAACGCCATCGTCCCATGGGTAATGGCCTCCGAAAAATAAAACCATGGCACGAGCCCCGCCATCAGAAACAGCACATAAGGCACTTCAATGCCTTCCGCCACCATCTGGCTTCTCGTTCCGAATATTTTGTCAAAAACGAGCCAGTACATAATCACCGTAACGATCGGCTGCGCCGTTGCCCAGATAATGCCAAGGTAGGAGCCTGAATAGCGTTTTTTAAAATCATTTTTGGCAAGCTTCCAGATCAGCTTCCGGCTCTGAAAAAGCTCGATCGGGATCGTCGTCAGCGCATCATAAAAAATTGTAAAAATGATGCAGGTGAAAAGGATCAGCACACAGCCGCTGACCTTCTTCATTTCTTCTGTCACCTGATCGGCCAGCGGATTGTGATGGTCAATCAGCACGCACGCCAGAATCAAACCAAGCCCCCAGAAAATCGCGATTGCTGCGGGCTTAGGAAAAGAATGCTTTTTTATTTTTTTCTTACTTGTTACCGTATCGTTTGCGCTCATTTTCTTACGAAATCTCCGCTTCTATTTCCGATATTGCTCGGTAAATTCTCTGATGCCGCCCCATTTGGTGTCCTTCTGTGACTGAATCAACGCCATCCCCTCTTCAATGGGCCAGTCGATGCCGATATCCGGATCATTCCACAGAATACCGCCTTCGTCGTTAGGATGATAAAAATCCGTACATTTATATGCGAATTCGGCAATATCAGATAATACCAGAAAACCATGGGCAAAGTTTTTGGGAATGAAAAACTGCTTCTTGTTCTCCGCAGAAAGCCGCACACCAAAATACTTTCCATAGGTCCTGGAACCGGGCCGCAGATCCACCGCTACGTCATATACTTCCCCTCGCAGCACTCTGACCAGCTTATCCTGAGGATACTGAATCTGAAAATGAAGCCCGCGCAGTACGCCCTTTACCGAAGCGGACTGATTGTCCTGTACGAAAACCTGATCAATTCCGGCCGCTTTGAAATCCTCATACTGATAGGTTTCCATGAAATATCCTCTTTCATCCTCACGGACTTCCGGTGTGATTACTTTCAGTCCTTCTATTTCACATGTTTCCACTGTTATTTTTCCCATTTCAAAATCCTTGCCTTTCTTTATTCTGCCGTATCCGTTGTCGGTACATTCCCCGTATCCCCGTTTACAACGCCCGTATATCCGCCGGCATTCATGGAATGATCGATCGACGTGTCGATATTCATATAGCACAGATTCAGATCCACATTCGTTGAAATACCGTCGATCTCTCCTTTGGAGGTATACTGCCACATATGGTAATACCCTTCATAGGAAGGGATCTCCGCATATTCCGCAAGCCAGGTATGATAACCTGACAGTTGGTTCATATCGACCTTTGCGTTCAGCCAGTTAGTTGAACCGTATATGCCTGTCGCATACCCCGCATTGGAAATCGTCTCCAGAAACGCCTTGTGAATATCGGTCCGCTCTTCCGCCGTCAGCTGATCGGCCCTTCCGTTTCCGCCCGCGCTTTCGCTGTCCAGAAATACCGGATAATCCACATCATAGGGGCGGATCAGATTAATGACCATACTGGCCTCTTCCACCGCTTCCACCTCGTTGACCGCCTGCGTAAAGAAATAAACGCCGACCGGAATATCCGCTTCAATCGCTCCCTTTATATTCGCCTCATAGGTCGGGTCCAAAATCAGGGAACCACTCGATGAACCGCGGTAACCGCACCGGATAATGGCAAATTCCACACCTTCGGCCTTCACTTTCTCCCAGTCGATTTCCTTATTCCACTTGGAAACATCGATGCCCTTTTTCACATAATTGCCGGTTGCGTCAAAGGATGTATTCTCCGTTCCGTCCGCATCCTGCAGCGCCTCTTTTACCTCCGTATCCTCCTTCGAAGCATCGACATCCTTCTCCGTCAGCATCAGATATTCGATATCTTCCAGCACACGATATTCAATCTCCTGCTTCACCTTGATCGTTGTCACCGTATTGGGAACCCGGAAGCCCTCTTCTTCATTCAGCGAAACGCTGTATTCCCCGGCACGCAGTTTATCGATATAGATGATGCCGTCCCGGTCCGTATCCGTATACTCTCCAAGCCCCTGAATCGTAACGGTGAAGGGAACGCCGCTCACCAGCTTCCCGTTGCTGCCAACCACCATGATACGCAGGTCTTTGGCTACCGAGCTCATCACGAGTGACACCACTCTGCCGGAATAAGTCTCGATACTCTTGTAATGTGTATCCGAATCAAAAAAGGTTTTGTCCTGCATAAAAGCATGCAGATCATTGCCGATCTGTTTATCTCCGGTCTCCGTTTCTTCCGCCTCGATTACCGGCGTCTGCTCCGGCCTTTTGATTCCGAGCTTTTCCTCAATCAGCTCCCAGTTGACCATCGCAATGATCACGATGATCATCAGAAAAACCATGACAACCAGAAACAGCGTTCTTCGTAATTTCCTAGAGTCCATTTGCAACCTCTACCAGATATTGTCCATAGTTTGTTTTCAGAAGCGGCTCCGCAAGCTCTAACAGCTGGTCCTTATTGATGAACCCTCTTCGGTATGCAATCTCTTCGATGCAGGAGATATACAGTCCCTGCCTTTTCTGAAAAGCCGCTACAAAATCCGCCGCATCCAGCAAAGAATCATGATTACCCGTATCAAGCCACGCAAAACCGCGTCCGAGCGTCTCAACCCGCAGCGCTTTTCTGCGCAGATATTCGTTATTGATGCTGGTGATCTCGATTTCTCCCCGCGCGGAAGGCTTTACCTCCGAAGCGATTTTAACGACATCGTTGTCATAAAAATACAACCCCGGTACCGCATAATTGCTCCTCGGATGCGCAGGCTTCTCTTCAATCGAGACGGCCACACCGTTCTCATCGAATTCCACAACGCCGTATTCCCTCGGATTTCTGACATAATAGCCGAAAATCGTGGCTCCCGTCTCTCTGGACGCCACTTCCTTCAACACTCTGGAAAAGCTCTGTCCATAGAAAATATTGTCGCCGAGCACAAGCGCCACGCGGTCGCTCCCGATAAATTCGGCCCCGATGATAAAGGCATCCGCGAGTCCTCTCGGCGTCTCCTGCACCGCATACTCCATCCTGAGTCCCAGCTGGCTTCCATCCCCGAACAGCTCTTTAAAAACAGGCAGGTCCCTCGGCGTGGAGATAATCAGGATCTCCCTGATTCCCGCCAGCATCAGAATGGACAACGGGTAATAGATCATCGGTTTATCATATACCGGCATGATCTGCTTGGAGATCGCTTTCGTCAACGGATATAACCGGGTCCCTGAACCGCCCGCAAGAATAATTCCCTTCATATTTTTCCCCTTTTATACCTGATACATTTCGTTATAATATTTCTGATACTCTCCGTTTGTCACGTTCTTCATCCATTCCTCATGCTCGAAGAACCACTGAATCGTCTTTCTGATTCCGTCTTTAAACATTGTCTCCGGCTCCCAGCCGATCTCTTCCCTGATCTTGTCCGGCGCAATGGCATATCTCCTGTCATGACCCTTACGATCCTCAACATAGGTGATCAGATCTTCGCTGACAAGCGCCTTACGCGGATCATCCTCCGAAAGCATCTCCTGTAAGGTTTCAAGAATAATATGAATAATCTCGATATTCTGCTTTTCGTTATGACCGCCTACATTGTAAGTTTCAAACAGTCTTCCCTTCTCCTGCACCATATCGATCGCTTTCGCATGATCTTCCACATACAGCCAGTCACGAACATTCTTACCGTCCCCATATACCGGAAGCTTCTTCCCCTGCAGGGCATTGTTGATAATCAACGGTATCAGCTTCTCCGGGAACTGATAGGGGCCATAATTATTGGAACAATTCGTGATATTAGCCGGAAAATGGTAGGTATCCATATAAGCTCTGACAAGCATGTCCGAACTCGCCTTGCTTGCCGAATAGGGACTGTGCGGCGCATAAGGCGTCGTTTCATAAAAATAACCGCCATCCTCCTCCAGCGAGCCATAAACTTCATCGGTGGACACATGCAGAAATTTCTTATCCTCCTTATAGGTCCCATCCGGCAGTTCCCATGCCGCTTTGGCGCAGTTCAGCATGACCGCCGTACCAAGCACATTCGTCTGAACAAATATCTCCGGGCTCATAATGCTTCTGTCCACGTGGCTTTCCGCCGCAAAGTGCACGACCCTGTCAATCTCATTTTCCGCAAAAATCCGGCTGATAGCCTCCTTATCACAAATATTGGCCTTAATGAAGGTATAGTTTTCCCGCTCCTCCACCTCTTTCAGGTTTTCCAGATTACCGGCATAAGTCAGGGCATCCACATTGATAATTCTGATTTCTTTATCATACTTCCCGAACATGTAATGAATATAGTTGGAACCGATAAATCCGGCTCCTCCCGTTACAAGATAAGTTCTCATTTTAATAACCATGCTCCTTTCTCAAAATCCCAAGGCAAGTAAACCTGTCTGAAAGCAAACTTCCCTGTAAGATGTACCACACTATCTCTATTATGATAGAAATGCCCGCGATTTGCAAGAAAATTTAATAATTCAGGTAACTGATGTTCATATCCACGCTGCCACTGATACCTTTCACGCTTCCCTTTGAGGTATACTGCCACATATCATATCTGGTCGATGTATAGGACGGAGCGCTCGCGTACTGGGCCAGCCAGATCTTAAAATCGGTCAGGCTTCCCGTATTGATTTTGGAAGACAGCCATGTTTTATTGGCATAAATTCCGGCCTTATATCCGGAATTCTGTATGGTCGCGCAGAACGCTCTGCACACTGCGGTCCGGGTTGCCGCATCAATCGCGTCCCCGCGCCCGCCGCTCG
>CALDLG010000194.1 GCA_937910785.1 uncultured Lachnospiraceae bacterium | reverse complement strand
GTCCTGAAAAAGAATACCGTCGTCCGGCAGATAAAAACCGGCGCGCGCTACGGCCCTCAGCATGGCAATCCAGACCTTGATATTTTTGTTATGAAAAGTGAAAACGAGGTAACCGCCCGGCTTTAGCACGCGGTTACCTTCGCGGTATACGCGGTAGAGCAGTTCTTCATAATCATCGATGGATTTGGCATTTGCGAAATTCTTTTTCCGGTTGGCTACGGCCTCGTCTTTTTTATAAATATAACTGTCAAGTCCCCGATAACGGGCATACCATGCATTCCAGACTGTAGAAAGCTCCGCATACTGGACATTGCTTCCATACGGGGGGTCCGTAATGATGACATCGACCGATTCCTCCGGAATGGGGAGCTTCTGTTCAGGACCATAAAACAGTGGTTATGGCGGTTGAGCTCTTCAAAAGTAAGGGCCTCTGTCAGATCGGACGGCAGGGTGGAGGCGGCATATTCACAGCCTTGAAGTATCGCTTTGGAACGCTGTCTGAGCACGTCGAGGATATTGGTCTCGACATACTGGTTGGGCAGCCAGAAGGCATGCTTGTCCATGGCGGTCGGCTTTCCGTTTTCCCAGTTGTCGGTCACGCGGGTCATTTTGTTCGTGTATCGGAGGGACGAACTGAACAGAAAATACAGGTATTCGTTCATCCGCTCATCTGTTGTTTCACGAAGCGAAAGGATGTCCTGAAAAAGGAGACAGTTTAACGCATAATTTCTTTCGGTGAAAAAATCAC
This sequence comes from uncultured Lachnospiraceae bacterium, assembly GCA_937910785.1. Taxonomy (GTDB): domain Bacteria; phylum Bacillota; class Clostridia; order Lachnospirales; family Lachnospiraceae; genus UBA3282. The sequence continues at coordinate 11,487 of CALDLG010000194.1, read as the reverse complement.
TGTATTCGTGAATGCCCTTTTCCCGCAGCTTGTCTTCATACAGTCGGTCCCAGTCGTCCGGAATCGTAAACTGAGCTTTCCGGGGAAGCTTCTCCACAATTTCTTGAAAATCATACTTCTCAAAAACCGGCATATTTTCTGTTGTCAGCGGTCTCACCAGCGTTTTTCCAGTCGTGGAGGACCGGTATTTAACGCGCAGGGGTTTGCTTCCGGCAGGAATGCAGTCGACGCGTTTGACGCCTTTCCGGCGGTTTTGACAGGCGGCGTTCGAACAGAAATAGATGCCGTTGCTTTTCTTGTTTTCTTCCGTCAGAACGATTCGTTCACCGCAGGCCGGGCACCGAACGATATAGGCCCATTCAAACCAGAGCGCGGTGCCCTCGTCATCGGGAAAGACCACCCGGTACCAGTCGCCGTATTTTTTTTCCGCCGTAACGAGAAAACGGCGGTAAAAATCTTTTAATTCCGCGGTATCTCCATGAAACATCTGCATTTTTGTGATAAAGGCGGCCAGAGGGTTTAAATCCACGCCGATGACCCTGCGTTCCAGCGCGGCCGCCTCAAAAACCGTGACGCCGCCACCGCAGAAGGAATCCAGGACGACGTCTCCCTTTTCGGTATAATGTCTGATAATATGCCGGAAAACATTATAGGGGCGTCTCGCAAAGTATTTATGCATTTTATATTGTGCCGTATGGCCCTGTGCCTTTACGGATCTTTTCAGAGGAGTGGTTTCCATTTTCATCAATCTCCCATGTTATTTCTTTTCACAGGTTGATTCTTTGCCTGTTTCGTCTGCGGAACAGGAACAGTATTGCTGTCTGTCCGCGGAAAATCGCACCATTTGCTCAGCACGCATTTTTCGCACCGCGCCCTTCTGGCCGTACAGACACTTCGGCCATGATAGATGAGCTGAAAATTGATCCGGTTCCAGTGCTCTTTCGGCAGCGCTTCCATCAGTTCCTTTTCCACCCGGACCGGATTGCTGCCGATGGCCCAGCCGAGCCTTCTGGCGATACGGAAAACATGGGTATCCACCGTAACACCGGGAATGCCGTAGGCATCCGCAAGAAAAAGGGTCGCCGTTTTTCGCCCTACGCCGGGGAGTTTTACCAGCTCTTCGATCGTTGTCGGGACAGCCCGGTCCGGTCTTTGCCAAAGCGTCTCGCAGCACTTTTTGATATTCCGGGCTTTGACTTTGTATAGTCCGATGCTTTTGATCGCATTTTCGATTTCTTCCACAGGGGCCTGAATGATCGATTCCATATCCGGGAATCTGCTCCACAGGCCGGGCAGCGTTTCATCCACCTGCCTGTCGGTGCTCTGTGCGCTTAACATGATCGCCGTCAGAAGCTGCCAGTCCGCCGTATGGACGAAGCCTTCCTTCGTGGTACCGTATACGGAGTCCAGTGTATTGAGGATTTTTTCGGTGTTCTCTTTTGTCATGGTAAAACTCCCTGTTCGATTTCATGGGATGCCTTTCATCCGGGTTTTCCCTGTATGTATTGTATCACAGAGTGGAATGGGGGAAAACAATATGTTAAAATTGATATACTGAGATGTATCTTACCCAATCATTCCTGTAAAAGCAAGAAATAAGGAGCTGCCCGGAAGATAAAATGATCTTCTGACAGCTCCTGAATTTTCGGTATGTCAATGGCCTGACCGCGACGACAATACATGACGCTTACCTCGATAACGGCGCGATGACAGGACTTACTGTTGACAGATTTATTTTAGCAGGTACGGGAATGACTGTCAAGATTTTGTATTTTCCACGAGAGAGGATGCGAAGGAAGATCATCCGGGCTCTTCGAATTTCCCAGCGGAAACTCAAAGACGAACCGCAGGATACCGGCCTGTGCCAGATGACTCAGCTCGGCCCCGTAACAGCCGGTCAGGAGGTGGGAATAGTACAGATTGGCGAAGACGTCCGCGATCTGTATCAGACCGTTGTCCGCGGAATCGAAGTAGGAGACATCGAATCGCCCGACGGAAGCGCCGTTCATGGACAGTTCGGTATTCAGATAGTTTTCCAGAAAAAAGCGCGACTCGGTTTTTTCATTTCGTTCGTCGAGCTGGAGGGAATAATTTTCATGGGGGAAAAAGCCGTTGCGGAGAAAGAATTCCAGAGCTAACTTTAAGGAATAATTGAATACGCGGGCGGTGTTTTCGCAGAAATGATCGGTGAGTCTGTCGGTGGAGATTTTGATGTAATAAATTTCAAAAGTCGGTTTTCGGGAAAAGAATTCGACGAACTGCCGCTTCATTTCCCGGTCGAGCCGGGCGCCTTTCAGTTCTCTGAATTTTCCGCCGGAAAACATTTTTCCATTTTCCCGGATCACTCTGCCGGTCACAGGGTGCTTTTTTAGTTCGTCCAGCTCTTTCAGACGGTCGTAGTGAGAAGAAACGAAACGCTTATAGGCGCGTTTCAGCCGGTCCTTTTCGGTGGCACAAAGCAGTGCGATGATGAAGTAAGGCTGATCGGCGGAGTGATTGTTGATCGAGCCCGATTCATCGATGTAGATATTCATGCGGCTCCTCCTTTGTCGAGAGATATAGAATGATATTTTGCATGTTCTGGGATTGGGATTCCTCCTGATGTCAGACCGCGGTCAGGAATCTGAGATGATGCTTTTGACAAGCTGCCATGCAATGCCGCCTTCGCGCAGCATGCTTAAAGCCTTATTGGATTCAGCCCACAGGGCGGAGTCCACCTCGCCGGAGAGATGAAGATCGGCTTTAAAGACGGAGGCTTTATAGCCCAGCATGAGCATTTCCTTTTGCATATAAGGATAGCTTCTGACAAACCGCACTTCGTTTACGTCAAGACCGAGTTCCTCCTTCACCTCGCGGATAACCGTATCTTCCGCGGATTCTCCGATTTTCATGATGCCGGCTACACATACATAACTGGTGGTCGATACATAGTTCTGCCTTAACAGCGCGATTTCATTCTGTTCATTGACGACGGCGGCGATGATGCTTGTTGTAAACATGTCCCATAAAGGGATGCGGCATTTTTCGCAGAAAGGTATGAGGCCCTCGTCTCCAATTTCTTTTCGAATCAGCCTGCTTCCGCAATGCGGACAGTATGTGAAGCGCATGATATGGACCTCCCGGAATATAGATGTACTCATTGTAGCACAAAACCGAAATTGGGGAAACTGTTTTCTTTCCATTCGATATGTGTCATTCGTTATGCCGGGAGGGGCTTATAATGCCGGAAGGGACATCGCATTTTCGCTTGTAGGACGGACCGGTTCATGATAGAATTGACGTCATAGAAAGCTGATAATGTGGCTTGCAGGCTGAAGGAAAGGCAGGGAAATTCATACAGGAGGCTGCGTGCGGACCCTGAGAAATATTTACGGATAAGGGAGGAACGGGATATGGGAATGCTCTGGTTTAACGAACCGGCAAAAAGTCAGGAGAAAGTCTGGCCGATCGGAAACGGACGACTTGGCGCGATGGTATATGGGGGAATCGGGAAGGAAAAGCTGTGCCTGAATCAGGACAGCGTATGGTATGGAGGATTTATAGACCGTATCAACCCGGATGCCCGGCCCAGTCTTGAGAAGGTGCGCGGACTCATCCGGGAGGGGAAAATTCCGGAGGCGGAAAGACTGATGAAATATGCCTTTTCCGGGACGCCTCAGAGCGAGCGGCCCTATCAGCCGCTTGCCTTTGCGGAATTTACTTTTTACGGGTTGGAAGGGGACGTTACGGATTACAGGCGGGAGCTGTCCCTGGCGGACGGAATGGTGACGGAAGAATTTCGGCTGTCCGGACGGACAATCCATAAAGAATATCTGGCCTCCTGTCCGCATGGAATTCTGGCGGTCCAAATTCGGGCAGAGGGGGGCAGAATTTCGATGGATGCCCTGCTGCACAGGAAACGCTTCTATGATCATGCGGGAAAACTGGATGATCGCACAATTTATATCGACGGTAAGCTGGGAGAGGGCGGTGTTTCTTTTCTTGCGGCGATGCGGGCGCAGACGGATACGGGGACGGTTCGGACAATCGGGGAGCATCTGATTATCGAAGAGGCGGAAGAGATTACCCTCTATATCAGCGGTGAGACCTCTTTTTATGAAAAGGACCGGGAGAGGGCGGCGAAAGAAAAGCTCGACAAAGCCTGTGCGGACGGTTATGAGGAAGTCAGGAAGCGGCATGTGGAGGACTACCGGGAACTTTATGAAAGAGTCACGCTTGACCTGGGAGAAGAAGGGGAGGATATGCCCATAAACAGGCGGATGGAGGTCTGTCGGGAACGGGGATTTGACGGCGTTTTCGGAGCGCTGTATTTCCAGTATGGCAGATACCTTTTGATTTCGTCCAGCCGGCCGGGAAGCCTGCCCGCTAATCTGCAGGGGATATGGAACGAGGAGATGCTGCCTCCATGGGATTCCAAGTTTACGATCAATATCAATACGGAAATGAATTACTGGCCGGCAGAAAGCTGCGGCCTGCCGGAGTGCCATCAGCCTTTGTTCGATCATCTTCTGCGGATGTGGGAGAACGGGAAAAAAACGGCGGAGCGGATGTATGGATGCCGGGGATTTGTGGCGCATCATAATACGGATTTATGGGGAGACTGCGCGCCCCAGGACATCTATATTCCGGCCTCTTATTGGGTGATGGGAGGCGCCTGGCTGTGTACGCATATCCGGACACATTACCTGTATACACAGGACGTGGATTTTCTGCGGCGGATGTATCCGGTTTTAAAGGATGCCGTTTTATTCTTCCATGACTATCTGACGGAGGAAGACGGCGGGCTTCTCACGAATCCTTCCGTATCGCCGGAAAACACCTATATCATGCCGGACGGCGTACAGGGACAGATCTGTATGGGAGCGGCGATGGATATGCAGATTTTAAGGGATTTGCTCGATGGGTATCTGGAAATATCGGAAATTCTGGGAGTACGGGACGAAGCGGTGGAACGGTCTCGTGAAATTCTCCAAAAGCTGCCGGAGATAAAAATCGGAAAGCATGGCCAGATTATGGAATGGCAGGAAGATTATGAGGAAGCGGAGCCGGGACACCGTCATATTTCCCAGTTGTACGCGCTTTATCCGTCCTGTCAGATCTCGGTTGACAGGACACCCGCGCTGGCGGAAGCGGCGAAAGCCACGTTAAAGCGCAGGCTTCATTACGGTGGCGGCCATACGGGCTGGAGCTGCGCGTGGATCGTAGGGCTGTATGCGAGGCTCAGGGAGGGGGAAGAGGCCGCTTCGACGCTCGATAAGCTGTGGAGTCAGTCTACGTTTCCCAATCTGATGGATACGCATCCGCTTCTGAACGGATACGCATTTCAGATAGACGGAAATCTGGGGGCGACGGCTGCGATTACGGAAATGATGGTGCAGAGTGACGAAAGCGGCATCAGACTCCTTCCGGCTCTGCCCAAACGCTGGAGCGAAGGAAAAGTATCCGGTCTTGTGCTTTGCGGCGGCGCAAAGCTTGCCATGGCATGGAAGCAGGGCAGGCTGACATCCTGTCGTATCCGTTCCGAACGGGCTGCGGAGCTGACCGTTGCCTGCGGGGAAGAGACAAGACAAGTCAGCTTACGGCCGGGACAGGAAGCGGAAGTATGGTAAGACTTTGAAAACCACAAAAGGGCGTTTTCTGTCAGGACAAAAAGAAGACCGGGTAAGCCTTATGTATGATACGGGGCCGCGGGGCTTCGTGGGGAGCCGCCGGAGGGGAGTGCTCGTCTGCGGTGGAAATGACCGGGAATGGGCCGGCCGATATACCGACGAAGAATCCATATGCAGGAAGGAAGATGAAACGTATGAATATTAATAAAACGACAGCATGCGGTGAAAATGCGGCTCCGTCCGCCGCAGAGCCGGACACGACAACAAGATGTATCGCATTAGATATGGACCGCACCACCCTGAACAGAGAAGGCCGCCTGTCGGAGAAGAACAGACAGGCGTTGAAAGAAGTGATCGCGTCGGGCGTTCATGTGATTATTGCCAGCGGCCGCGCTTTCGATACGCTGCCGCGGGATATGGTGGAACTGCCCGGTGTGGAATATGCGATTACGTTAAACGGAGCCGCCATGTATCATGTGCCCACCGGCAACTGTCTGAAGCGGTACCGGCTTTCGGAAACGGCCGCGGAAGCGGTTATGAGGGCAACCGAAGGAGATCCCGTGACTTACGAGGCGTTTATCGACGGAGTTGCCTATGCCGGAAAAGATTTCCTGCATGACCCCGTGTCCTATGGCGTTACGCCGCAGGCCGTGGAATATGTGCGGACGACCAGACAGGGGGTGGACGATATCGTGCGTTTTATCCATGAGAATAAGCACCGTCTGGACAGCATGGATATGGTCGTTCGGAATGAAGCGATTCAGAGGAACGTGTGGGAGAAAATACAAAAAGCATCCGATGAAGTTTACATAACATCGTCAATTCGGAATCTTGTAGAGATTGCCAACCGAAATGCCGGAAAAAAGGCAGGGCTTGTTTTTTTCACGGAGCTGCTCGGTCTGAAAAGGGAGGAAACGGCCGCCTTCGGGGATGCGGACAATGATATCGATATGATACGATACGCTGGCTGCGGCATCGCCATGGCCAATGCGTCAAAGGCCTGTAAAGAGGCTGCCGATTATATCACCGGCCACCACGACGAGGACGGCGTGGCAGATGGAATTCGAAATATACTGAAATTAATACCATGACATAGAAAGCGCAAACTTTTCGGAAAGCTTCGTGAAGTCCGGCCGAAAAACCGGCGAAGCGGAATGCGGCCTGCAACGGTGCATCATACTGTAGCACACAATATGGAAATTTCCTTGCCAAGCACACAGCATATAGTATATAATGGTGAGAAGTTCAGCGTAAAGTACATTGCAAAAGACTTTGGAAATGCGTTTATTTGGGGGTGGCAGTATGGCGGCAATGGCATTTAACAGTGTATTTTTTAACCACGAGATACCTTTCTGCAAAATTTACAGCGAAGATGTGAAAGAGAAGATCGAGAAGCTTTTTCTGAAAAACGGCATTTCTTTCTGCATGAAATGGCAGAAGGACAGGCTGTGGAACAGACTGCGGGATGGAGATCTTTCGGAAAAGGGTGTTTTTACGGTACATATTAATGAAGCGGATCAAAGCCGGGCAAGAGATCTGGTTGCCGATCTGGAAGGGGCACAGCTGCGCTTTTCCTGAGAACGGGTTTGACGGTAACAGGCGGAAAGGTTTTATATGGAAGAAAAATTTATTGAAGTAAAGCAGCTATACAAAACATTTCATACGAAAAAGCAGAAGATTGAAGTCCTGAAGGGCATCGATCTGACTGTGGAAAAGGGAGAAATATACGGCATCGTCGGATTCAGCGGCGCGGGAAAATCGACATTTGTCAGATGTATCAACCGGCTGGAGGAACCGGACAGCGGAAGCATCAGAATCGGGAGTCAGGAGATTACCTCGCTTGGGAAAAAGGAACTGAATGCACAGAGAAGAAAAATCGGCATGATTTTCCAGCAGTTTAATCTGTTTGATTCCATGACGGTTGCCCAGAACATTGCCTATCCCCTGAAAATGACAGGGACGTCTTCGAAAGAAGCCGATGCGAGGGTGGAGGAAATGCTGAATCTGGTAGGGCTGACGGAAAAAAAACATTCCTATCCGGGAGAGCTTTCCGGCGGCCAGAAACAGAGAGTCGGAATCGCCAGAGCTCTGGCGAATCACCCGGATGTTCTTCTTTCGGATGAAGCGACGAGCGCGCTCGACCCACAGACGACGCTTTCCGTACTCGATTTGCTGAAAGAAATCAATAAGAAGCTTGGGCTGACAATTATTCTGATTACTCATGAGCTGGAAGTCATTAAATATACCTGTCACCGAATGGCCGTCATGGAGGACGGGAAGATTCTGGAGCAGGGACCGGTAAAGGATATCTTCCGGAATCCCCGGTGCGCTACGGCCAGAAACTTTATCGGTGTTTATAACAAGTTCAGAAGCGATTACTGGCAGGAGGAGACGGAATGAGCTTATATAAATATTCTTTTTGGGAAGTATTAAAGCATTCCTTCAGCGCGGAGGTGTGGGAGCAGGTGGTTCCCGCGATCAGCGAAACGATGTACATGGTCGGCGTTTCTTCCGTTTTCGTTCTGGTATTCGGTATTCTGCTCGGTCTGGTGCTCGTGATGACGAGCAGGGAAGGGCTGATGCCCTGCAAAATTCTGCATACGCTTCTGGGGGCGGTCATCAACTGCTTCCGTTCGCTGCCTCAGGTGATTATCATCATCGTCATGCTGCCGGTGGCAAGGGCGTTAGTCGGGAAATCTTACGGTTCCAATGCCTGCATTATCTCACTTGTGGCGAGCTGCGTGCCGCTTTTTGCAAGGCTTGTGGAGAGCAGTCTGCTGGAGCTCGATAAGGGAAAAATCGAAGCGGCGAAGGCGATGGGAAGCGGCAATTTCAGGATTCTTTTTACAATTATGGTTCCCGAAACGCTGCCGTCCCTGATCAGGGCCTTTACGAATGCGGTTGTGATCGTTATTTCCATGACGGCGCTGGCGGGAAGCTTCGGTGCCGGTGGAATTGGTTATATCGCGGTTACATACGGATATACGAGATTCCAGCACGACCTGCTGTTTGCGACGATTGTCGTGCTGATCGTGATTGTACAGGCAGTACAGCTGGTCGGAGATACCATATCCAAGCTGATTTTGAAAAAACGTCATTTAATATAATGAAGACACTCACGGTAAATACGGTGAGGTCAGACATTCATGAGAGCATTTAAGGCGGCGAAAGCTGCTTAAATGAATATAAGAAGAAAAGAGGAGAAAAATTATGAAAAGGAAACTTGCAGTGCTGCTGATGACTGCCATGACGGCATCCGCGTTTTTGACCGGATGCGGTAACGGGGCAGATGAAGCAGGAAACACGACGGACAATGCCGCGGATGCGGCGGACACGAACGCGGAGGATACGGCGGCGGAAAGTACGGACAAAGCGGAATCCGCGGACGAACAGACCGGTGATGCACAGGATGCATCCGGAGAAAAGACAGTATTGAAAGCGGTATGCGATCTGACGCCCCACAGTGAGATTCTGGAAGCGGCTTCCGATCTGCTGGCGGCGGAAGGCATCGAGCTTGATATCGTATCCACGACATGGGATGCTACATGGAACGATATGCTGATCGACGGAGAGATTGATTTTGCATATTTCATGCATGTTCCGGCGATGGAGAGTATCGAAGAGGAGATGGGGGCGACCCTTTACAGCATGGGCGGCATTCATATTGAGCCCTATGCATGTTTCTCGGATAAGTATGCGTCGAAGGAAGAATTGCCGGAGAATGCGGTAATTGCCATTCCCAACGATTCCTCCAACGAATACAGAGCGCTGAAGGTATTGGAAACGGAAGGTTTCATCAAGCTGAATCCGGATATGACGGCGATTGACGCTTCCATTCAGAAGATCGATGAATACCTGATTCCGATCGAAATTGTGGAGATGGACCAGGCCAATATCATTCCTTCCGCAGCTGACTTTGACGCGTATTTCGTTAATGTCAACAGAGCGCTGGAGGCGAGCATCGATACGACCTCTTACCTGATGAGAGAGGGTGAGGATTCCGAATATGCCAATATTATTACGGTAACGGAAACAAACAAGGACAATGAGTCGATTAAAAAGCTGGTGGAGATTTTACAGTCCGACGAAATCCGGCAGTTTATAACCGATCATTTTAACGGAGCGGTTATTCCGGCTAAAAATTAAAGTATGAATGAAGGCATCCCCGGAGATTATTTCCGGGGATGTTCGTTAAAGAGTGAAAGCGATGATCGGTCATTTAGAATACTATAAGGTTTTTTATTATGTAGCGAAAAGCGGCAGTCTGACGGCGGCGGCGGAAGAGCTTGCGATTTCCCAGCCGGCGGTCAGCCAGTCCGTAAGACAGCTGGAGGCAGCGCTTGGCACGAAGCTTTTTGTCAGGGCGTCGAGAGGCATCAGACTGACGAAGGAGGGAGAACTGCTCTATCATTATGCCGCCAGAGGCTGCGAGCAGTTTGCGCTCGGTGAAAAAAAGTTAAAACAGATGCTGAATCTGGAGCTGGGGGAGATTCATATCGGAGCCAGCGATATGACGCTGCAGTTTTATCTCCTTCCTTATCTGGAACGCTTCCACGAACGGTATCCCGGCATCCGGGTTGCGGTGACGAATGCCCCGACGCCGGAAACACTGCGGAATCTGCAGGAGGGCCGGATTGATTTTGGGGTTGTCAGTACGCCGTTTGAGGAAACGGCTTCGGTCTGCTCCGAGAATGTGCGGGAGATCGAGGATATTTTCGTGGCGGGTAGAAAATTCATTTCCTATAAGAATAAAATACTGGCTCTGCAGGAGCTTGAAAAAATGCCGATGATTTTTCTGGAAGGAATCACGAGCACAGGAAGGCATATGGAGAAGTTTCTGTCAGAAAATCATGTGAAGATTCATCCGGAGTTCGAACTGGCAACCAGTGAGATGATCGTACAGTTTGCGCTGAGAAATCTTGGCGTCGGCTGTGTTGTCCGGGATTTTGCGGAAGAATATCTGGAGGACGGACGGCTGTTTGAGCTCCATTTGAACAGGATCATTCCGAAAAGGCATTTCTGTGTCGTAACGGATCGGAAAAATCCGGTGTCCGCGGCCACCGAAAATCTGCTGCGGCTGTTTCATGAACAGTGAACGGAGGCTGTAAGAGATAAGTGTACGGGATCATGCATGGAATCAGGAAGGTACATGAAAACAGGAAGAAGAAAAGGCGGAGGAATTCATATGATCACAACAATTATTTTCGATATCGGCAACGTGCTTGCGGATTTCACATGGGAAGCGCACTACAGAAGCTTTGGCTATACGGGTGAAAAGCTGAGGCGGCTTGCGGAGGCGACGGTGAAAAGTGATGCATGGAACGAATATGACAGGGGCGAGATGACCTCTGAGGAAATCATACGGAAATTTATTGAAAACGATCCGGAGATGGAGGCGGATATCCGCAGATGTCTTACCGATGTGGAGGGAATGGTCGTTCGAAACGATTACGCGATTCCCTGGATACAGGAACTGAAACGGAAGGGCTATCGTACGCTGTATTTATCCAATTTTTCCGAAAGAGCCGAGAAGGAGTGCGCGAAAGCACTGGATTTTCTGCCCTATCTGGACGGAGGAATTCTTTCCTGGAAGGAGAAGGTAATCAAGCCGATGCCGGAAATCTATCAGATTCTGATCGACCGGTATGGGCTCGTTCCGGAGGAATGCGTTTTTCTGGATGATACGCAGAAGAACCTGACCGGAGCGGAAGCCTTCGGGATACATACGATCCTGTTTCGGAATCAGGAGCAGGCTATGGAGGAACTGAGAAAGCTCGGCGTAAGCTGAGCTTTTTTCAGGTTCAGGCGTCAAAAGGCGCACTGAATAAACTGTAAAGGCAGATTGCACAAAATATTCCCTTGCGTCTGACTTCGGAAA
>CALDLG010000193.1 GCA_937910785.1 uncultured Lachnospiraceae bacterium | reverse complement strand
CTTTACCGTATAAATAAATCCCTCCCGCTCCAGCTCCGCATAAGCTTTCTGAATCGTATTCGGATTAATGGACAGCTCCATCGCCAGATTCCTGACCGAAGGCATCTGCTCACCGGCCTGCATGACTCCCTTTAAAATCAACACCTTAAACTTCTCGGCCACCTGCTCGTAGATCGGTCTCGTATCTTTATAATCTATGACAATCATGGCTCCTCCTTCCTTCTAAGTGTACTATCATTGTTAGTACACTTAGTATATGATAAAACCCTGCCGGTGTCAACAGGGTTTTTCATGTGAATTTCATGTAGTCTGAAGTTCATATATCAAATTCGTATTTGCCGGTTATTTCAGTTTTACAGCTGTATCAGCTATGCCCGCATGCGTACCTCATATTCTTCTTCCGGCATCGGTCTCGCAAAATAGTATCCCTGAATCGTATCACAGCCAACGCTCGTTAAGAATCTGTACTGCGCCTCTGTCTCCACGCCCTCCGCCGTAATCGCAATGCTTAAATCCTGCGCCATCCGCATAACGCAGCGGATAATGCTTTCTCCTCTCGCATCGTCATAATCATCCACAAAGCTCTTGTCTAACTTCATCACATCGATCGGTATGGATTTTAACATCATCAGAGAGGAATATCCCGTTCCGAAATCATCCATCAGAATCATAAATCCAAGATCATGCAGTCTTTCCATAATCTGCACGAATTCATCCTTTTTCTCGAACATGGCGCTTTCCGTAATTTCCAGCTGAATATACTCGATCGGTACGCCGGATTCGTCAAGAATCGCCTTGTATTCATCGATAAATTCCGGATTATCCAGATGTCTCCTGGAAAGATTTACGGAAATCGGCACAATGCCGAGGCCCTTATCCAGCCAGCGCTTCTGCGCAAGACAAACCTCCCGGAACACATATTCATCCAGCTTACAGACAAAACCGCTCTCTTCCGCCAGCGGGACGAAAAGTCCCGGCGATACCATCTGTCCGTCAGGCCTGCGCCACCGGACAAGCGCTTCCGCGCCGGCCAGTTTCTGCGTTCTGGAATCATACTTGGGCTGGTAATAAACGACAAATTCATGATTCTTGTAGGCGTGCTCGATCTGGTCGGAAAGCTGCTTTTTCTGCAGCTCTTTTTCTTTGATTTCATTGGTATAAACCCTGTAGATGCCGTTCTTGGCCTGCTTCGCCATATTGTGGGCAAGGGACGCGCAGTCTAACATATCCTCTATGTTATCCTCACCGGGCTCTCTGTAATAAATACCGAATACCGGATGCAGCAGATATTCCAGCGTTTCCGAAAGGTGCAGGCTCTGAATATCCTCCGCAATTTTAAGAATCCGCTGCCTGACCTCTCTTTCTTCATCATAAAGCAGCAGCATCACAAAACGATCCGCATTGCTTCTCCCTGTAAATTCCCCGTCACGACAGCTTTCCTGCAATGTTTTCCCGACAAACCGCAGAACTCTGTTTCCCTCCTCATAACCAAACAGATCATTGACCAGTTTAAAATCATCCAGATCCATTTTTATGAGGGCAATATTTTTATAGTGGACCTGAATCCTGTGCTCCAGCTCGATTTTAAACCTCGCCAGCGTATTTCCTCCTGTCAGCTCATCCACATACAGCAGATTCTGTATCCGCTGCTTCTTCCTGCGTTCCTCGTTCATGAGCGCAAACGCAATGACCGCACAGATTACGGCCAGAAATCCGCACATCAGATAGGTCCTGTGTATGATATAATTCGATGTATTTTCCATGAAATCCACGGGAACCACATCGATCAGAAACCAGTCTTTGACGCCCAGCGGCGTCGTGTACATATATTTGCCGACCTTGTTATAGAAAATAACATAACCGGTCCTGCCGTCATTCAGGATCCGCTTCAGATCTTCCACCGCCTGATAGTTCCGCTGATCCGCTTCCGTCATGGATGTGAAAATATTAGTCATGTTCTGAAAACTGGTCGGATGTGTGGAATCCACAACCTTATTTCCGTCACGCTCTACGATATAAGTATAACCCTCCCCCTCAAAGGAAGATACCGCCAGAATTTCTTTCAGGCTGTCCACCCGATAAGGCGCGCACAGGACACCGATGACCTCTCCGTCACTTTTGATCGGTGCGCTGAAAACGATAATTTCTTCCTCATCCATCAGATCGATCAGCGGATCGGAAATATAACTCTCTCCCTGCATGGAAGCCTTAAAATACTCTCTTTCCGAAACATCCGCCACGTCGTCAACCGTCGTATGCAGAATACCGTCTGTCCGGCAGTAACCCATTCGTTTAAAAGAATAGCGCTCCTCAATCCGTTTCAGAACTTCCAGAATCTCTTTCTCATCCGTCTCCCCCAGTGCACTGATTCTCTCCGCAATCTCCTCCAGCGCCGCCAGATCACCCTCAATTTCCTTCTGCACGACGAGAATATTCTGGTTGGAAACTTCTTTCAGCGTATTCCGCACCAGTTCACGAAGTTCCTCCCTTAATCGGTGAGAATACAATGCAAAAGCTATGACGCTGATCATCAGCAGGCCAATGATATAACCTGCCTTAAATATCGATTCTCTTTTCCGTCTCATAAATACACTCCTGTCCCTTATCGTCGGATGACAATCAGGGCAAAACATTCCGCAACATCGGATACACAATACAATTTCAGCAATATTCACATACTTATACAGAAATATACATGTGTATTAGTCTTATTATACAATCATTTTTTTGTTATGAACAGACCCAGTTACCATTTTTCGGATTTTTTTGCAATTTTTATCCGGTTTTTTTGACAGACAGCCCGCAAAATAGTACAATGATGTCAAAAAACATGCAGGAGGTATTTCCATGAACGAAACGATAAAAAGACATATTTCAGACAATAAACAGAATTTTGCATGGGACAGCATGACGATGGGCGTCTGCTATTATCCGGAGCACTGGAGCGAAGATCTGTGGGCGGCCGATCTGACCCGTATGAAGGACACCGGCATCAGCGTTATCCGCATCGGAGAATTCGCATGGAATAAGATCGAACCCGCGGAAAATGAATACGACTTTTCCTTCTTCGACCGCTTCCTGGATCTCTGCTCGCAAAAGGAAATGAAGGTTATTTTCTGCACCCCGACGGCAACGCCGCCCGCATGGCTGACAGAAGCCCACGAGGAAACTCTGAATGCGCGGATGGACGGTGTGCTCTACCGGCATGGCTGTAGAAAGCATTATAATTATAATTCGCCCGTCTATCTTAACTACTGCAGGAACATTGTGGAGAAAAGCGCTTCACACTATGGCTCCCATCCCGCCATCATCGGCTGGCAGATCGACAACGAATTGAACTGCGAAGTCCGGGAATTTTATTCGGACGCGGACGATCTCGCCTTCCGCCTCTTTGTGCAGGAAAAATATGAAACGCTGGATGCCCTGAACGCGGCCTGGGGCGCCGTCTTCTGGAATCAGACCTATACGGACTGGAATCAGGTCCATCTTCCCAGGCCCGTACCGGCTGAGGGCATCAATCCGCACCGTAAGCTGGACTACTATCGTTTTATCGCACAAAGCGCCTTTCGCTTCTGCAAAATGCAGGCCGATATTATCCGCCAATACAGAAAGCCCGGCGATTTCATCACCACAAACGGCATGTTTCCCTATATCGACAATCATCGGATGCAGAAGGAATGCCTCGATCTTTATACCTATGATTCCTATCCGAATTTTGCCTTCGGACTCGGTACCGACCCGCAAAACGACCCTTTGAACGACCGCTGGAATTCCAAAAACCAGAACGAGGTTCGTTCCATCTGTCCGCACTACGGCATCATGGAACAGCAGTCCGGCGCCGGCGGCTGGGCAAACCGGATGGAAGGCCCCGCTCCCAGACCCGGACAGCTGACTCTCTGGGCACTGCAGAGCGTTGCGCATGGCGCGGATTTCATCTCCTTTTTCCGCTGGCGTACCTGCCCCTTCGGAACGGAAATCTACTGGCATGGCATTCTGGATTATGATAACAGGGATAACAGAAAACTGCGGGAAGTTAAGGATTTCTATCAGAAATTCCGGGCCCTTGAGCCGGTCTGTCAGGCGGATTATGTCGCTTCCTTCGGTCTGTTAAAGGATTATGACAACGTCTGGGATATGGATACGGATATCTGGCATAATCGCATCGCATCCCACAGCGAAAACGAAATTTTCGCCGGTGCGGAGCTTGCCAATCTGCCCTATGACATCATTTATCTGCGGGAAAACAGCGCTCTCTCCGATCTGACCGGATATCCGGTTCTGCTCTACCCGCATCCGGTCATCATGAATAAAGAACGGGCAGCGCTGCTTACCGCCTATGTAAAACAGGGCGGAACGCTGATCCTCGGATGCCGGAGCGGTCTGAAAAATGAAAACGGCATCTGTGAAATGCTGCCTCAGCCTGGGCTTTTGCAGGAACTCACCGGAACGGATATCCGGGATTTCACCTATACAAGTCCGGCGGAAGAGGCTGTTTATGCGGACTGGAACGGCACCCGCCTTCCCATGCCCGTTTTCAACGATATTCTGACACCGCTTCCCGGCACGCAAGTCCTTGCTCGATATACAGGCAGTTATTACGCAGGAGAAGCTGCGCTGACGGAACGCCATACAGGCCAGGGGCGGGTACTGCATCTTGGCAGCGCCTTTTCCCGGGAAACACTGCCAAAGCTCCTTTCCTATGCCGGCGCCGTATCGCCTTTTACCGGGCTGATCGAGGCCGATGGAAAGGATGTGGAACTGACGCTCCGCAGGAAAGGAGATAAAAACTTCCTGTTCGTCTTAAACTTCCATGCGTCGGAAGTCTCCTATACCCTTTTAAAACCGATGCACTCGCTTTTTACGGGAAAGGAAGTCTCCGGTCCGCAGACACTGCCCGCTTTCGGCGCGGCCGTCTATGAGGTGTGACGCGGCACTTCATGCCTCCTGCCAGGCCGTATCCGCCGGCGGCGATCTGCACCGCCGCCGGCTCCTTTTCTGATACGCCGATGATCACTCGATTCTTCGCATCACTCTGCATTCCATACGGATTTATCCTTCCGCGCAAAACAGCCTTCGTTTCACGGTTTCCTCTTATTTGATCAGAAGTGATTTCCCCGTCATCTCCGCGGGCTGCTCCATACCCATCAGCTCGATTAACGTCGGTACAATATCCGCCAGACAGCCGCCTTCACGCAACCGGTAAGCAGGGTCTGCGTTCACGAGAATAAACGGTACCGGATTGGTCGTATGCGCCGTAAAAGGCGTTCCCGTTTCGTAATCGATGAGCTGCTCCGCATTGCCATGATCCGCGCAGATAAACAGCACGCCGTCCGCTTCTTTTACCGCTTCCACCGCTCTGCCGACACACTCGTCCACCGCTTCCACAGCCTTGATCGCAGCCGCCTCCACGCCGGTATGCCCTACCATATCCGGATTCGCGAAATTGATAATGATCACATCATATTCGCCGGACTTAATCGCATTGACCAGATTGTCACACACCTCGTATGCGCTCATCTGCGGTTTCAGATCATAGGTTGCAACGTCCTTCGGAGAATTGACCAGAATTCTGTGCTCTCCTTCATTGGGCTCTTCCACGCCGCCGTTAAAGAAGAACGTTACATGCGCATACTTCTCTGTTTCCGCGATTCTCGCCTGTTTCATATGATGAGCCGCCAGCCATTCACCAAAGGTATTGGTTACCGCAATCTTATGGAACGCCACTTCTTTATTGGGGATCGTCGGATCATAATCGGAGAAGCAGACATAAGTCACATCCGGTCTCTTTCCTCTGTCAAAGCCCTTGAAATCATCATCACAGAAGCTTCTCGTAATCTCTCTTGCCCGGTCCGGTCTGAAGTTAAAGAAAATGATCGAATCTCCGTCGGAAATCGTCGCAACGGGCGCACCGTTCTTCATCACAACGGTAGGCTTTACGAATTCATCCGTTTCCTCTCTGTCATAAGAAGCCTGAATGCCTTCCGGTGCACTGGACGCTTCCATCCCCTCGCCCTTTGTCAGCGCGGCATAGGCCTTCTGCACTCTGTCATAGTTATTGTCTCTGTCCATCGCATAATAACGGCCCGTTACGGTAGCAACCTCACCGACGCCGATCTTTTTCATTTCCGCTTCCAGATCTTCCACGAAACCTTTCCCGCTGGCCGGAGGCGTATCGCGTCCGTCCAGAAAAGCATGCACATACACTTTCTCAAGACCGTTTCTCTTCGCAAGCTCCAACAGACCGTATAAATGCGTATTGTGACTGTGTACACCGCCATCGGACAGAAGTCCGTACATATGAAGGGAGGAATTGTTCTTTTTGCAGTTATTTACCGCGTCCAGCAATGCCGGATTTTCAAAAAAGGTACCGTCCTGAATCTCCTTCGTAATTCTGGTAAGCTCCTGATAAACGATGCGGCCCGCACCCATGTTCAGGTGTCCGACCTCGGAATTGCCCATCTGTCCGTCCGGAAGGCCGACCGCCATGCCGCTTGCATTTCCTTTTACGAAAGGACATTCTTTCATCAGCTTATCCATCACTGGCGTATCCGCCTGTGCCACCGCATTTCCCTGTGTCTTTTCATTCAGGCCGTAGCCATCGAGAATCATCAATACTGCCGGTTTCTTTCCCATCTTTTTTCTCTCCTTTTCCATTTTCCTGGACAGCGTCTTTTCAGATGCCGTAGAAAATCTCTTCGTATTATCGTACCACATCTCATGTTGATTTACAAATAGATTATGTTAAAATAGGCTTATGCCAAAAACAGACTTAAACCAAAGGCAGGCCCTGTAAGCCCTCTGCCACATCCCCTGGCGCAGAAAGGAAGACCGATGCAAAACACTCTCCATATTTCCTGTAACGGAACCGAATATACGCTCCCTTTTACCGTTGTAAGAAGCGGACGCAAAACGATGGCAATCTCGATCAAAGAGGACGGGGAAATTATTTTCCGGGTGCCGCTTCACATCAGCGAACGGGAAATCATGCGGATGGCCGGGGAGAAAAGCCGCTGGATCATTACCCATTATCTGGAAATGATCGCAAAGAAAAACAGCAGACCCGTTTCCGACCTGTCTGCCGTTCAAAAAGCCGCGCTGGAACAACGGTACCGGGAAGCTGCCCGCGAATATATTCCCAAGCGGACCGCTTATTACCACACCATGACCGGCGGCGTCTATCACCGCATTACCATCCGCGACCAGAAAACAAGGTGGGGAAGCTGCAGCAGCAAAGGAACCCTTTCCTTTAACTGGAGACTGATGCTCGCCCCTCCTGCCGTTCTGGATTATGTCATCGTGCACGAGCTCTGTCATCTGACCCACATGAACCATTCACCCGCCTTCTGGCAGGCCGTCGAATCCGTCTGCCCGGAATACCGCAGTCTGCGCAAATGGCTGAAGGATCATGGAAACGAACTGACGCTCTGAGCCCTGCATGTTTTTATTTCTGCTTTTTGGTTCTGATGCGCAGAACCGCATATCTGCTGTTCCGGTCGGCGCTGTTTCTGTCATGTCTTCTGCCGTCCCGGTTTCTCTCCGCTCCGTACCCGTCATGAGAACCTGCGCCCGTCCGGTTCCTTTTGCCTCCGTCTCTGTCGAACCGCTTTCGGTCCGCCCGCTCTCCATCCCTCTTTCCCCGGTCATACCGGCTTCGATCCGTCCGCTCTGTGTCCATGCCTCTGCGGTCAAACCGGTCTCTGCCCGTTCCTCTTCGGTCGGCTCTGCCGCCGGACCGGCTTCTGCCGGATTCACCCCGGCCTCTTCTGCCCTGTGTCACCCAATCAAGCGGCGAACGTTCCTGTCTGATCTCCTCCAGATCGTCCCCAAGCTTCATCTTCATAAAAGCCGCCGCATACTGCAATACGCCGTACTCTCCGGCCTCGCAGCGTTCCGTAAGAAACTGCACTGCCCTGTCGATATTCTGTTCCTGTATCACAGTTTCCGCTTCTTTGAGTATTTTCTCCGCCTTCTTCGCCATAATATCGGCCGCGGAGGGAATCTTCCGCTCCCGGATCTTCGTATGACAGGCGCGCTCGATTTCGCGCAGCTTCCGTATCTCACGCCGCGTCACAAGCGTAAAGGAACGCCCTGTTTTCCCCGCCCGGCCCGTTCTTCCGATCCGGTGGACATAATACTCGATATCTTCCGGCACATCATAGTTAAAGACCGCCTCCACATTGTCGATATCGATTCCTCTGGCCGCAACATCGGTCGCGATCAGAACCGCAGCGCGGCCGCTTTTGAACAGATTCATCACCGTATCCCGCTGATTCTGGGAAAGGTCTCCATGCAGTCCTTCCACCGCATATCCCCGCGCCTTCAGATGCTCTGTCAGCTCATCCACCATTCGCTTCGTATTGCAGAAAATCAGCGCGCGTGAAGGATCGTAATAATCCATAAGGCGGCACAGCACCTCTTCCTTGTCCTGATACTGTATCAGATAATAAGCCTGCCTGATTAGCGGAATGGTTACCTCCTTCGGCGTCATTTTCAGGAAAACGGCATCCTTCTGGTACTCCTTCGTGATTTCCAGAATAGGGCCCGGCATGGTCGCAGAAAAAAGACCTGTCTGCCGTTCCTCCGGCACCTCTTTTAAGATCGTTTCGATATCCTCCCGAAAGCCCATATTCAGCATTTCATCCGCCTCATCCAGCACCACCGTATGCACCTGTTCCATTTTGATCGTATGGCGGCGCATATGGTCCATGACGCGTCCGGGCGTACCGACAATGATCTGCACACCGCCCTTCAGATTTTTGATCTGTCTGACGATATCCTGACCGCCATAGATCGGCAGCACCTTAATGCCATGCAGATATTTGGCAAACTTACGCAGCTCATCGGCCGCCTGCATCGCAAGCTCTCTTGTCGGACATAAGACGATCGCCTGCAGTCCTCTGTTTTCCGGATCGATTTTCTCCAGAATCGGAATTCCGAAGGCCGCCGTCTTTCCGGTTCCCGTCTGGGCCTGTCCGATCACATCTTTTCCCGACAAAAAAACAGGAATCGCCTGTTCCTGAATCGGTGTCATATGCTCAAAGCCCATTTCCTCCACCGCACGAATAATCCGCTCATCGATGCCGGAATCCCGATAAGTTAACGCTTCCCCGTTCCTGTCCTGCTTTTCCTCCATCCCGTTTTCTGCTTCCATGTTCCTTCTGTTTTCCTGATTTTCACTCAAATTCTTTTCCCTCTGTCCTTTCCGGTGATCGCAGCAGCCAGCGTATCCCTTTGGCAATCCGCTCCGGCGCCTGCGTAAAATGATTTCCCTCATTCATTTCCATCATGGTGTCAATACCGTCATTTCGAAATTTTTCCTCTATCTGCTTCGTGCGCACCAAAACAGTCTGCATGATTCCTCGTGCAGATGACGCCTCTTTTTTTCCTAA
The DNA here is from genome assembly GCA_937910785.1 of uncultured Lachnospiraceae bacterium. GTDB lineage: Bacteria > Bacillota > Clostridia > Lachnospirales > Lachnospiraceae > UBA3282. Next base: position 2,829 of record CALDLG010000193.1, on the reverse strand, counting down.
TGAAAAATAAATTTTTTCGGGATTGCGTTTGACCGTATGCTCTTCAACATAGCGCAGAAACCCGTCATACCATAACGAGCCTGATATGGAACCAATACCGTCAAAAAGAGAAGTATGATAAATTGCATATACCGCAAATAGCGCACCTAAAGAATACCCGGCCAGATAACGCCGCTCCGGCCGAAGCTTCAAAGCCTGCTCCGTTGCCGGAATCAGCTGCTCTGTCAGCGTCGTAAGATATTCTGCCGCGCCTCCTGCAAAATCCTCTCCCCCGGCAAAAACCTTCTCATGCCGCCAGGGAGACAGATCTCTGTTCCAGTCGATCCCCTCGACCACGACGAGCGCAAAGCTCCGATCCGTCAGTTCCCAGACGGATTCCGCCTCTCCTGCCGCCGTATGTAAATAAACTGCCTGACTGACTTCCTGCTGCCCTTCTTTTCTTTCCGGCAAAAAACAGTTCAGTCTGTATTTTCCTAATGTGATAAGCATATTCTGCGCAGCGTGGAAACCGCCCTGTCTTTCATCAGGCACTCGCCATGCTCCCTCAGATAAAACAGTTTTTCCTCCGAAGGCGCGACAAGCTTCGCGAACTCGACGGCCTGTGCACTGATCTTATTAAAATTCTTTTTCGAAAGCCGATGTTTTTCTATTACCAGATAATAAGTATCCTTCAGGCTATACAGATGACTTCTGACCGACAGTTCCGACGGGATCGCCGCACAATACCGCATCGCATGATTCATGGATGCGAATACAAAAATCCGGCAGGTTTCTTCCAGCCCCTTCTGCTGTTTTCCCGCGTTCTCCGCGATTGTTTTCGCCGCTTCCCGGATACTCTCCGGATCAAAGCCCGACAGCACTTCCTTAATATGCTCCAGCATGTTCTGGAACCCGGCAATCCCTTCATCCGAAAAAGTAATGACGAGTCCTTCATCCCGGATCGGTGTGATCTGCATCGCGATATTGTCTCCATTCAGGCGATAGCCTACCTCGTCATGGGCGCGCTCCACAACATCCCGCAAAAAGCCCTCTCCCTTTTCATTCCGTTCAAAAATATCCGACAATGTCAGACCGTATTCTTCCATATCCTCTTCCGAAATAATACACTGAACGGTCGCCTCATTAATCTTCTTATATTTCATTTATCCCCAACTACTTTCTGTGTGCGTTTTTAATCTCTGCTGGCGGTCGGATGCCCGTAACAGCATGTCTCTGCGTACAGTATAACACAGAAAATAAAATTGTGGAAGAGGTTGTTACAGCAATGTAAGGAATTGGCATCGCGCAGGTTCCCCTTCAGAAAAAACCGGTGCCGTCCGATAATTATATCAGAATGAAAAAAGAAAGGGCAGGGTAACGGGCATGAATACAAATACGATATCAGAAATGCAGCAGATGTTGGATTCCATGGAATATGCGGCGAAGATGCGCTGTCAGGCGAGAGCGGAACGAAGAGCCGAAGAGGCCGAGCAGGAGAAAAAAGCCTTTCTGGAAAAATTAAGGCTTGCCGAAGCGACCGAAACGGAACTTGACAGTCAGGCATCCAAAGCAAAGGGCGCTCAGGATGCCGTTGTCAGAGATCAGCTGATGGGCTTTATGCTGGCCGGATTTTAATCCGGCCTGTCATTATTCGAAAACCGGCTCGATAAATTCCCCGTCCCTGCTCAGCGCAAAATGCAGATGCGGACCGGTGGAGCGGCCGGTGTTTCCCACTGTGGCGATCTTCTGTCCCGCCGTCACACTGTTTCCTTCGGAAACAAGAATATCCTGACAGCATGTATAATAAGTGAATTCACCGCTCTGACCATGATAAAGGATCACATAATTCCCTCCCGCGCTTTCATAACCGGTCCGGTAAACCACACCGTCCGCCGCCGCCAGAATGTCCGCGCCTTTTTCCGCGGCGAAATCGATTCCGTTATGCGATCTCTGTTCTCCCGTCTGCGGATGGGTTTCGGTCCCAAAAGTATCAGAGATCTGCGTATAAGACGGGCAGGGTATTAACCAGGAAACCGCCAGATCATGATGACCGGTCTCCCCCGGCATCGAAACCGCCTCCGTCAGCAGATTGGGGGAATCGTCCGATCCGTCCACCGCCTTTAAAACCGCTTCCGTTTCGGATTCGTCATTCGATGAAGACGTCTCTGCCAGCCCCAGATACTGATCAAAAGTATCTGCCTCCTGAATCAGCGCATTCACATAATCCGTATGCTCCGTCTGACCAAGCCGCACCTTTCGTTCTCCGGCGCTTCCGCAGGATACTTCGATTCCCAGAAGCGGCAGTCGGGAATACCAGATTCCATCCGTTCCCTCCGCTTTCAGACCGATCGCAAAGATCATCCGGATTTCGCTCTCACTTCTTCCAAGCTCCCACGAAGCCGCATTTTCTCCTATGATCACTTCGTCGATTCTCCTCATTGCTTCCCCGGACGCTTCCACAGGAATCGAAAACACTTTCTTTCCTTTATCGTAAACATCGACCTTGCCTTCCTCCACATCGACCGCAAAGCTCAGCCTTCCTTTTATCTCCTCCAGCAATTCTCCCGGCCGGATCGTGAGCAATTCGATTTTCCCCGATTCATCGCGGTCACACAAATGCAGATTCCAAATTTCCGAATCCGAAGAATTGACCACCCCTGTTTTGAACGCAAATGTCCGGGGCATTCCGTCTTCCGCGGACTCATAAACACGAATGTTTTCTTCCATACCGCAAAATCTGATCATCCAGGGCTCGTCAAAATCACTTGCTTTTTCCCCAATCAGAATTTTGATGCCCTCACATCCGTATTCCTTCGAATACATTCCATAGACCCTGATATCGGAGCCGTC
>CALDLG010000192.1 GCA_937910785.1 uncultured Lachnospiraceae bacterium | reverse complement strand
CCAACCTTCTCCTTAAATTCCTCCACAGCCTCATTCTTAACAATGCTGACCGTACAGCCGCCGAAGCCTCCGCCGGTAATCCGGGACCCGACAACGCCCGGAATCTTCCATGCCTCTTCCACCAGCACGTCGATCTCCTCACAGGATACCTGATAGTCATCCCGCAAAGATACATGCGACGCATTCATCAGCTTCCCGAAAAGCTCCAGATCATTCTTCTTCAGAGCCTCCACCGCGCGGATTGTTCTCTGGTTCTCGTACACCGCATGTTTTGCCCTGCGCACGCGTACTTCGTCCTGAATCGCCGTTTTGTACTGCTCGAACTGTTCCTCGGACAGATCGCCGAGTCCATTGATGCCAATCACGGTCTGCAGCTCCTCAAGCGCCTTCTCGCACTCGCTTCTTCTCGTATTGTATTCCGAATCCACCAGAGAATGCTTTACCTTGCTGTTTGTTACGATAATTTTGGCGCCTTCCAGAACGAGCGGCGCGTATTCATATGAAAGATCCGCCGTATCCAGGAAAATCGCATGATTCTTTTTGCCCATGGCAGAAGCGAACTGGTCCATAATACCGCAGTTCATGCCATTAAAATTGTTCTCCGAATACTGACCGATCAACGCCAGATCCACATTGGTCACATCAAAACCGAACAGGTCCCGCAGCAGATATCCGGTCAGAACCTCCAGCGATGCGGAAGAAGAAAGTCCGGAACCATTGGGGATGTTGCCGTTTAATACGATATCCAGTCCACAGGGCAGCTTAAATCCTCTTTTCTCAAATGCCCACATAACCCCCTTTGGATAGTTGGTCCAGTGCGCGTCCTTTTCCGGTTTTAAATCCTCGATCGAAGATTCGATCACGCCGAGCCCGTCAAAATTCATGGAATAGAAACGCAGTTTATTATCCTGTCGTTTTCTTGCCGCCGCATACGTTCCGATCGTCAATGCACAGGGAAAAACATGTCCGCCGTTATAGTCCGTATGTTCCCCAATCATATTAACACGTCCCGGCGCGAAGTACACACTGACATCCTTAATGTCTCCAAAAATTTCTTCGAATTTTTTTAATACCATTTCCTTCATAACCCCGTCTCCTTTACAAATACTGTCTTCTACAGAATAATCATATAAAAAACAGGCCCTTCATAAAATATCCGTTTGTTTTCTATATCTGTCAAAATGTTAATTATTCAGTTTATTGATCCGGCTGATAAAATCCTCCACCTGCTTCAGATATTCCTTGTTCCTCCGGGTCTCACCCTTCTGCATCTCCTTTCGGTATGCCGTAGGCGACATTCTTTTCATCTGACGGAAGGCTTTCGCGAATACCATCGGATCGCTGTATCCGCAGGAAAAAGCGATGCTTTCGACCGGAAGCGAGGTCAGCTGTAAAAGTTCGGTCGCCTTCGTAATTCGAAATGCCGTAAGAAACTGCTGCGGAGACATTCCTGTCGATTTTCGAAAAAGCGTATAAAGATAACTTCTGTTAATGCAGACATAGTCCGCTACATCCGTCACCCTGATCGCATTGCAGTAATTGCTCTGAATAAATGCAACCGCCTTTTTCACATAAATATTGGCCCTGTCCGCCTCATTCTTCCCGGTGACCGCCGCACTCTCCGCTATGACGGAAAGAAAAATCCCAAGCTGTCCGTTCCTCCGCAGGTCATTTGACATGCCAAACGTATTATGCTCCATCATATCCTTGATAATCTGGTACAGTTCGTCCGAACGCTCGGACTTAAAAACAGGCTGTTTCACTGACAACCCCATATTGCCGATATACTCCCCTGCCTGCACGCCGCTGAAGCCGACCCAGACATATGTCCATGGCTCCTGCTCATCCGCCTGATAAAAAACCAGTTCATCCGGTGTGATCAGAAAACCGTAGCCTTCCTCCAAAGGATATTCTTTCCCGCCGATCGAAAAAATTCCCCTGCCGCTCAGAATATAATGAATCATATAATGCGGTTTTAACGCCGGTCCGAAACTGTGAAGCGGTTCCGTCTGCGACAGTCCGCAGCAGTTCACATACAGGCTTCCGTTCTGTTCTCCCGCAAATTCAAGCTTATACGCTTTTTCCATGGCTGTTTTCACTCCGTCTTTTCCAAAAAAGGTTCCTCCGCTCTTTGGCAGAATTTCCTGCTATAATAAAAAAAGAGCGGGTGATGGGAATCGAACCCACATATCCAGCTTGGAAGGCTGGTGTTCTACCACTGAACTACACCCGCATAAAAATTGCAATTATTCTGTTTGAAAATCTAATGCCCAGAACCGGAATCGAACCAGTGACACGAGGATTTTCAGTCCTCTGCTCTACCAACTGAGCTATCTGGGCAGTTTATCCTGTCGCGACAAACGTCATCGCTTCCGTAATATCTTTTGCGGAATTTATTTTACGCTTTAAAAGATAAAATGTCAATGCAAATATTAGAATAACTGTTGATTTTTAATAACAATTTAAAGTATAATGTTGCCTATACAATGTCAAATTAAGGAAGTGAGGAATCAGAAAGTGAGACAGTTTTTTGGTAAAAGTCAAAGCGGGGATTTACAGGAAGCCGTTCGTGGTTTGAATAACCCACAATTAATTATGCTTTTATCCAATGATGAACAGTTCGAAAAGCATGTCGCGCAATTGGAAAAGCTTTTCCCTAAAGTCCCCAGCATTGGTTGTATCGGAATGAGCTATGATACGGAAGTCGTGGAAAAGGGCGTCGCAGTCACAGCCTTTACGGACGGTGTTTCCGCTTCTGCCAATGTGCTGGAGGAAGTATCCACCATGCCGGTAAAGTATATTGAACGTCTGAAACAGGACATAAATGAAGTAAACGGATCTTCAAGGGATACCGTTTGTATTGATTTTTGCTCCGGAAATGATGCCTGTGTGCTGACCACCATATACAGTGTACTCGGACCTTTAAATATTCCGCTTGTCGGCGGAACCGGCGATGCGGGAAAGATATCCGCCAACGGCAAAATCTATCAGGATGCCGTAGCTTATGCAATCGTCAAAAATAACGGAGGCCGGGTAAAGACCTATAAGGAAAATATTTACCACCAGATGGGAGATTATTATTTTATCGCCTCCAAGACGGATAAAGCGAATTACATAATCGGTGAATTAAACGGCCGTTCCGCCAAACAGGTATATCAGGATATTCTCCATGTAACGGAGAAAGAAATTCTGACACAGACCTTTAAAAATCCTTTTGGAAAAATTAACGGTGACGACACCTGCATCATATCTATTAAGGAAGTAACCGGGAATGCCCTGACCTGTTTCCGACAGGTAAATGATTCGGATGTACTGATCATGCTGGAGCTTGGAGATTTCAGGAAGATCGTTAAAGACACGATTCAGATGATAAAAAACGACTTCCCCAAACGTTCCGCCGTATTTTCTGTCAATTGTCTGTTCCGATATCTGCTGTTCAACGACAACAATTATATGCAGGAATATTTGCAGGAGATGAGCGCCCTTGGCAATCATGTCGGTCTTGTCGGCTATGGAGAACATTACAATAACCGATTCGTCAATCAGTCTATGACGTGTGTCGTATTTGAATAGGGAGGTCAACAATGCTGCTTAAGAATAAATCTCATAATAAAGAAAAAAGTCTGTACCCCATACTGCATGTAACGGACAGCTTGAAAACCTATCAGCAGGATCTTGTACAGAATGAAGTAACTTCCTTAAAAGAACTCAGTCTGGTAAGCAGTTCCTTCGGCAATGTACTTGTTGAAGCGGACAGTTTTCAGAATACCCTGCAGAATTTTGATCAGACTTTTTCCAACATTAATCAGGTATCCGGCCAGTTTGCAACGGTAAAAGACGAAATCGCCCAATCCGTAATACAGGCTCAAAATGAGGTGGAAGAGCTAAAGAACAGTTCCAGACAGGTAGAAAGCTATTTCGGCGATATGGAAAGCACATTTGATAATTTTCAGTCTTCCGTGAAAAAAATCAAGTCCTGTATGAACCGAATCGTATCCATTGCCGACCAGACTAATATTCTGGCGCTGAATGCTTCCATTGAGGCCGCAAAAGCCGGCGAACGCGGAAAAGGGTTTGCGGTTGTGGCGGAAGAAGTCAAAGTGCTGGCAGACGAAATCAAGGGACTTGTTGATGAAGTTAATTCCGGCGTGCAGAACGTCGAACAGGAAACGGAAAAATTAAGCTCCAGTATCAATTCTTCACAGCAGGCGCTTAATCAGAGCCTTGACAAAGTGGAAGAGACCTATGAAATGTTCAACAACATCACGCAGGTAGCAGAAAATGCCACCTCAGTCCAGACAGAAATCAACAGCGTCATCGAGGAATCGAAGCGGGGACTTCAGGTTCTCTGCGGATACTTTGATAAAATCAGAAAACAGTATCAGGATGTTGTAAAACACATCAATCTCGCAAGAAAACTGGGAACGACCAAGAGCAGTATGTTCGAAGACGTGGATAATATGTTATCCCAGATTCCTCTCATTATCAAAGATTATATGAAAAAATAAAAGTTTCTTCTTCAGATAAATGTACACCATCGGAAACGTGCGCCGCCAGGCGCACCATTAAAAAGGCGGATAAGGTTAAACCTTATTCCGCCTTAAAATTCGCCACATCAATAAGCAGGTTTTCCCATGCCTCTTCATGCTCGACATAATATAAAGGACACTTCTTTCCGCCGCAGTCATAATGTCTGAGAATATCTGTGTCCGCAAGATTATATTTCTGTTTCAGCCATGCCAGCAGATGCACCAGAGAATCATAGGTTTCCTCCGTAAATTCTCCGTCCTCTTCCAGATAACAGCATTCTATCGAAATAGAATCCTCATTCCTTGTCATAACCGCATACGCCTGTTCTTCAAGCGGTATGCACTGAATAATTTCCCCTTCATATCCGATAATAAAATGCGCGCTCGCAGACCGCTCCTGGGTTTCTGCAAGATTAGCGAAGTAACTCCGATTCTGAGCCGCACTCGTTCCCGGATTCGCAGTGTAATGTACAAAAACACTGTTGATTGTGTTAAGCGGTGTTCCCGGCCTGGAAAAATCATTGATTTCAAGCAAAGAAGTTTCAATTGCAGGTTTCGTGATTCCTTCGCTTCTTTCCTCTTCCATAACCTCCACCTTTGCCACCGGAATCTTTTGCCGCTTCGTATCTTCCCTGGTATATTCACGCACAAGGTCCACTGCCATATAGGCAAACATCAGGCATAAGGCGATGGAACAGAACGCTATCGTACGGTATAAATATGCACTCCTCTTCTTCATTTTCCTTCGTCTCTCATACTGGCCGGAACGTACTCTTCGACGCGGCGGCATCTGCCAGTCTTCTCCGATCAGATCAACATCCCGCTCCCATTCCGGCGGTGGCGCCGGTCTTCTGTGTCTTACCGGTTCTGCCGGTCTCCTGTGCCTTGCAGGCTCCCCTGCCCAATCCTGCCCGATCGGCTCTATCGTTCTCCTTCGTCTGACAGGTTCTTCCATACGACTCTGCCTGACCGGTTCGGATGCTCTTCTTCGCCTTGCAGGCTCCCCTGCCCAATCCTGCCCGATCGGCTCTATCGTTCTCCTTCGTCTGACAGGTTCTTCCATACGACTCTGCCTGACCGGTTCGGATGCTCTTCTTCGCCTTGCAGGCTCCCCTGCCCAATCCTGCCCGATCGGCTCTATCGTTCTCCTTTGTCTGACAGGTTCTTCCATATGACTCTGCCTGACCGGCTCGGATGCTCTTCCTCGTCTCGCAGGCCCTTCTTCCCAGCGCTCCCTGTCCGGATACAAATCGACTATAGCTACGTTTCCCTGTCTTCTTCTACTGCTTTTCTTCCGGGGTCCGGACTGCGGTTCTTCCATTTCCCATAACGCAATTTCTCTGTTCCTCTTCGGTACACTTCCCTGCACGATATTCCCCACCCTCTGCGGCTAATCCAATATTCTTCTCACACTACTATACGCTATTTTATATGATAATAACAGACGTATCTTTAAAAAATCTCTAAAAAATTCTAATTACGATACGATTATCTATTATATCTACTATATTAGATGCCAAAAAAACCGAAAATGTTTCAAAAAAGATAAAAATTTTTATTTTTCTTCTGAAGTGCTATTCTGATCGTACAGGTATTCGAGCACACGATTATACAGATCGGTCAGACTTTCCTCCGTTTGGGAGCACGAATACAGCGGTCCGAACAGTTCCTCCATCTGACTTCGCCCAAAACTCAGATTTCCCGCTTCCAGGGGCACATCCTCCGGCTCCATCCCGCTGTCCGCTTCATAAATACATATATTGCAAATCTCCAGATTCTCTACTGCCGCAAACATCAAAACCGCTTCCAAAAACGGTATCTTCGAATCTATCCACTTCGCATCATCGGTCCAAAGCCGGTAGTGAAGCGTTGCCGCATAAGGCTCCGTCGTTGTCTGAAGCGCTAAAAACTCATAGTGCAGCCCCGAAGCTTCCGGAAGAAAGCCCGCAATTTGGGATACCCTGACATGATCTCCCACATAAGCGGTTCTGTTCTCCACCAGTCCTCTCAAAGTTTCCCGCATCGCCTCCCGGCTTACGGATAATACATTGACGGAATCCGCCAGACCGATCAATATCCGGTTCATCTCTTCCAGCGCCGCCTTCGTTTCCGGGTCCGCTTCCGCATAATCAGCCGGTATATACAGATAACAGATCTGTTCACCCAGAAGCGTGGGTTCATTCGAAATAGCGGCTTCCATCACAGACTCATCCGGCTGATAAAAGGTCTCCGTAACAGACTCATCCGGCAGATAAACAAAACTCTCCGTAACAGACTCTTTCGGTTGATAATCAGCGCTTTCCTCCTTCGGAATAATTGGTCCATCCCCGACATCGACCGCATTATAATCCTCATCTTCCTGAAACGGCAGGTTTATAATTTCCCTTTCCACTGATTCGGGTGAAGGTATTGGTGGAAGACCGCTGCTCTGTTGTACCGCAGTATCTTCACTAAAAGAATCCGTTTCCGGATAATCATAAGGCACTTCTTCATCAAAGGCATCCGCATCCGGATAATCATAAGGCACTTCTTCATCAGAGGTATCCGCATCCGGATAATCATGAGACGCTTCCCCATCAATAACCTTATAGATCGTTTCCGAATTGCTGTCCGTTCCCGCTACGCCGTCCGCTTCGTTACCGGACTCCGTATAGTCGTGATAAGTCACGCTTACTTCCGCTTCACCGCCTTCAATCTGCCTGCCAAGCATTCCGTTTGCACCATAATTCCCGATAAGTATGACGTCTCTTTCATCTGCAAGCTGCCGCGCTTCTTCATAAAACATCATGCAAAAACGACCAACTTCCAGATCGGAATCTTTGTGATATACAATAATATCCGTTTCGTTCATACCCCGATAATACGTTTTCGACGCAAGCTCTTCCGGAAATGTCACCTGAAAGCAGCTCGTCGTTACGGTTAATGAACTCTCCCCTTCCAGCAGATAAGTACCCTCCGGTTCGTTTTTTGCTTTCGTAAACGTCAATGCAATAACCACCGAAACTGCCAGAAGCAGGGGAAGTATAATCGCGGCGATTCTACGGGGCGACTCTGCGATTCTGCGGACCCGCTCTCTGATATTTTCTGTTCCACCGGTCATCGTTGTCGCCGTACACACAATGTCCGCCGCTTTCGTCTCTCTGGTAATTAACGCAACAAGCGTCCTGCCGTATGCAATCCGTTCTTCTTCTCCAAGCCTCCTGATTGCCGCTTCATCGCAGGCGAGCTCGCAGTCCTGTTTGGACAGTATGGCCGCAAGCCATACAAGCGGATGGAACCAGTATACCATCAGCAGAATGCAGCGAAAAGCTGACCAATATATGTCCCCATGCCGGTAATGACAATACTCGTGCGCCAGAATATGCCGGATTTTTTCATCCTCCTGTGTCACTGCTTCCGGAAGATAAATCGCCTGCCTGCCCGGCAGTCCGTACAGACAGGGCGAGGAAAGATTTTTCACCGTATATATGGACAGCCGAAGATCTTCTTTTTCATATATATAGCTCTTACGGCTTCCGTAAAGCTTTCTCGCAAACCGGATATTGACACCTGCCATCCATATCCCTGCCGCCGCCATGCCCAGATACCAGATCCTCCTGATAAGCTCCTGCAGCATGGAGCTGTCGGTCAGATAAGTCATGACGTTTCCGTCCGCAGTCTCCTCCGTAAAAAAGGGCAGGCCCACAGCCGGAGGATTTTCATATGCAGACGGTTCCTGCGGCCGTATATAGTCCTGTGCCGCCCGTTCCATTCTGGCAGATATATTCAAAATACTGCAGCCACTTTCCGGCAGCAGATTCGGCCAGACCGCAGTGATTCCCGGCATAATCAGTCTGACCGCTACGATCAGCCAGAGCATATACCTCAGTCTTGCACTGATTTTTCTTCCACACAGCTTTCTGAGTAATATAATGCACAGGATCAGTACGGAAGACGTGATAACTGCTTCTTTCATGATAGCATCCCCTTCTCCGCCTGCTCCAGTATCTCATACAATTCAGCGATATCCTCCTGTGTCAGCGCCTTATCCTCTACCATAGCATTGACCATCATTCCGATACTTCCCCGGTAAACCTTGTTCAAAAAACCCCTTGTCTCCCGAATGGAAACCTCATTTCTCGAAACAACCGGATAAAACTGCTTCGCCCGTCCAACCGTGCGCCAGGATACGGCGCCCTTTTTCGACATGCGGTTTAACATCGTGATAATAATATGCTTATCCCACCCCGTCTCGCCCTGCAAGACCGCTGTCAGTTCCGTAATCGTCGCGGCCTCTCTTTCCCACAGCGTATTCATAATCTTCCACTCGCCGTCCGATAGATTTACATTCGTCATAAACTCTCTCCTCCTCCGGTTTATGCCCGTATAATTCCTGCTTTCCATTAACAGATTCTTCCACGCAGGTATACTTTCGTATACCAACTATATCATATTGGTATACACATGTCAACCTTTGTAGGGGCGCAGTTTACCTATCCTCATTTGGGATCAGCCAATAAAAATCGTAGTATGCATAAAAAAACAGAAAAGCCAGTTGTCCGGATTTCTATCTGTTCCACTGGCTTTTCTGTCTTATGAGCTGTCCTCTTCTATCAGAGCCTCAGCCGGTTCATGATTTTGAATAATTTTTTAAAATCCACCGGCTTGGCCAAATGCTCATTCATTCCAGCCTCCTTCGACAACGCAACATCCTCTTCAAATGCGTTAGCCGACACCGCAATGATGGGCATAACCTTCGCATCCGACCGATTCAGACCACGAATCGCACGGGTCGCCTCATACCCATTCATGACCGGCATCATCAAATCCATGAGCACACAGTCAAACGTCCCCGGATCGGACGCCACAAATGCATCTACGGCGGCCTTTCCGTCGTTTGCCGTCACAACTTCAGCGCCCGCATCCGTAAGCACGAACTCCATGGCTTCACGATTAATCTCATTATCCTCCACCAGAAGAACATGCATACCGGAAATGTCATCCTGCAAATCTGACTCCTCATCCGCAGACTGCGGGCTCTGCGTACTATCGACCTGCATGGGCAGCGTAATCTGAAACACGCTCCCCTTACCAATCTGGCTGTCTATCGTAATGCTCCCCTTCATCTGGTCAATCAGCTCCTTCACGATGGACATGCCAAGCCCGGTACCATTGTAGTTAGTTCTTGCACCCTGATCTTCCTGCGTAAATGGCTCAAATATATGCTTTAAAAATTCCTCTCCGATCCCGATTCCGGTATCTTCAATCACGAATCGATAGCTGGCAATTCCATTTTCAAAGGAAAGCTCATTCACCTGAATAAATACGCAACCATGGGTGCGGTTATATTTGAGCGCATTATCGATGATATTCATCAAAATCTGCTGCACGTGCAGCGGATTGCCGATCAGCCTGTTATGCTGCAGGACAACTTCTTTAAGCGTCAGCTGAACCTCCCTCTCCTCCGCCTTGGCGGTCAGAAGCGAAATGCTGTTTTCCAATATATCATACAGATCAAATGGTTCCTCCACTACTACCGGTTTTCCGCTTTGCTGCTTACTGACCTGAAGAATGTCGTTGACAAGGGACAGCAGATGCTCCGTTGACACACGGATTTTCTTCCGGCACTCTCTCTGCTTATCCGGATCATCCTGATTTTTCTCCATCATGGCCAGTATTCCCAGAATTCCATTGATAGGGGTACGCATATCATGGGACATATGAGAAAGAAATTCGCTTTTAACTGAATTTGCCCGTTTGACCTTTTCCAGCAGCTCTATGATAGACTGCTCCTGCTTATTCTTTGTCATCATTGTTTCCGTGACATCCTGGTGGTATCCGCTCAGACTGGTTCCCGGCTTTTTGAATGACTTATTTGGCACACCGCCGCAACGGACATATATTTTACCCAGTACAGGATGATTCCAAGGGTAAATCACCTCGGAACGCCCGGTTTCCAATATCTCCCTCACCGCTTCCTGAACCATCTCCACATACTCCGGCTCAATATTTTGAAACCAGTGGTGATAGCACTCCTCCGGTTCTATCTCATCCGATACTCCTAACAGTATCCGCATAGTCCGATCAGCGTACATCCTCGGCCGACATCCTTCTTCCAGCTCAATCGTCCAGATCCCGGTTCTGGCTCCCTCCAGAATATCTTCCAGACTCTGCCTTGCCTCTAACTTGTATTTCTCTTCCTTCTCCACCACTGCGTTAATATCCCGTTTGGCAAAGATCGCACAGTTCTCTTCCGCTGTCTTCTCCAAAGCAGAAAAATGAAGCTCCATATGTTTCAACCCATAGGAACTGTCTTTTACCTGATACCGGACATAGAACTTCTTCTTTGTCCGAAGCTGGGCAAGCACATAATCTTTTTTCGTCACGGCACGAAGTCTGTTCTGATCCCTGGGAACAACGCACTGGGAAATATACCGCTCCATCGCCGTCTGATAGCCATCTTCTTCATAATTTACACCGCATTCTATGCTCATCAGTTCGCTGTTCCGGTATATCTCGCATCTGTCTGTATCAAAGTTCACCTGATAGATACCCAGATAATCCACACTGAGAGCATTGAGAACATTATAACTCTGCTTCTGAAGCTCGCGAAATAATTTGCGTCGCTTCAGAGAAGAGACGATAAAGTATGCCGCGGTCTGAAGCATATTCGATGCATATTCCAGCAGCTTCACAGGTGGATTGTCTACGCCGTAAAAACCGATACACCTTTCACCATCGTGAAGAGGAACCACCACAAGAGAATGGATACCCTGTTGCTTCAGATTCGCATACTGAAGCGGGTCAGTCTCCCGGATCTCTTCCAGACACTCAATGACGATATGGTTGCCGATACTGAAATTACGATACCAGCTCGCACACACCTCAGGAAGAACATTTTGAAGATTCTCCTTTTCCGGCTCTACTCCGTCGGCCACCCACTCATAAGTGTTATCATCACCGCCGGACTCATTTTGTTCAAATATATAGGTTCGCTCCCCGTTCAGCGCTTTTCCAAGATGCTCCAGCAGCACCTCCAGCGACTGATCCGGGGTCTCCTTCTGCAGGGCAATACGAAGGCCCTCATTGATAACCGTCTCCAGATTCTGAACGCTTTGCACATCACTATACTGCCCGGGATTCTCCCCGACAAACGTGCCTTCATCAGCCCGTTCCAAAAGCTTCTTTGTACAATCCATATGCGCACCCTCCATGTAGACCACTTCCAGCCATCCGCATTTTTTCCGTAAACTTTCGCCGCAAAAAACAGCAACGCCTGTATCAGAATATCATATGCCTACAATCGCGTCAACGCGATAAACATGCCTTACTCATCCTTCATCCTTATTGTATTCAGAAATTCCCCGCCTTCCCTGTTAATTTCCATAGGAAAGGAGCGGTCAATCGCGTTTATCCGATCCCTGCCGGAATCTGAAATCTTCTTTCTCAGAAAGCTTTTTATTTATTAATTATACCACTTCTCCCCACATGCAACCATAGATATTTGGCATGAGCCTGTCAATTATGAGCCTGCCAATTCTGTTCATAAAGAACGGGGTTCCGATGATTTTTTAACAGACTGCGCATATAAGTCCTCTCAATGAACGGATAGAACAAAATGCTTCGCACTGTGTCGAAATTTCCTATTACGGTTCAGGTGTCAAAAGGTGCGCTGAATAAACTGTAAAGGCAGATTGCACAAA